>CAYZJE010000057.1:0-20828 GCA_964478485.1 uncultured Syntrophobacter sp. | reverse complement strand
ACGACTTGAACGAGTCAGCCTTTAGAGCCGGTAAAACCGCTTGGCATTGTCGTAGATTATTTTCCGCTTCGCTTCGCGGCTTAAATCTTTGCGCGCGAAGTGTTGATGGACCAACGCCTTCATGTCGGTGCGGGTTGCTTCATGGGGAAAGTCGGATGCCCATAAAAGACAATCGTCGCCGAGCAATTCGACATCGCGCTTGGTTGTGACCTCTTCGCCGCATTGAAAATAGAGTTGCTTGCGGGCGAGCAGTTCGCTCGGTAAAACCGGCCGCTCTTTCGGGCTGACCCGTTCGAGCCGCGCTTCGATCTTGCTGATTAAAAACGGCGTCCAACCGCAGCCGGCTTCGAGAAAGCCCAGCCGGAGTTTCTTAAGCTGGTTCATTACGCCGGAGAACATGATGTTGGTGAACTGGCGCATTTGCGGGATGACGTGGGTAAGCGTCGCCGCTTCGTTGGGCACCAGATAGCGGTCGTTATCGCGCAGCGAATTGCACGAGTGCACCGACAGGGCGCAGCCGAGTTTGTCCGCTTCTTGAAAAATCGGCCAGTATTGCTTGTGGCCCAGCGGTAATTGCAAACCGTCCGCCGGCAGAATGCCGCCGACCATGCGGTACTTTTTCACCGCGCGGCGCAGTTCTTTGAGCGCCGCCTGGGGATCCTGGAGCGGCAGCAGGGCCATGCCACGGAAGCGCCGGTCATGCGCCAGAAAACGCTCGTGCAAATAGTCGTTGTAGGCGCGGCAGAGCTCGACGGCGTAGGGCGGGTTGCCGATCTGGCCGATATGCATGAAGCGCGTCGGATAAAGAACGGTAAGCTCGAATTGCCCTTCGTCGAGTTTACCGGTCCATTCGCGCCAGTCCGGCACGCGAAAGTCTTGCTGGCGAAAATCGTTGGCCGGGATCGAGCGGTGCCAGCCATGGTGCGGCGTTAGTGGAAAATAAAGCATGGCGTCGCGGCGGTTACGGTAGCGAGCGGCCATGAATTCGATAATCTCTTCGTCGGTCTCACGCACATGACCGTCGGCATCGATAATGCGCGGTTTGGCTTTATCCTTGATCATCTCTCCACCTCGATTCTAAGTAAACCCCGCCTCTTGAGGCGGGAACAATTAAATGGGGTTTCCAAAGGGGGCGAGCATCCCCTTTGGGCGCGAGCGGGGTTCAAACCCCGCTCGCGAACTAAATTGATTCGCTCGCTTGCCGAGCTTTTCGCACGGGCACGAGACTCTTGTCAACGTAAGCGTAGCTAACCGATCGCGGTAGTGGTTCAGCTTCACCAAAATTTGTCGGGGCAACCCTATGTGGTTGCCCGCCTGCATGGCTGCGGGCAGGCCCGTTCGGAGGGCAGGCACGTAGGCCTGCCCCTACATGGATGCGGCGTTGAAATTAAACGGAAGCACAGCAAATCCTTTCCGCTTTCATGGACTTTTTTCGTACAATAAGTTACTCAAGTCTGTTGTGGGTTATTTGACCGAGGAACTTTCCGCGGAAGTCTCCGGACTGGTGCAGCAGCGCGGCCGCACCTATTTTCGCACCGGTGCGGTGCGGCTGCTGCAAGGCAACGACCAGTCGGTCTCGGCGCGGGTGCAAGGCTCCCAAGCCTACCGGGTTGAGATGGCAGTGGCCGAAGGATTTGTCGACTACTCCTGTACCTGCCCTTTTTTTAAAGCCGATTACGAGGCCTGCAAGCATATTTGGGCGACGGCGCTGGCCGCGGAAGAACGCGGCTACTTGAAGAATGTTCTTGACATGGAAGTGCCTGAGACGCTTACACCCAGTACACCCAGAGGTGGGCTCCGTTCTAAATGGACCGTCTCGATGCCCCAACCGCGCAAGCCGCCCGAGCCGAGCTGGAAGCAGCAACTGCTGACGATCAAGAGCGCCATTGATTCGGCGGCGCAGCGCTCGACCGGCAGGCCGGCGCCGGAGTTGGAGCTGAACTATTCGATTGATGTTGACGCCGTGTTGAGTGGTGGCAAACTGGTCATTGAGGTGGGTCGGCGCGAACGCAAAATGAACGGCGAGTGGGGCAAGCTCAAAAATCAGCGGCTGTACAGCAATGAAATAGACCGGGTCAAAGATCCCGCTGACCGGCGCGTCATTGGAATTCTTTTCGGCGCGCGCCAGGAGCTGGGTTACAGCTATTCGACCTACTACGACAGCAGCCCCGGGCGATTTACCGTTCCAGAAACGCTCTGGGAGGTCTTGTTGCCGCTGATTTGCGGCACCGGACGCTGTTTTCTCCGTAGCCCGCGAGTTGCCGACGGCGTTACCGCGCTAACCTGGGACGACAGACCGCCGTGGGAATTATGTCTCAACGTCGCGCTCGATAGCGACGGCGCGCATTACCAGCTCACCGGCGCACTGCGCCGCGATGAGGATGAACTTGCTTTGGCAACGCCGGTGCTGCTGGTGTCCGGCGGGCTGGTGTTTTACGACGGCCGGATCGCGCGCCTGAACGATCACGGAGCCTTTGCCTGGATTTCTATCCTGCGCGCGCACTCTGCGCTGAGATTTACCAAGCAGGAAAGTGACCAATTTCTCGATGAATGGGTCAGCATGGCGCGCCAGCCGCCGATCGCGATGCCCGACGATCTTAGATTCGAAACGGTCACCGGCCAGCCCAAGCCGCGGCTAATCCTCAAGGCTGGTAAGCACAACGTTTGGAGTCCGACGCGTTTGGCGGGGGAGCTGTCCTTCGACTACGACGGCGTGATGGTCTTGCACCAGAAGACCGGCAGCGGGATTTATCAAAAGGAGCAACGCCGCTGGGTGACCCGCGACGCCGCCGCCGAGGAACAGGCGAGGTCCCGGCTCCGACAGCTCGGTTTTCGCAAAGGCTTTGAATTCGACCGCGCCGATTTAGAGCTGCCACCCGACCAGTTGCCCAAAGTGGTGCGCGCCCTGACTCAAGAGGGCTGGCGAGTCGAGGTTGAAGGCGACGTCTATCGAAAACCCGGCGCGCTCAGCATGGCGGTCAGCTCCGGCGTCGACTGGTTCGAGCTTGAAGGCGGCGCCGAGTTCGGTGATACCAAAGTTGGCCTGCCGCGCTTGCTCCGCGCCATCAAGCAGGGCGAACAAAGCGTGCGGCTCGACGACGGCTCCCTCGGAATCATTCCCGAGGAATGGATTAAAAAATACAAAATGCTCGCTGGCCTGGGCAGCGCGAACGACGAACATGTGCGCTTCACTCGCTCGCAGGCTGGCCTGCTCGACGCGCTGCTCGCTTCGGAACCGGCGGTCTCGGTGGACGCGGTGTTCGAGCGCGTGCGCCAGGAGCTTGGCGGCTTCGCCGGCATTCGAGAGCAGGCGCCGACGGCGGAGTTTCGCGGCGAGCTGCGCGGTTATCAACGCGAGGGGCTGGGCTGGCTTAACTTTCTCCAACGCTTCGGCTTCGGCGGCTGCTTGGCCGACGACATGGGTCTCGGCAAGACGATTCAAGTGCTGGCGCTGCTCGAAGCGCGCCGGGAAGTGCGCCGCAACGATGAGCAAAACTCGCCGCCGCCGGCGCTGGTGGTGGTGCCGCGCTCGCTGGTGTTTCATTGGAAAGGGGAAGCGGCGCGTTTCGCGCCAAAGCTCAGCATCCTCGATCACACCGGCGTGACGCGGCTCAAGCCGGGCGATCACTTCGACAATTACGATGTCGTGCTCACCACCTACGGCACGTTGAGAAGCGATGCGATTCATTTTAAGAATCAGCGCTTCGATTACTGCATTCTCGACGAAGCCCAGGCGATCAAGAATTCCAGCACGCTTTCCGCCAAAGCGGTGCGCCTGCTCAACGCCGACCATCGCTTGGCGATGAGCGGCACGCCGGTGGAAAATCATTTGGGCGAGCTGTGGAGCCTATTCGAATTTCTCAATCCGGGAATGCTCGGCAGCGCGTCGATCTTCAGCAACGTCGGGAAAAATCCCGACGAGCCGACGCGCATGGTTTTGGCCAAGGCCTTGCGGCCGTTTGTCTTGCGGCGCACCAAGGGCCAGGTCGCCACCGAGCTGCCGGAAAAGACCGAGCAAACGATCTACTGCGATCTCGAAGCCAACGATCGAAAACTTTACGACGAGTTGCGCGATTACTATCGCGCGCGGCTGCTCAAAAAAGGCGCGGGCGAGGGATCGGGGCAATTCAAGATTCAAGTGCTCGAAGCGCTCTTGCGCTTGCGCCAAGCAGCCTGCCATCCGGGCTTGATCGACAAGAAAAAAGTCGACGAGCCGAGCGCCAAGGTGGACACGCTCTTGGCGCAGCTCGACCAGGTGCTTGAGGAAAATCACAAGGTGCTGGTGTTCTCGCAGTTCACCAGCCTGCTCGCCATCGTGCGCCGCCGGCTGGATCGGCAGAACATTCCCTACATGTACTTGGATGGCCGCACCCGTGATCGCCAAGCGCCGGTGGAACAATTTCAGAACGACCCTAACGTGAGATTGTTTTTGATCAGTCTAAAAGCCGGCGGTTTGGGTCTGAATCTGCACGCTGCGGAGTACGTCTATTTGCTCGATCCCTGGTGGAATCCCGCGGTGGAAACCCAAGCGATCGACCGCGCCCACCGCATCGGCCAGACCCGACCGGTCTTCGCCTACCGATTGATCGCCCGCGACACGGTGGAAGAAAAAGTCGTGGAGCTGCAAAAATCCAAGCGCGACTTGGCCGACGCCATCATCACCGCCGATAACAGCGTGATGCGCAACCTGACCCGCGACGATTTGGAATTGCTGCTGTCGTGACCGGAAATTTAGCCGCAAAGAACGCAAAAAAGAAATTGTAGGATGCGGTGACGATAGGAACCGCATCGTTCGGATGGATACCGGCGTGCGCCAGTATGACGGATGACAGCTCTGTAGGATGCGGTGAGTCTGCGAACCGCATCGAGCGAATGCGCGCCACAACCGATGCGGTTCCCCTTGGTCACCGCATCCTACAAACTGACGCGGGACGATTTGGAATTGCTGCTGTCGTGAAGAGGGGATTGGCCGCACCCTTCGACTGGCTCAGGGCGATCGGAACGCAAAGCATGCCCTGAGTTCAATCGAAGGGGGCGCAAAAAATTCAATGCGGTCGGAATATCTCGCGTACCCTTCGATCCTTCGGCCAAGCTCAGTTTTCGTAGGGTGCGCTTCGCGCACCGATCGGTCTCGGATTATCTCCCGCAAAGACGCTAAGGCGCAAAGGTGACGGGCCGATGCCCGTCATCCCGAGCGAATGCGAGGGATCTATGAAAGGTTTCTCCCTGCGCTCGAAATGACAACAAATGTGAACTTGGCGTCTTTGCGCCTTTGCGAGAGGAATATCCGAATCCGAAAGTATTGGCGCCGAGAAATTTTGCGCGAGCCTCGCACACGTTCGTATCGAGAGACCCACTGGCGACAACTAAGTGTTGATTCACCAGCTTCGCCGAAGTGGAGTTTGGGGTGGAATAGGCGGAGAGCACTTTGGGGCAGGTTTTAGCCTTCTCGGGGGTCTGAGAACCGGCTGGGTAGTGAGAAAATTTTCCTCTTGACAGCGGTAGTGAGTAAATGCTAACTAACTAGCCCTGATGCGAACCTTACCAAGATTGACAGCTGTAGCACGCAAGGAAGCGATCGTCGAAGCGGTCCAGGATATTTTTGCAGAAAAAGGTTTCGACGGTACGACGATCAAAGAGCTGGCCCAAGCTGCCGGGGTCTCTGAGGCGCTCTTATACAAACATTTTCCGAGCAAGGAGTCGCTGTACGCGGCGATGCTCGATAACTGCTCTAAAGGACAGACGTTCGCTGAAGCCAGCCGGATTCTTGAGTTTGACGCATCGGTGTCGACGTTGGTCGTGATGGTTCATTTCATGATTTCGCACTACGTGCTTGGCCGTGTCGGCGACACCCATCGGGCCGCGTTGAATTCGCTGCTGGTTCGGAGCCTGCTCGGGGACGGGGAACTGGTCAGGCTGATGCACAAGAAGCTGGCCACGGCGTGGCTGAAAAAATTTGAGGCTTGTCTGCATGCGGCGGCCGACTCCGGCGAGATGAACGATACACCGATTCGGCGCGATCTCGCAGTTTGGTTCGTTCAGCATGTGGCGTTCTCGCTGATGTTGCATTTGCGGCCGAGCAAGCCTGCCGTCGATTACAAGGTCACCAAGGAAGAGTTGGTTTCACAGGCAACTTGGTTCGCGCTGCTGGGACTGGGGCTTAAAGAACAGGCGGTGCACCGCTATTACAGTCCGAAAGCATTGCAGCTTTTAGCAAGTTGAAGGGTAAATTCAGCAAATAATTTTTTTATTTCATGGGGGAGAAGGAAAATGGAATTCAAGGATACTAGCAAGAGCACCAGCAGCACCCGCACGGCCGGCATGGACGATCGGATCGGCTCGCTGTTTCAACCCGACACGCTGTTGGGCGAAGACTATGCGGCGAACTTCCGCCGCAAGATTCCGCTGGAGCCGGAACGGACGCTGCTGCTGGCGGTTCTCGAAGACGGCATCCGTTGCTTCCAAGAAAATTTGTTCGCTGTGAACGGCAAACGCCGGGTGCTGTTCGACGAAGCCAAGGAATGGCTATTCAGCGACGATGCGAACTGGTTCTGCTCCTTCGTATCGATCTGCACCTTGCTCAACTTGGAGCCCAACTATATTCGCCGTGGACTCAGGGAATGGGAAGCGCGCGAACGCAAAGCTCTGCATAAACAAGCGCAGAGCGCACTTAGCGCTGAGCCTGAGCGACGTCTCGTTGCTTAAGCGTGATATTGCACGTAAAGCGGATTTTTACGACTCGGCATGCGGCGGTGGACGTTGGGTTCACCGCCGTATGCGTTTGTGCGGCACTGTTTGCCGGATGCGGTAAGAAGGAGCCGGCAAATTTCGAGCGCCCACCGGCCCCGGTGACGGTGACGACGGCAAAAAGCCAGGATGTCCCGCTTTACATCGACGCCGTGGGCAAGATCGTCGCCCGTGAAGTGGTCTCGATCCAGCCGCAAGTCTCCGGGCGCATCACGCAAATCCATTTTACCGACGGCGCCGATGTAAAAGCCGGCGACTTGCTTTTCACCATCGACCCGCGGCCGTACCAGGCTCAACTCCAGCAAGCCGAAGCCAATCTCGCTCAAGCCGAAGCCGGGCTGAGTTTAGCCAAAATCACCTTCGCTCGCGTCGAGAGCGTCAGCGACCCGCGCGCGGTATCACGGCAGGAGTATGACACCAAGAAGAGCGCGGTCGAAAGCGCCGAAGGGTTGGTCAAACAGAGCCGCGCCGCATTGGAAAGTGCCCGGATCAATCTCGATTACTGCACGATTCATTCACCTATCAATGGCCGGACCGGTCAACGCGCTGTCGACGTCGGCAACGTGGTGGCGGCCAATAGCGGCTCGTTGTTGGTGATTCAGCGCTTGGAGCCGATTTATGCCGATTTCACGATCGCTGAAAACGAGCTGACCGCGGTGCAGCGCAACATGGCGCGGCGCAGTTTGCGCGTCGAAGTGCGCTTGCCCGACGAGGCCGCTGACGCGCGCGAGGGCACGCTCACTTTTCTCGACAATTCGGTTCAAGAAGGCACGGGCACGGTAAAGCTCCGGGCGACGCTGGCCAATGGTGACCGCCGTTTTTGGCCGGGCCGATTCGCTAAAGTGCGGCTAGTGCTCGATACCCGCCGGGATGCGCTGTTGATTCCCGCCGAGGCGCCGCAATTGTCGGCGAAGGGTTCGTTTGTTTTTGTCGTCAAGAAAGATTTGTCGGCGGAACTCCGTCCGGTCAAACTCGGACAGCGCCACGGCGAGTCGATTGTGATTGACGAGGGCATCGAAGCCGGCGAACAAGTTGTCGTGAAAGGCCAGTTGGGCGTCACCCCCGGGGGTAAGGTGCGCGTCACTGAGCCAACGCCGAGTGGCGTCGCGCCGGCAGCGACGAAGGACGGAGACAAGCGGTGAACTTTTCCGAGCCGTTCATTCGCCGGCCGGTCATGACCGCGGTGCTGACCCTGTCGGTGATTCTGTTCGGTGTGCTCAGTTATTTACGATTACCAGTAAATGATTTGCCGGCGGTCGATTACCCGGTTATTCAAGTTCAAGCGGATTATCCCGGCGCCAGTCCGGAGACCGTTGCCAACAACATCGCGACGCCGCTCGAGCGCCAGTTCATGCAGATCAACGGCTTGGAACTGGTGACCTCGAAAAGCACCCAGGGGCACACCAGCATCACGCTGCAATTCGCCCTTGGCAAGAGCATCGACGCGGCGGCCACCGATGTGCAGACCGCGATCACGCAAGCCACCGGCAGCCTGCCGGTGGACCTACCGTCGCCACCGACTTTTTCTAAGACTAATCCAAATGACCAACCGATCATGTACATCGCGCTCACCAGCGACTCGGCGACACGCGGCCAGATGTACGATTACGGCAGCACGCAGATCGGCCAGCGCATCAGCATTTTGCCGGGCGTCTCGCGCGTCGCGGTGTTTGGCACCAAGTCGGCGATTCGCATCAAGGCCGATCCCCCGGCCATGTGGGCACGCGGCATTGCCGTCGACGATTTGTCCAGCGCGATCAAAAATGGCACGAGCTACAGCGGGGCTGGGCAATTCGACGACGCCAGCGGCACGGTGTTGCTGCGACCGCAGGGACAGCTCGACAGCGCCCAGGCGTACAGCGAGTTGGTCATTGGCGCGCGCAACGGCGCGCCGATTTACTTGCGCGATGTCGCCAAAGTTTCCGAATCAGTGCAAGACGAGCGCTTGAGCATGCGTTTCTGGGCGCGCGGCTATCCGGTGCCCGGTGCCACGGTGGTGCTCGCGGTCTACCGCCAAGCGGGCGCCAACGCCGTCGAAGTCGCCGACCGCATTCGTGCGCTATTGCCATTGATCGGCTCGGAGTTACCCGGATCGATCCGCATCACGCCGCTCTACGACCGCTCGCGCGGCATCGTCAACTCCGTTAAAGACGTCCAAGAGACCCTGGCGATCGCCTTCGTCCTGGTCGTGCTGGTGATCTTTTTGTTTCTCGGCCGCGCCACCGACACGCTGATTCCCGCGGTGGCGTTGCCGATCTCCTTGTTGCTCACCTTTATCGTGATGCAACTACTGGGTTACAGCGTTGATAATCTTTCTTTGATGGCGCTCACTCTGGCGATCGGCTTTCTCGTCGATGACGCCATCGTCTTTCTGGAAAATACCGTGCGCCGCATGGAACATGGCGAGGACGCCTTTGGGGCGACGCTCCACAGCGCCAAAGAAATCAGCTTTACGATTCTCTCGATGACCATCTCGCTGGCGGCGGTGTTCATCCCGTTGGTGTTCATGCCTGGGCTGGTCGGGCGCATCTTCCGCGAGTTTGCCATCACGATCGTCGTTGCGATCATCGCTTCGGGGCTGGTTTCGCTCACGCTCACGCCGCTGATGTGCGCGCGCCTGCTCAAAGAACGCGGCGAGGGGATGAAACGCGGCTGGATGGAGCGCGCCATCGGCGCCATTGAGCGGCGCGTTCTCGGCGCTTACGGCCGATCGCTCTCCTGGTTTATCGAGCGGCGCTGGATTTCCGCGCTCACCTGGCTGGCTTGCCTTGGCGGCACGATTGGTTTTTTTATCGTCGTGCCGAAAGCCTTTTTGCCGCCGGGCGACAGCGGCGTAGTGACCGGTGTCTTTATCGGCCGCGAAGGCGCGTCGCCGGCGCAGATGCGCGCGCTCCAGGACCGAGTCGACGCAGTGCTGTTGGAGAATCCCAACGTCATGGCCACCGTTGAAGTTACCGGGCTCGGCCAGTTCATCGCTTCGAACCAGGGCATCATGTTTACTTTTCTCAAAGCGCCGGCGGAGCGGCCGCCAATCCAGCAAGAGGTTGCCAAGCTGATGGCCGGGCTGGGCTCGATTCCCGGCGTCATGGCGTTCTTGCGGCCGTTTCCGGTGCTCGAGATCAGCACTGGCGCAACCAGTCAAAATCAGGGACAGTACGCTTTTTCTATTTCAGGGGTGAACCCGGAGCAGGTCTACGACAGCGGCGCCAAGCTGTTGGCGAAGCTGCGCGAGTATCCGGGTTTTCTCAGCCTGTCATCGGACTATTTCAACAGTACGCCGAGTCTCGACATCGAACTGCGCCGCGAGCAAGCCAAAAGCTACGGTGTTTCCGAGACGCGCATCTTATCTCTAATGCGGAGCGCCTACGCGCAGAATTATATTTACCTGATCAAGAAGCCCGCCGATCAATACCAAGTCATTCTGGAGGCCGCCGACGCGGCGCGCGCCGCGCCGGAAAATCTTGCCGAGCTCTACATTCGCTCCGATGACGGTAAACGTTTGGTGCCGCTCAATGCGCTGGTGAAGTGGAAAACAGCGCTCGGCCCGCAGGCGGTCAATCACCTCAATCAGTTCACCAGCATGACGTTGTTCTTTAACTTAAAGCCCGGCGTTGCTATCGGCGATGCCACCGACTTCGTCACCAAAGCAGCAGCGCAGATCGTGCCGCCGGCACTGCGGGCGAGTTTACAAGGTGAAGCGCTGACGTTCCGCGACACAGTGCGCGATTTGACGCTGCTGATGCTGCTCGCGGTCTTCGTCATGTACGTGATCCTGGCGATTCTCTACGAAAGTTATCTGCATCCGCTGACGGTGCTGTCGACGCTCCCCACGGCGCTGGTCGGCGGATTGGCGACGCTTTATCTGTTCGGTGAACAGGCGTCGCTTTACGCCTTCGTCGGCATGTTCATGCTCATGGGCATCGTCAAGAAAAACGGTATTCTAATCGTCGACTTTGCTTTGCAGCGCGTCGAGTTGGGAGAGCCGGCGGCAAAAGCGATCCACGACGCGAGCATGGACCGCTTCCGGCCAATCCTCATGACAACTTTGGCCGCGGTGTTCGGCGCGCTCCCGATCGCGTTCGGTTACGGCGCGGATGGCGCGTCGCGCCGGCCGCTTGGCTTGGTCATCGTCGGCGGACTGGTGGTATCCCAATTCATTACGCTGTTTATCACCCCGGTGATTTATCTCTATTTCGAAGAGTTCCAAGAAAAAGTTTTGGACCGAACGTCATTTTTCCGCTCGACGCGGACCGCGGCGAAGCAACAGAGGAATTAACTACAAAGGACCTAGAATGAAATTCGGAGAATTGGCCGCAGAGAACGCAAAGTACGCAATGTACTTAAAGAGGAAGTATAGTCTGGGCAACTTTTTGTGGTTGCCCGTCCGAGTCGTTCACGGCCGTTGGTGTAAATTGTCGGGCTCGATGAGAAAGAGTCGAATTCACCACGAAGATCACCCTTCGACTGGGCTCAGGACAGGCTACAGACACGAAGGGTTCGGACGAGTATGGCTCCGAACTTCGTGCTCTTCGTGTCCTTCGTGGTGAGTAAAAGAATAGTCGAATGGTCGATTTGCTGAGATTAAAAATGGGCGGATTGATCGTTGGATTGTTTCTGCTCATCCTCGGTTGTTCGGTGGGGCCGGACTATCAGGCACCTACATTGGCCGTGCCTTCGCAATGGCTGGAAGGATGGAACTACGGGATCGATTCTCAGCCGGCGGAGTTGGCGCGCTGGTGGACTGAATTCAACGATCCATTGCTGAATTCGCTGGCCGAGCGGGCGGCGCAATCGAACTTGGATCTTTACGTTGCCGAAGCGCGCATTCGCGAAGCGCGGGCATCCCAGACGCTGACGGAGGCCGGAGCTTGGCCGACCATTGCCGTGTCAGGTTCTTACTCACGCAATCGCTCCAGCCAAAACGCCGTGGGATCGAGATCTCAAGGCGCTGTTGCGGCACCCCGTTCGGACGCCGATCTCGAACAGAATCTCCATAGGTCCGGCTTCGACGCCGGTTGGGAAATCGACATATTCGGCGCCACGCGGCGGCGCGTCGAAGCGGCGGCGGCCGGCGTCGATGCCGCCGTGGAAGATCGGCGCGCCGTGCTGGTGACCTTGCTCGGCGACGTGGCCAAAAACTATATCGACCTGCGCGGTTTGCAGCGCCGGCTGGCGGTGGCTCGGGCGAATTTGCGGGCGCAACAGGAGACCGCGCGTCTGACTAAAATTCGCTTCGATGCCGGACTTGCCGGCGATCTCGAGGTTGCCCAGGCCGAAGGCCAGGCGAGCCTCATGGCCGCGCAAATTCCCACACTGGAAAGCGCGTTGAAACAGACGGTATACCGCTTGGATGTGCTGCTGGGGGGGCAACCGGGAATGCTGTGGGATGAGCTGGCGCCGCCAGCGCCGATCCCCGCGCTGCCGCCTGCGGCCCACGTCGGCCTGCCGGCGGAACTGCTGCGGCGCCGCCCCGACATTCGCCGCGCTGAGAGGCAGTTGGCCGCCGCCACGGCGCAAATTGGCGCGGCTACCGCCGATCTCTATCCGAAGTTTTTCTTGATCGGAGTTTTCGGCTTGCAGAGCATCAGCGCCAGCGATTGGTTGAGCGCCGGGAGCCGTTTCTGGTCCATCGGCCCGACCATTACCTGGCCGGTGTTCGATGCTGGAAAGATTCGCGCCAATATCGCAATTCGTAACGCGCAACAGGAACAGGCGCTCGGGCTTTACGAGAAATCGGTTTTGACGGCCTTCGAAGACGTCGAAAACGCCCTGGTCAATTATAGCCAGGAACAATCCCGCTATCGCTCACTGCTCGAAGCGACGGCGGCCAACCGCCGCGCAGTTCTACTCGCCAGTGAGCTTTATCGCCGAGGGCTGGTCGCGTTTTTGAACGTGCTCGATGCCGAACGCACGCTTTACGCTTCGGAAAACGATCTGGCGCAGAGTGAAGCTCAGATGGCGTCCAACCTCGTCGCCCTGTACAAAGCGCTCGGCGGCGGTTGGGATACGAAATAACCGAATGATTTTACCCTCCTTCGCAGAAGGCCACGGGTGTAAACCCGTGGATGAATGCGAGGTGGGTACCCTCCGTAGCCTTGGCGAAGGAGGGTACGCTTCGGCCTTCGCCGTCCGAAGTCGGCTACGGCCGACGAAGGTCGGAGGGTTTCGCCCGACGAAGCATGTGGAGAGGTGCCAGGGCCGTAAGGCCGTGGGGCTTCACGTTCAAACCGTTCAAGCCGTTTAAAATGTTCAAGACGTTTTGATGGCTCGCAGCGGTTGCCAGAGCCGGCATGAGAAGGGCAGCGGGGCCTTGCCGCCAGCTTTGGTTTGATCTATTTAGGTGTGAAAGATTAACCGTCAAATCGCGCGAAACCTGGCAACCTAAAGAAGGAGCATAGCCATGAAGGATGGATTTAAAGTCATCGACGCCGACCGGCATATTCTGGAGCCGACGGATTTATATCAGAGATACTTGCCGGAAAAATTTAAGAGCCGGGTGCGGCTTGCCGGGCCGAACCAGACGGTGCGCGAAGTCGACGGCAAACCGGTTTCAGATTCCGCGCTTCGCCCCGGCCGCGTGACGGAAGACTACGGCTACATTTTTTCCTCCTCGGCGCGCTGGCGCGAATGTTTCGCCGACGCCTACGCGCATAAGTTCGATCCGGCTTCCAACATCCGCGACATGGAGCGCGAAGGCATCGATGTCTCGGTGCTGTTTCCCACCATCGGCCTCTACATCATGTGGCGCGATGATATCGATCCCGAGTTGAGCGCGGCAATTTGCCGGGCCTATAACACTTGGTTGGCCGACTACTGCGATCACGATCGTAAAAGACTCTACGGCGTCATGCTGCTGCCGCTGCAAGATCCCAAGCTTGCGGTCGAGGAGCTAAAATACGCGAGAGAAAAATTGGGCCTGGTCGGCATCTTCTGGCGGCCCAATAAGTTCTGCGGCCGGATATTTTCCAGCCCGGATTATTATCCGATCTACGATGTCGCATCGGAACTGGGCGTGACGGTGTGCGTCCACGAAGGCGCGCGAACGGTTCTGCCCCAAGCCGGCAACGACCGTTACAGCGAATTTGGCCGCCACGTTGCATGCCATCCACTGGAGCAGATGCTCGCGTGTCTAAACTTCTGCGCCGACGGCGTGTTGGAAAAATTTCCCAAGCTCAAGGTCGCGCACTTGGAATCCGGCTGCGGCTGGGTGCCGTTTTGGCTGGAGCGCATGGATGAGCACTGGGAACACGAGTCGCATGGCGCGGCGAAGATCACCAAGGAAAAGCCCAGCCACTACTTTAAACAAAACTGCTGGGTCAGCTGCGAAGCCGGCGAGGAGCTGGCGCCGGTATTCGTCGATCATGTCGGCGACCAATATCTCATGATCGCCACCGACTACCCGCACAGCGACGCCATCGATAAGTTTCCCGACAAAACCGTCGGCGCGATCAGCAGCAACGAAAAAATCTCGCGCGCCTCGCGCACGAAAATTCTCTGGGATAATCCGACCAAGGCGTTTGGTTTGGGGGCGTAAGCGAAACCCGAGTTTTGGAACAGCAACGAGCATCTTAGCGCGATGGCGCCGCAGCGAAAGAAAAAAAGGGAATTAACCACAAAGGGCCAGGGTTACATAGGAAAAGATTCGGACTCGGAGTATTAACCGCAAAGAGCCTAGGGCGGCGCAGCCGCAACCGAAGAAGATTGGCCGCAAAGAACGCAAAGGCCACAAAAGGGACGTAGGGGCGACCGGCTGGTCGCCCTTCGGATCGGCGACGCAGAAGTTTTGCGCAGGCCGCGCAAATTTCGAGCTATAGTAGTGCAAAGTACGCAAAAAAGAATTTGGTCTGGTAGGGGCGGGTTTGAAACCCGCCCTCAGAAGATCGGCGCGTCGACAAATCTTTGCGAGTTGAGACAACTTTCAATGATGGTAATTCAGAATGCCTGGGTCACGATGACTTGGGCCTTCTTGTTTGGAGACAACTACTAAATGGAGCTTGGCGTGGATATTCGATTAAGCGATCAAAGAAATTCCGCGCGATCGCGAGGTGATCGAACTATTCAAAAAACTCATCGGCGCCGGACCGTTGCCGGGGCGGTGAGGGATAGAGGTGAGTTGAGAAAACAGCTTATTTAAAGTGGGAGTAGGGATAAGTCTTGCGTGCTAAACTAATCAAGCAGATTTACAAAGTTTCAATGCTTGACCACGACCTCTTAGGACTATGGCGACCCGCCCAAAACTAAAGCGACAATTTGCGATTTGTATTCGCAGCGAAGATTCAGATTTGCTGACACCGCGCCGGGTTTATGAAGTGCTGCCAGATGAAAGCGCCGCCAAATCGCGCTACATTCGGGTCGTCGACAACGAAGGGGAGGATTATCTTTATCCCGCGACGTATTTTGTATTCGTCGACTTTCCACCAGTAATCAAACAAGCTTTGTTAAGAGCGTCCTAGAAATCCCGCGTTTCTGTCCTGCGAGCGTTCAGACTCAGATGGCTGGCCAACAGGCTTTGCTTTCTTAACAAATCGAGGTGATTTATAAAGTTTCACGCGTGACCACGATCCTATGACCCGAAAAACAAAGTCACCGGCGTCTCGTAGCCACGAGGACGCAACCGTCGAGAGCTTTCGCAAGAACCCGGCGTTCGCGGCCGAGTATTTGAACGCGATTTTTGAAGATGGCGATCAAGAGGAATTGATGCTTGCACTGCGCCGCATGTCGCAAGCTTTTGGCGGCGTGCAAAAACTTGCCGAAGACGCGAAGCTAAATGCCAACACCCTCTATCGCACGCTTTCGCCTAAAGGAAATCCGGAATTGAAGAGTCTCCGATCCGTTCTAAGAGCGATGGGAATGCAGCTCACAGTTCGCTCAATCCGGAAACGCGCGTACGAGTCGCGTGCTTAGTGGTGGAATTTAAGCTGCTCGCACAGTGCTGCCATCGCATAGTTTACGGATAAAAGGCACGCGCGATCAGCAGCAACGGAAGACTCTCTCGCGCTTGGTGTAGCAATCATGAAACGAAATCAAAAACGCTCCGCTATTTCGCCTGCCACATCAGCGCCTTTTCTCCGGCGCGTGATGAGTCTGCCAGAAAAAATGGATCGGTCGAGATTTCCCTTCAACGTCGAAGCGTTTTCTCGCGGTATCGATCTCGAATTTCACAGCAACGTTACGTTTTTCGTCGGCGAGAACGGCAGTGGCAAGTCGACGTTGCTCGAAGCGATCGCGGAGTGTTGTGGATTCAATCCTGAAGGGGGAAACCGCGATCATCATTTTGCCACGTTCGGCGAGCGCTCCGAGCTTGCGCAGGCGCTGCGGCTTGCGTGGCTGCCGAAAGTGACCGAAGGTTTTTTCTTGCGCGCCGAGAGCTTCTATAACTTCGCAACTTATATCGATCAGGCTTCGACCCTGCGCGCCTACGGCGGTAAGCCGCTCCATGAGCAATCCCACGGTGAGTCCTTCCTGGCGCTGTTCGTGAACCGTTTCGAGCAGGGGATTTATATCCTCGACGAACCCGAAGGCGCGCTCTCGCCGCAACGGCAACTTTCGTTTCTCAAAGTCATCCACGATCTCGAAAGTCCCGGCCATGCGCAATTTCTCATTGCGACGCACTCGCCGATCATTCTGAGCTACCCGGGCGCGGTGCTGCTCAACCTGGATGGCAATTCGATCCGCGAGGTCGCGTACAACGAAACGGAACACTACCGAGTGACGCGGGATTTTCTCAACGCACCAGAGCGGTTCTACAAACATCTATTCGATACAACCGACGATGAGGCTGACAAGGATTAGTTTGCTCCGATGCCGCAAGCGCAACTTGGGCGGTTTCCCGTCGACCTCCTGGAGTCCGAGTTCGCGAGTTCACGTCAGGCTTGACAGACCGGAGAGTTGAGAATGTTGCCCGTGAATAGTTTGGGTGAAATTCCGGGGACCAAAAATTCCGGGGACACAATACTAATTTCCTATTCTTCACCCCGGCTTCCGCCTCGCCGCCGGCCTGCGGGGATTTTCCGGGTCGCGTTTGCCGATGTTGTCGTCCAACCATTTTGCCACTGCGGCCGGGATGGCTTTGCGTTTGGGGTCGTCGTAGTCGTAGTAGAGCGCGTAGATTTCGGCGAAAAACTCGTAGTGCGACATGGCCGCGTAGTTGTCGGGCATCTTGGCAACCAGATTGAGCGCGGCGCTGTCGACGACCATGAAGCCCGCGTACCAGTAGTTTAGCGCAAAGGCCCTTTTGCCGACGCGGTGCCAGTCGTGAAAGTTTTCGAACCAATTTTTTTGCCCGGTTTTCTCATAGGCGAGCCGCGGCGCAAAAGATTTTCCCCACCAGGGGTGATGGCTTGGCGGCTTGGGGCGCGGACCGGCGTACCAACTTTCTCCCGGACCGACGGCCTGGCGCAGGAACTGCACGACGTCGGAGCGCTGCTGGGCCGAGAGCGTTCCCCAGCCGCCCATGAGTCCGACCCATTGCTCGATGCCCGCGGGACTGTTGGGCAAGAGGCGCCAACCAAATTGTTTTTCCAACCAGGGCGTGACGGTGGCGTCGCGCTGTTCGTGCACGGCGTGGCCGACTTCGTGGCGTAACACGTCTTCGAATCGCTCGCGGTCGCCCAACTCGTCGGCGCCGATGCCGATGGTGTCGTTACCGTACCAGCCGCCGCCGCCTTTAGCGTCGAGCGACAGTGCGACGATCTTGGTATTGCCTTCGACATTGCTCCTCGGCAGATCGCGCAATAACTGCCAGATGGTATCGATATCGTCCGGGTCTTCGTTTTGCGACCATTCGTTTTCGAGCTCGAATCCGAAGCGCACCTCGAACAGCTTGTTTAGGGCGTCTTTGTAGCCCTTGGCCTTGGCATGATCGTACAGGGTGCGCAGGTCGCGCTTGGCCCAGGCCGGTAACTGCTTGGCACGGGGCAGACGCGTGACCATTTTCTTAAAGCCTGGCGAATTGAGTTTAGGATTTTTTCCGTCTTCCACGTCTTTGGCCAGCGCGCGCAGCGCATCGAGAGCGTCGTAGCGCGAAGACCAACGGCGAAAGCTTACCCAGTGGTCCTTGGCGGCGAACAGGTCCTCATTCTTGTGAGCTGTGCTGACCCACTGGCGTAGCTCGTCATCGCGCGCAAGGATATCATCGCTGGCCGCGCGCGGAACGCTCACTTTGAATTCTTCCGGGCCGTGCTGGTAGTAGGCGACAAAGTCGACCGATGCGCCATCGACGCTGGCCAAGTGCATCAACAGGCGAGGTTTTTGCAAGAGGAACGGGTGTTCCTGGAGCACGAAAATTTTCAGCAGCTCGACCGTGCGATCATCGAAGCCGGCTTCTTGAGACACGAGCTTTTCGCGTAGCTCGTCCAGGCCGTAAATCACCCGCAGCTGTCGGGGATCGCTGGATGCCAGGTCGGCGGGCACAGCGGCGGCGGCGCTGGCGAGCCGTTTCGAATCGCGCCGAAAGTTGTAGCGCTGGTTGCGCGCTCGAACATGGTACACCGCGTGGCGCGATAGATCGGTGTAGAAAAATGGGCTCTCGACGGCCTTGCGCACGCCGCAATTTGGACAAATCACGCGGTGAAACTGGCCGCGCATAATCTCGGCGCGTATGGACGGGGTGCGTCCGGCGTTGATGCTGCGGGCGAGATTCGCCGAAAAGGTTTGTCCGCACTGGCAGGAGATGAGTGTGGGATGATAGACCGACATATTGATTCTCCCTCTGAGAGTTGTTATCGGGTCAGCTTTTATCGCGTATTCCATAGTGCGTCCAATAAAAAAATTCTTATCGATTACCCTCTCATCTGATAGCGCCTTCTTTACAAGTCGACTTTCGTGCTTAAACTGGGTTAGCGATCGGGAATTCTAGTCGGCACGAGAGTTTGAAGGAGGATCGCAGTGATGAAACGCGTGATGCAAATTGTTGAACCGCAAGCTGTCGTCGAAGGCGCGGGAGTGCGATTGAAAAGAAGCATTGGCGGTCGAGCGCTCGATTATCTCGATCCGTTTCTTTTGCTCGATCACTTCGATTCGAAGAACCCGCAGGATTATCGAGCCGGGTTTCCCTTGCATCCGCATCGCGGGATCGAGACGGTCACGTATGTTCTTTCAGGCGTAGTGAAGCATAAGGATTCGCTTGGCAACTCGGGGACTATCGGCGCAGGGGATGTGCAGTGGATGACCGCGGGGCGAGGCATCTTGCATGAAGAAATGCCGCAAGTGCGGCTGGAGGGGGTTAGTGGGTTTCAGCTTTGGGTCAACTTGGCCGCGAAGGAAAAGATGACCGCGCCGCGTTATCAAGACATTAGTGCGAACGAGATTCCAGAAATCCTGCGCGCGGATGGGACGCGCATTCGCGTGATTACGGGAACACTGGACGGCGTAACTGGTCCTGTGAGCGGTATCTCCGTGGCGCCAACCTATTTGGACGTGAGCATCCCGGCCGGCGTGACGTTTACACACACTGTGGAGCACGGTCATTCTGCCTTTACTTACGTCGTCAATGGAGCGGTTAACGTCAGAGTGGCGAAGAATGATGCTGATGTGCTGGTTCATTCGCCGGCGCTGCTGGTGTGGGGCGAAGGTGATGCGATTCAGCTTGTCACCGATGATTCACCGGCCCGGGTGCTGGTAGTTTCCGGAGCGCCATTGAACGAACCGATCGCGCGCCACGGACCGTTCGTCATGAACACGCGCGCGGAGATCGAGCAGACGCTGAAAGAGCTTCAACAAGGCACCTTCCCGCCGTGATTCGTCGTCCCTTGCAGCTGTGGGCCGTTATGACGTAGCGTAGCTAAATCTGAATTCATAAATTCGCTGCTGTTCCATCGCAGCGCAGGAGGTAACGAATGTTAAAAACGCATGGATTGTTGCACTTCAGTTTGCCGGTGACGGATCTGGATCGGAGCCGGAAGTTTTATGAAGGGGTGCTCGGCATGAAAGTGGTCGAGCAGTCGCCGCGCATGGTATTCCTCAAGACCGGCGACGATTTTTTGATTTTGGCGAAGGGCAACGAACCGCTCAAGTACGACTCGTCGAAGACCACGCCGGTGCATCACGCCTTCAAGGTGCAGCCGGACGAGTTTCAGTCGTCCATCGACGACCTGCGCAAAAACGGCGTGGAGGTTTTCAATATCGAAGAGCGCAGCACCGGTGTCTTCTGGGGGCCGCAGGCCTATTTTTTGGATCCAGATGGGAACAAGTTGGAAATTTACGCCGGGCCGGGAGCGAAGGTGAGTTAGTAGTTAAATGGATCGGATTCGGATAATTGGCCGCAAAGAACGCAAAAGGCGCAGAAAAAGGATTTCGGATTTTTCTCCCGCAAAGGCGCTAAGGCGCAAAGGTTTTAAGAAAAAAGCAGCGCACTCGACATGAGTGCGCTGCTTGCCACCCTGCTACTTTCCCCTCGTCGCATTCAGCTTGTTGCCGCCGCCGCTGACTTCCATTGAGTTGCCGTTCACCCGGCCGGTGTATTGGGTGCTACCGGCGCTAAACGAGATCTGATCGCCGTTGAGCTTGCCGCTGATTGGACTCGACGCGGTGCCGTTCTTGAGCGTGCCGCTGATCATCTGAAAGGTTTGTTTGATCGTCAACTCTCCCTGCGGCAGTTTCCAGGTGCCGCTGACTTTCGCGGGAACGATCCACAGGTGTGCGGTGCACCAGTTGCTGCAGCCTTCGACGTTTTCCGTCTGGTCGGGTTTCCATTCTTCCATGTCGAATGAGTTGGATACGATCCGCGTGCCTGGTTTCAGGTCAAGGATTTTCGGCCGCAGTTTTACATTAATACTCGGCAGCAAAAACATGGTGATGACCTGCGCTTGAGAGAAATCACTTTCGAACAAATCCGCTTTGACGAATGTCGCCTTGTCGGTGACGCCTTCTTTCGCCGCGTCGCGCTTGGACAGTTCGACCATGTCGGGGTTGTACTCGATGCCGAGCGCTTTGGAGCCGCGTTTGGCGGCGGTGATCACGGTGCGGCCGTCGCCCGAGCCGAGATCGATGACGTAATCCTTCGGCGTGACCTTGGCCATGTCGAGCATTTTATCGACCAACGCTTGGGGCGTCGGCACCCAGACAACGTCTTTGCCGGCTTG
>CAYZJE010000056.1:0-6484 GCA_964478485.1 uncultured Syntrophobacter sp. | reverse complement strand
CGGCCACATTTTACGCAAATGCGTAAATGAATTGGAGTGCTGGAGTAATGGAGTGTTGGGAGGGGCAGCGGAAATCTTCCGACCCGACATTCCAGTACTCCAATACTCCATCACTCCATTCCCTCTACCCGATCGCCGGATTGATCAACGCTTTGGTCGGGAAGGTGCCGGGCACTTCGCCGCCGATGGCCCTAATGCAATGTTCGATGTCCTTGAGCGGGAAGACATGGCTGACCATCTGTTCGACCGGGAATTTCGTTTCTTCGATAATCCGCAGCGCGGCTTCGGTGGCGTCGTTGTCGGCGGTGAAGCAGCCTTGGAGCTTGATCTCGTTCCAAACAAGTTTGTCCATGAGCATCGGCGTCACCGTGGCGTCGCCGGTCAAGCCGCCAAGCACCATGGTCGATTGGCGGTGCAGGCAGTCCACCGATTTCAGAATCGCGTTGGGGTTGCCCGAAACATCGACGACGACGTCGCACAGCTCGCCGTTGGTCTCCTTGCGAACGACCTCGACGACATCTTCTTCCTCGACGTTGATGGTCCGCGTCGCGCCGAATTTTTTCGCCAATTCTAACCTCGGCTTATCGCGGCCGATGCCGCTGACAAAGATTTTCGCCGCGCCAGCGTGCTTCGATGCGAAGGTACACGAGAGTCCTTGTTGGCCGGGGCCTTGGATTAAAACATAGTCGCCCATTTTGACGCCGCCCCGGCGGATCGCCCATTGAAAGCCGTTGGCCATGACGGAACCGACGAGCGCGGCGGCTTCAGCTGATAATGATTCGCTCACTTTGGTGCATAGAACGTCGGGCGCCAAATAGAGATAGTCGGCGAAGCCGCCGAACAGATGGGGCGGCTGGTCGCATTTAGTTCGGCCGCCGTAGTTGGTGCGCTGGCGGCAGAAGCGCTGATTGTTGCGCCGGCAGTCGGCGCAGCGGCCACAGCCCAGAGCGCCTTTGAGAATGACCCGGTCGCCTTCCTTGACATGATGGATCGCCGCGGCGTTTTTGCCGAGCTTTTCCACCCGGCCGAGAATTTCATGGCCGAGGATGATCGGGTAGTCGACTTTGAGCTTGCCGTGCAGATATTTTACGTCGGTGCCGCACACGCCGCCCATTTCAATTTTTAACAAACCGCCATCCGCGGGAATGTCGGGCATCGGATATTCGCGCAGTTCCAATTTGTCCGGACCCAGTAGTGTCGCTCCTCGTACGCTCGCCATGGATTGTCCTCCTTGCGATTGTTGTGTTTTTGAGCCGAGATCCTTCGCTTCGCTCAGGATGAAATGACCTCCGGTTGTTCCCGGAGGTCATTTCACTCGGTATTCCTGTGAAACTTTGTCAATGAAACCGCTGCTTTCAAGTTCCTTCACCAATGAAAGATCGGTGTAGCGTTCCGGATTCTCTTTTAAGACCTTGGGATCTTTCTTGCCCACTTCTTGAATCGGCAGTTCGAAATACTCTCTCGACGGATAGGGCTTCAGGGGAAAATCGTATTCGCGAAAGTTCTCTTCGAGTATCTCGCGGTCTTGCACTTTCATGTACTTCGACAAAACCTTCATGGCGAATTCTTTGTTGGACTTATAAACGGCCACGCCTTCGATCATCGCCTTGGTGAAATTGACCAGCTCCGCCCGGGTCTTGGTCAAGTAGGGTCGGCGCGACACGAAGAAAAGACTGGAGTAGGGAATGTTCAGCTTCGACGCGTCGAGCAAGAGCGTCATGCCGAGTTTGCGCGCCATTAGCGTCATCGGCGGCGTGAGCATCGCGGCATCGGCGTTGTTGGTCTCGACGGCGGCGATGCGGTTCGATTGATTGCCGAATTGGAGCAAGGCGACATCGGTGTCGGGCCGCAGTCCCTCGCGCTGGAGCAGGAAGCGGGCGGCGAAATCGGCGTTGCTGCCAAAGCGGCTGATGGCGATTCGCTTTACTTCCTTGATGCTCTTGAGGCCCTTCTTTCCATACACCCGATTGTCCATGGTATTGCCCAGGCGGCCGAACATGACCAGCTCCAACCCCGGGTTTGTAATCACCACCTGCGGCGAGAACATGCCGACTTGAGCGTCGCCCGATGTCAAAGCCGCAGCGGCTAAACTTGCGCCTTGGATAAAAATCAACTCAACGTTGTTGCCGTATTTTTCGAAAAGCTTGGCTTCCTTAGTCACCCAGAGCGGCGCGAATTGACCGACCTCGCTGGTCCAGACGACATTGATGTTGGCGGCGAATGCGGCTGCGCTCTGGGCGATGGCGGCGGCGAAGCCTATCAGGGACAGAACCTGGCCAATTTTTTTCATTACGTTCTCCTGGCGATTACGTTGGCGTCAAAAGCGGTCGTTTGTTGACCTTGTCTCTCGCTTAACCCTATACTTCCGAAACGACCCTGGATCAAGTTCACGGAGGACCAAATGATTCGACTCGCAATCGCGTTACTGCTGATTCTATCAGCGTTCAACTCGGCGTCGGCACAAACGCCGGTGCGGGTGATGACGGGTTATGCCGCTACTTCCGGTCCCCATGCCGTGCTTTGGATGGCGCGTGAGGCGGGACTGTTCGACAAGAATGGCATCAAAGCCGAAGTCGCTTACATCCGCAGCGGCTCGACGATGGCGCAAACCTTAGTTTCAGGAGAGATTCAGATGTCGCAGATGGGTGGCCCGGCGATGCTCGCCGCCGGTGTCGCCGGAATGGATGTGACGTTTGTTGCCGTGGCATTGAACACGACACCGATCGTGATCATGGGCACGGTGTCGCGCATGGAAGAGCTCAAAGGCAAAGGGATCGGTGTGACGCGCTACGGCTCGAATACGGATATTTCTGCGCGCTTCGCGATCCGCAAGGCCGGACTTCAGCCGGAAAAGGACGTGGCGCTGATCCAGCTCGAAGACTACGCCGGTATTATGGGTGGCATCGCGTCCGGCCGTATCGCCGCCGGCGCGCTGGCCGATCCTTTTACCGACGCGGGGAAAAAGTTGGGCTACAAAGAAATCGCGGATCTGGCTGCTTTGGGTTTGGAATTTCCCTTCACCGGCATCGCCGCCAAGAAGTCCTACATCAAGGACAACATGGACACGGTGCAGCGTTTCGTGCGCGCCTACACCGAAGCGATCGCGATCTATAAGAATAACCGCGAGCTGGCGATGAAGATCACGAGCAAGTACACCGGCATCAAAGATCAGGCGATTCTCGCCTCGACTGTGGACTTTTACGCGCCAAAATTGCAGCGCGTGCCTTATCCGACGGTGGGCGGTATAAGCTTCGTGCTCGATCAAGTCGCCATACGCGAGCCGAAAGCGAAAAACTTCGCGCCGGAGACTTTCATGGACACGCGCTTCGTCAAGCAACTGGAGGACAGCGGGTTTATTAAAGGACTTTACCCGAAGGGATGAGGTCGTCGCTTCGCGACGAATCTCAAATTCCATATTTCAGATTTCAAAATTAACCCTTCAGCAACGCTAAGCCGAGCAGCACCGCGACCGGCCCCAGGCCGGCGTTGATCTTTAACAGCAGGAACCAACGTCGCCAAATTGCCAGCAGCGGCTCGGGCCACTCGGTGGTATTTGGCCGCAGCTCGGCGGTGAGCGCGGCGATGCGCGGGCCGTATTTGAAAACTTGCAGGCCGTGGTGCATGGCCATGGCGCCGAAGAGAAATAGTTTGGTGCTGAGCAGGACGGTGTAGGACTCACCGACCGGCAACGCGGCGGCTTGAAGGCGCAGGATCAAATTGACGATCCCCGTCAGCAGCAAGAGCGCGATGGCGCTCCAAGAAATTAGCTCCAGACCGATTCTGCTCCGATTCATGGTCTTGATGGCGATCGCCGGTTCGAGCGGGTGCACCGCCGGCCCGGTGACGACCAGAAAAAACACGATGCCGCCGAGCCAGAGCGCGATGGCGATCAAGTGGATGAGCAAACTAAGCGAAGACCATAGGGGCATGATTGAAGTGCCGTGGCGATTCCTTTAAGTGCAGTCGATCTTGGCATAAATTCGCGCCAATTCAACGCGTAAATTGCTTGAAAAGGGCTATAGCCTATGTTAGCAAGGTCTGAGTTTTTAACGCCAATCGCAAAATTTTTTTTAAGGATGGTTGATTAGATGCTTCGTTGGTTGCCGGAAGATGTGTCTACCTATGGGCACGAGATCGACTCGTTGTTCTACCTGATTTATTACATCACTGGTGTTGCCTTTATCTTGGTTACAGTGCTGATGGTTGTGTTTGTGGTGATGTATCGCGAGCGCAACGACGGACGCCGCGCCATCTATAGTCATGGCAACACCACTCTGGAAATAATCTGGACAGTGATTCCGGCGGCTATCTTCATCGCGCTTTCGTTTATGAGCGTGAATTCTTGGGCGAAGATCAAGCGCAACCCGCCGGCGACCGATTTTGAAATCAAAGTCACCGCCAAGCAGTTCAACTGGGACGTGAGCTATCCCGGACCTGACGGCAAACTGGGCACCGACGACGATGTTAAGTTCGACAACGACTTACACGTGCCGGTGAATAAAATCGTCCGGCTTCACCTTGGGGCGAGCGATGTCATTCATAGTTTCTTCATCCCCAACCTGCGCTTCAAGCAGGACGTCGTGCCAGGCCGCATTATCATCGGCTGGTTCGAAGCAACTAAGCCCGGCAAGTACGAAATGCCTTGCGCGGAGCTGTGCGGTTTCGGCCATTCGGGTATGAAGGGTTGGTTGCACGTTCACGCCGCCGAAGATTATAAGAAGTGGGCGGATGAACATCTGGCGCCCAAGCCACAGTAATTTTCATTTCATAGCGATTTCGTTCCAGCGCGATTACGGAGGATTGTTAGGATGAGCGATACTGCAGCGGCCCACGCGGCGCATGGCCACCACGCCAAGCCGAGTTTCATTAGCCACTTTATTTTTTCCACCGATCACAAAATGATCGGCCGCCAGTTTCTCTTCATGGGGTTGCTCATGATGATGGTCGGCGGAACTCTCGCCATGCTGATGAGATGGCAGTTGGCCTGGCCGGAAGCCCCGGTGCCGGGACTCACTTTCATCCCCGAGCCCTATATTTACCCTGGTCCCAACGGCGGCGGAATAATTCCGCCGCAAACCTATAACGCGCTCTTCACCATGCACGCGACGATCATGATCTTTTTCGTGGTCATGCCGATCATGGTGGGAACCTTCGGCAATTTTCTCATTCCGCTGATGATCGGCGCCGGCGACATGGCGTTTCCCAAGCTCAATATGTTGTCGTTCTGGGTCGGCGCGATCTCCGGCGTGGTGATGCTATCGAGTTTTTTCGTTCCCGGCGGACCGGCGGCGGGCGGTTGGACCGGCTACGCGACGCTCTCGGCGAAAGCGCAGTACACCGGCGTTGAGTGGGGCCAACATCTGTGGATTATTGCCTTGATGCTCAACGGTGTTTCATCGTTAATGGGCGCGATCAACTACATTACGACGGTGGTCAATATGCGGGCGCCGGGCATGGGCTATTTCCGCATGCCGTTGACCGTTTGGTCGCTATTTGTCACCGCGATTTTATTGTTGCTGGCGATCCCGGTGTTGACCGCGGCCTTGGCCATGTTGTTGTTCGACCGCATGGCGGGAACCAGTTTCTTCTTGCCCGAGGGCGGCGGTGAGCCGCTGCTCTGGCAGCATATGTTCTGGTTCTTCGGCCATCCTGAGGTTTACATTCTCGTGCTCCCGGCCATGGGCATTACTTCCGATCTACTCTCGACTTTCTCGCGCAAACCGATCTTCGGTTATCACGCCATGGCCTTTTCGATGATCGCCATCGCCGGCCTATCGTGGATCGTCTGGGGCCATCATATGTTCGTGAGCGGCATGAATCCGCTGCTCGGCACCGCCTTCATGATGACGACGATGGTCATCGCGGTGCCCTCCGCCATCAAAGTGTTCAACTGGCTCGGCACACTTTGGGGCGGCTCGATTCGCCTAACCGTGCCGATGCTGTTCGCTTTAGGATTCGTCTCGAACTTCTTGATCGGTGGCTTGAGCGGCATATTCATGGCGTCGACGCCGGTCGATATCTTCATCCACGATACCTACTTCATCGTTGCCCACTTTCACTACGTCGTCGCCGGCATCATCTTCGCGCTGTTCGCCGCGGTTTATTATTGGTTCCCGAAAATGTTTTACCGGCAAATGAACCAAACGTTGGGGAAAGTTCATTTTGTGCTCACCTATATTTTCTTCAACGGGGCGTTTTTTCCGATGCACTTCTTGGGCGTCGGCGGCCATATGCGGCGAATTTACAACCCGCTGCAGTATGAATTCATAACGCCGATGCATGACTGGAATATTTTCATCACCTGGAGCGCTTTGATCCTCGGCGCGTCGCAAATTTTCTTCCTCTACAACTTTTTCCAGAGCCTGTTTGCCGGCAAGAAGGCCGAACGCAATCCCTGGCAGGCCAACACTCTTGAGTGGTCGGCGCCGACGCCGCCGCCCCATGGCAACTTCATCAAGCCGATCACCGTCTATCGCGGTCCGTA
>CAYZJE010000055.1:0-17771 GCA_964478485.1 uncultured Syntrophobacter sp. | reverse complement strand
CGCGGTAAAGTACCCGCGCTCAGTCTCGACGGCAAGGTCCTGGTCGAGAACACGGCGATCCTCACCTATCTTGCGAGGCGGTTTCCGGAAAAAAAACTGATGCCGGCCGATCCGGCCGAAGAGGCGCGCTGCATCGGCACCATGTGCTGGTTCTCCAGCGTCGTCCATCCCTCGTACCAGCGCTTCCATCGACCCGCACGTTTCGCCGAAGCAGAAGCGGCGTACGCCGCGGTCGAGGAATCGGGGCGGAAATCTTTCTGGGCCAATCTCCAGGAGATCGACTCGATGGTCCAAGGAAACGACTGGGTCATGGGCAAAGAGTTCACGGTCGTCGATGGCTACGCACTGGTTTTCTACGGCTGGGGCGCGCGCAGTGGATTTCCCATGCAGGAACTCAACGCCTACACGGCATGGCGGGAGCGCATGCTGCAGCGCCCGACGGTTAAAAAAAGTGTCGAGAGCGAGGAGAACGTGTCAACGTAATAGTTCGTTGGCGCATGAGTCTGCGACCCAGAGTTTTCCGCGAGAAATCGAACGACGGTGCAAGAAGGTTGGGTTGTAAATATCCGACGCTGAGTGCGCACATAAATTCCTATTCGTCATATGGTGGAGAACATGAAAACCGTCGTCTTTGTATTATGTGTCATCCTTTCAGGCTGTGCCGCGACTCCCCAGGCCCTCGAATCGGTCGGGAAGGCCGAGTCGGCACGGATGGCGCCGCCGGCAAAGCGTTTTTCCAGCTACGCTGATTACGAAATCAGGCCGATGGTGCTGAGCCCCGCTGTTCAAAAGGAGCCCGGCAAGGTAAAGGCAGCGGGAGAACTAGAGAATACGCTGCGGGCTAAGCTTCAGCCCCTGCTTGATCAGTGGAAGGCGGGTGCATCTAGCGGACAATCCGGCAAACTTGTCATCGAGCCGAATCTTGCGGCTCTGAAGATCGTCAGCGGCGGTGCGAGGTTTTGGATTGGACCAATGGCGGGAGATTCGAGTATTGACCTGGACCTTGTAATTACCGACCAAACCTCGGGTCAGCAAGTTGCAAAGCCGCGCATCCTCCGCAACGCCGATGCCATGACCGGAGCGTGGTCGATCGGCAAGAGCGACCAGAACCTGTTCGATTACATCGCGAGCATCGCCTACCAGTACATGAAGGATAATAACTGATTGGTTGGGGCCAGAAAACGTACCAGGACTCTTTTCTCACCGCAGCCTGGCAGCGGCGCATGATGAAGCGGCCGACAGTTAAAAAAATTGTCGAGAGCGAGGAGAGCGTTTCAGTATAATTTAGTTCAATCTCGCATGCTCATGGCGCTGACAGGAGATTAGACCGTTGGGGCGCGTTATCGCTGCTGAATGTCACAAGGAAAGACGCAATCCCTGGTTCGACCCCCGGGTCATGACTCGCACCCGATCTCAGCTAAAAGCGTACTCGACCCCCTTTCGTGGTCCGTCAATTCCCTGGTTAACGCGGAAAATTTCATCATCGCATCCAGCGCGATCTCTCGGTTCTGCTTGACCAGGCGCGGGCTAGTCGTTCGTTGGTACCTGGTGCCGGAGAAGAGCTTCCTTACGCGTCCGGCCGGATTCTTCTATCGCTAAAATCACTTCCAGGGTAGCCATTCCCCAAGCGCCGTCGGCGGGCAGCGGCCGGCCGTGCACGATCGCATCGTAGAATGTGTTGACGCGCCCGTCGCGCCCGTCCTCCCCTTTGAGGCCGAGCTTGATTTCGTATAACTCGTCGTCGCCATACACCGTGAGACCGCCGGGCGTCATTCGTACATCGCCCTTGTCAAAGCTTGCGATCAACGGCCCGCTCATAATCCAGCCCAAAGACGGCCGCGCTGGCTGGGGCTCGTTTCGGCTCATGCGCGCACCGCCGTAGCGTTCCGCGCGCGCCGCTCGCTCTTCCCAATCAGCGTCGGGCGCCAAGCGCAATTCGCGCCGCGCCTTGGCGTGGTCTGCCGGATCGACCGAAAATCCCCGTTGCACCAACTCCATGGAGTCGAAATGGTCGTAGCCGCTGCAAACGGCGGTGGCCATTGTCCCATCTTCGAAGTCCAGGTAGGCGGTGTAGCAGCCGGGCACGCGCCGGTTCGGGTCCCAGATGTCGGCGCTGCCGCGCAGGCTGCGCACCATGCCGCCGGCGATCGTTCTGATGTAGTCGAAGTGGTGCGCTCCCTGGCGCCACAGGATGCCGCCGCCGAATTCCGGCGTCAGCTCTTCGGCGGTGCGCGGGCGGTAGAGCCAGTCGACAAAACGCCAGCTGTTGATCATGCGGAGCCTGCCGAGTTCGCCGCTGCGCGCCATCTCGCGTAAGCGCAGCACGCGCGGCTCGAAGCTGTGTTTAACGTTGACGCCCAGCAACACGCCGTTGCGCTTGGCAGTGGCGATCATCTGCTCGGCTCCGGCGATATCGATCGTCATCGGCTTCTCGATGAGCACGTGTTTGTTATTTTCCAGGGCCATGCGCGCGTGTTCGGCATGGAACCGGTTCGGCGTCGCAATGTAGACCAAGTCAACGCCGCGGCTCGCGCATAGCCTGGCAGCGTCGTCATAGGCCTCCGCATTCGGAAAGTCCTTGCGGAATCGGTCCATGATCTCGGCGTCAATATCTGCCGCCGCGGCAATGCGAAACTTGGGATTCCGGACAAACTTTGGAATCATGGCGAGAGATGCTCCGCCGAGGCCGATTACGCCGACACCTAAAACTCGTTCGCTTGCCGCCATCTTTTTTCTCCTATCGCGGATGTGCCGCGCCTGGCTAGTGTTTTCGATGACTATCCAAGCTTGGAGGAATTGTCCAGCTCTGCCGGGTGCTCCCGGCGCGGGCGACGGGTATACCCTTGTTGCCGGCAGGCCTGCTGATCTAAGATAGGCTCGATCTTGAGTCGCGGCTGCGCGCGCGTTCAATTCGTTCCATGCGTTCCAATCGTTCAAGACGTTGAGGACAATCCGGAATCGATTTGCACGACTTGAACGGCTTGAACAGAAATTCGGAAAAGCGAGGAAGCCATGCTGAGCGAAAAAGAAAATGAACAAATGACTCGAGTGGGCCTCGGAACGCCGATGGGCGAGCTGTTTCGCCGTTATTGGCATCCGGTAGCGGCGCGCTCCCAGATGAAGCAGCGCAGCACGTTCCAGGTAAAAATCCTGGGAGAAAATCTGGTGCTGTACAAGGATCGCTCCGCCCACTATGGGCTTGTCGAACCGGAGCGTCAACGAAGTACAGCCCGATACTGGACGGCAGGAAAGCCGAACGGGACTCATAAACCCCTGCGGATCTGAAGGCAACATGATGAAATTTTTCCTCGTGATTCTTCTTAGCATCATATTGGGTTGGGCGGGCGTACCGCTATTCGCGGCCGAAGCGCCGTCAACAGCTAAAGCCAAACCGGCGGCGCAGGCGAAAGGTTATGTGTCCTTTGGCAACCACAACGACCTAGTGGAGAAAGCCAAACAAGAGCGAAATTTGCGTATCCTGGTGAACATGGACCCGGCCACGCTTAAGGTTGCCGCTAAGGCCTTCAATCAGCGCTACCCGTTTATCAACCTGCACGCTCAGGAAATTACCGGCACCGACATGGCCCAGCGCAACGTATTGGAGATCAAAAGCGGACGGGCTCGGGACTGGGATATCATTTACCCGAGCAGAGACTTGTATAGCGAGTACCTGCCCTATCTATGGAAGATCGATCTTCTTCACATGGCCGAGCGCGGCGTCGTACAAATTCCTGCGGCGATGATAGATCCTAAGAACCGCAATATCGTCGCGCCTTATACCCGGATCATTGCGTCTGCCTATAACAAAGATTCAGTAGGCGCGGAACAACTTCCCAAATCGTGGGAAGATTTTCTCAAGCCTGAATTCAAGGGGAGGAAGTTTGCGATGGATATCGGACCACGGCCAATCGCCTGCCTTGTCCCAGCATGGGGTTTGGAAAAGACTATGGACTTCGCGCGCAAACTGGCGGCGCAAGAGCCGATCTGGGTTCGCGGAGTGAGTCGAACGTTACCGTCGATCGTCACCGGTGAAATACCCATGATGATGGGCACCCTGCTTCACAGTGTAAAGCGAGCGGAGCTTAAAGACCGCGCCGCGGTTCTGCGACATCTCGTCCTGGAGCCGGTGCCGGTTTACCTCACTTCGGAACAGGCGATTCTGGCCACGTCCCAGAACCGCCACGCGGCAATCCTCTGGCTGGAGTGGATGGCCAGTTCCGAGTCGCAAAAGATTGCCGACGATCAGGAACCGATGGGATCGTCGCATCTGTTCCGCGGCGGCGTCGTCGAGCAGGAACTGCGCGGAAAAAAGCTCTCATGGGTGAACTGGGAACAGCATGTAAACATGGAATCATGGATGACCAAACTGTTCGAGGCCTATGGCTTTCCCAACGCTCAGCGTTGAAGCGAAGCATCTCCTAATTGTTAAAGATTTCCAACGCCTGACGCGCGATGAACTCCAATTGCTCACCCATAGTGGCGTCCAATGGAATCAGCTTGATGTCCTTCATTGCCGCCTGCTCCTGCGCGAGATCGGCGCGCGCCGATTGACGCTCGAAGGTGAGGACTTGTCGTTGTCCTTCCTGAGACAAGACAAAATCGATAAACAGTTTTGCCGCGTTGGGATGGGGCGCCTTGGCCACCAGTCCATAGCCGACCGGTACGACGAGGGCGGGACCCAAGGTCGTCCAATTGACCGGCGCGCCTCTTTTCATCAGCGGCGTGAGCACGCTGTAGGTCGAGTCGACATCGATATCCGCTTCGCCCGCGAGCACGAGCTGCGCTCTCATCGCGGTAGATTCACGCCGCACCGCGGGTTTTTGCTTGGCCAGGGCGCGCATGTAGTTGAGCCCCTTTTCTTTGCCCATCACCTGCAGCATCCAGCCAAACCATTGTTCCCTCGGGCTGACCATGAGCCGGCCCGTCCAAGTGGGACCGAGCAAATCTTCCCAGGTCTTCGGCAGCTGGTTTCGCGCGACGCTCTTGGTGTTGTAGCCAATGACGTGGACATTCATGCTGCTGGTGGCCCAGTAACCTGGGTCCTTGAATTCTTTGCCGTAGGCGCGCTCCTCGGGTGAAACATAGCGGCCAAGAAAGTTGCCCTTCCGCAAGAAATGCATCCCAACGGCATTGTTCTGCAAAAGGTCAGCGAGAAATTTTCCCGAGCGGGTTTCCGCGATCACCCGCGGGTAGAGGTTATCGCTTGTAAGACGATTCAGCTTGACATTGATAAACGGGTACTTCGCTTGGAACTTCTCGTTGATAAGATTTGATTGCCGTAGGTCCGTCGTCCCATAGATAACCAGTTCGCCTTCTTTCTTGGCGCCTTCGATGAGCTTGATTGTGTCGCCGGTTTGAGCCCGTGCCGACGGGGGTAGCTGAATCCATAAGCACAAAAGAATGATTTGCGTTATCAGCGTGCGGCCTAACGATTGGTTCACGCTAAATGCTCTAACATCACGTCGAACTTCGTGTCAAGACGGCACGATAGTCTCTCGTCCGCATCGTGAAGCACGGGTGAAAGCAGATCCAATTTTCAGTTTATTTAATGAGACAAATCGATGAACCGAGTGAATCGTTATTGGTTGAGGAACTCTCGTTTAAAGAATCCATTGCTTAATCTTGAAAAACGGCCTCCGTATTTACACCACGATTAACGCCAGAGCTCTGTGAGTTATCCCCGATTTACTCAAGCACTAAAAAATTTTATCCATCTGTCCATCGGTCTCCTCCTTTTTTGAGATTGGCACAGTCAGCGCTCGCGTTAGACCCGCAAACGTCCGTCATCCCTTATACAGTCTAATGACCAGTGCATCACGGCTATTGATTAATGGTCACTTTCGCTCGCTTTTCGTTGAGTGCGGATCGCCATCTCCCGATCAAGAAAGTCAACGACGAGCGGCCAAACACGTTCGGCAAGTTCCGGCTGATAACCACCCCCCGATTCCGGTGAAGCAAATCCGTGGTTGCCGTGTGGGTAAAGATGCCACTCCAACGGCTGACCATTAGCCAGGAAGCTTGCCATTATTTTCTGCTGCATCGGAAGGGTGCTAATGTGGTCTCGGCCGCCATAGATAATCAATGAAGGACATTTGATGTCACGGGCGGCATCACAGGGATGACGCGGCCGGAGCTTGCTCGGCGGCTCTTCGTGGATGGAAGCGTAATAAGCGGCAAAAGTTTTGACGGCGGGGGTTGCGGCGACAAAATGCACGCCGATACGACCTCCCATGCAATATCCGATCACTCCCACGCGCGCCGGATCAACATTCGACCGGGCCGTCAGATAGCGCCATCCCACGTCGATCGCGCGCACGAATTCTTCGTCCGATCTTACCTCCTGAACTTCCTCTTTGCCCGCCAGGGTTCCTGAAAGTTTGGCGAAGCCTAACAAACTATATAGATCCGGCATAATTGTGTAGTAGCCAAGCTTGGCAAACTTGTAGGCCTCCGTTCTAAGGTATCCGGTTGTGCCCGACGAGTGGATGATCAATAAGCCCGGTCCCCGCTCCTGCCCAACTGGATGGGCTATGTAGCCGGGCAGGCCATCTTTTTCCTCTGTCAACCGTCGTGTGACAACTCGCATGTTGTTAGTCCTCCTGTTTCAGCCATCCGTTAACTTCTTTGTCGACCGCTAAACGCTCCTCGACAAAACGACGGGACAAAAGGGTCAAGGCGGTTAGCGCAACGATTAGCAGCACTCCCAAGGCTGCGGCGCCTGAGAAATCCGCATGGCGATCCCACAAATAGAATAAAAGAACGCTGATCGTCTGAGTTTCCGGCGTGCTGAGCATGAGTGGAACCGTCAGGCTGCGGAAGGCATGCGACGCGACCCATATAAGACCCATGATGAATGGGGAGCCGGGGTCAGGCACTCTTTACAATCTAGCCGTTTAAGTGTTGAGCGCCGATCTCAATACCGATGCGCCGATGGTGCGGTCTCTTGAACTTAGCAGGGCGACAGTAGGCAACAGTGTCAGGCGTTGCTTTTTTGCTATTGGCACGCTCGCCATTTGCTTGCCACGTCTCATCACAAATAAACCCCGACACGTGGTCTGATAATCGCGGCTCAGAGATACTTTGTCGGACGCCGGATGGTGCGCCACATGTGCGCGGTCGGGCTATTGTCGAAGCCCAAGCCTTCGGCGGGCTGCTTGAAGTTTCGCCCGACGATGTCAACGAAAGGTTCCCAGCTCACTACCGCGTTAGGGTCGAAGGAGTAGATGTCGTGGACCGTAATCATGCGAGCAGTCGTGTACCACTTGTGATTGCGGGCGCGCTTGTACGCTTCCTTGATGTAGCCGTCGGGCTCGTAGTCCGGCCCGAAATGCTTGACGTACGCTTCCGGATACGAGTAGCCGACCGACTCGTCCGGGAAGAAACGCAGTGCCTGATGCGCGCGCACCGCCCAGCATATCTCCTCGTCGACGTAAGGCTCGATCAGCTGCGCGCCCCAGTAGCCGTGGTCGCTCTTGATGAAGATCGCATTGGCGATATCGTGTACAAGGCAGGCGAGAATCGTTTTCTCCGGCATGGACGCCTTCAGCGCATGGGTCGCGCTCTGCAGCATATGGTTGATGCCCTTGGCGCGGCACTCGAAATAGTCGAGGAGCGTCGGCTTCGCCGGCATTTTCGGAAGCCGCGGATCGTCGTCCATCAATTGATACTTGCCGCGTTTGGCCGGGCTGTCGGAACCCATGCCGGAGGCGCCGAGCTTACCGTCCGCCATATTGAACAGCGCCGATTTCGAAAGGAGTACGTCGAGCTCGTTGCTCATCTTCCGCTCCAGGGCGTCGGCGCGCTCGTTCAGCGATATGTTTTCAGCCATGGCTTGATCCTCCTATCTTTCGCAAGACTCTACCCCCGCATGGATACCCGCGCAACCCACAGCGAGTAGGTGTCAAATCCTACTTATGACATTTATCAAACCTGTATTTGTACCAGTGTCAATAATAAAGATCCGATGGTAGACCCCTATCGATATAATAACCATTACGACGAAAAAATAACCGAAGACTCCGCCCGGCGCTCATTCGAGCTCCTCAAAACTTCGATGCTCTGACTAGACTCAAATCAAAGCTGAGGGTCACCGATTCGGATCCAAAAATATCTCGAACTTGAAGAGGCTATCCTTAAAACTCTTCAATCAATACGGCCTCGGTGATAGTATCACCACGCGCCGGATGCTCGAATCTCGTTTTCCGCGCTCTTTTCCGCGCATCCCAAATTACTGTTGCGTCAGAATTTTTTTTAAGCGGGCGACGGTCTCCGCCGGTTGTGTCATGACATCTTTGACGATGACTTCCAGCTCTTCGCCGCTGATCGGGTCAAGCTCGAAATTTTTTTTCTTGGCATCTTCCAAAAAAACCGGGTCCTTGATCATCTTTTCAAACGCTTCGCGCAGCATCTTTACCCGATCCGGCGGCGTCCCGGGGGAAGTGAATATCGGCCTGCCCAGAGTGCCGTTGGCGAGGATCACGCTTGCCAGGCGCCGACCATCCTCGGGCGTCTTATAGCCGTCCATGACCTCATACAGCGTCTGCACATCGGCCAAGCGCGCATCGCGTTTCCGCCCGGTTTGATAGACGTTGCGCACGAAGCCCTTCTTTTTCCACGTGATATAAGGCTCGCGCGCGAAAAACGTTTCGATCGTAAAGGTCCGGCACTGGATCTCGCCTCGCTCAATGCCGAGATCAAGCTCCGGCCCGCCCGGGTAACCCAGCACGGAGTGGATCTTGAGGGGCGGCATAATTTCTTCGAGCAGCCGCGCCAGCATATAGTCTGTGCCGGAAGTGCCGGTGGTGCCGCAGCGCGGCGGCTCTTTGGCCTTGCGTATGTCGTCGATGGATTTGTAGGGCGCATCGGCGCGCATGGTCATCTGCGAATCACCCTTGACCGGTGAACCAATCCAGACAAACTTTGCCCAGTCATATTTGACCTCGGGCCGCCCCACCAGCTGGTCCAGGTACATGCCTGGTAAGATGGATCCAATGATCGTCAAGCCGTCGGGCTTGGCCACACTATACATGTAATTGGTGGCAATTTTGTGGCCGGCTCCAGGCATGTTCTGAGTGAACGCATCCGGATTGCCGGGGATGTGTCTCGGCAAATGGGCGGCAACCGTGCGCGCCCAGACATCATAAAGAGAACCTGCAGTGGTTCCGACCACGACTTTGAGGGTCTTTCCCTTATAGAAAGGCTCGCTTTGCGAGTAGCCTGGGGAAACCGAAGCAACGCTTAGCGCGACGAGGAGCATAAGAAAAAATTCGCCGGCGAGAGTCCGTTTTTTCATAACACCTCCTGCTCTGAAGATAGTTTTGCATTCAACTCCGAGGTCCAACGAGCGTGGCCAAATAACTATGTGCCGGTCAGCGCCATGCTCTTCGCGCCACCGCGTCAGTAGAGCCAAGGAATCTTCTCCAACCCTATTTCCTACTGATCGATTTGACCGCCGCACTGTCGGCCGCGCCAAAGGTCTAAATAGTCCAACACCTCCTGTAGCGCTAAGACCTCGGCATACTTTTGATTCATGTCGAATAGATTCATAGCGTGCGTCGCCTGGTGACGATCAAACACGCATTCCTCCGCGACGACCATGCGGAAACGATAAGTGCATCCATCAACAACGCTCGCGCGCACGCATCCGCTTGTGCTCTCGCCGCAGGTAATGATCGTGTCGATATGGAGCGCGTTGAGATGTCCCACCAGCGGGGTACCCCAGAATGCGCTGGGAGAAGCCTTGCGCAGCACCGTCTCGCCTGGGAGCGGCGCTACCTCGTCGATAATATCGAAACGGCGCCGGAGCCGGTCTTGTGCCTCAGGGTCGCGATTGGCCTGAAGGGCCGACTCGCGCTGGGGCGAGCGCGACATCACACCCGCGCCGTCCAGCCCCGTCATGTGGACGATCGGGATGCCCACCTCGCGCGACTTAGCTAAAAGTTTTTGAATTTGCGGGACAGCGTTCCACCCATCCAGGCCACAGCTACTCGGCCATTTTTTCATTGCTTCCAAAATGGGTTCCGGTTTGTCTCCGAAGACCCACCGATAGAGATCGATGAGGAGCAAAGCCGGCTTCTCGCCGAAACCGCGCCGGCGGGACGGCCGCATCGCCAGATGCGCCCGGTCTCGTTCGGTTAAATATTGCTCCCAAACTCGCTGTGCCATGAAACACCTCCGTGTCTAGATTCTATGTTAACCCCGTCTCTCGAGGCGGGCACAACTAAATGGGGTTTCCAAAGGGGGCGAGCATCCCCTTTTGGTCGCGGGCGGGGTTAAATCCCCGCCCGCGATGGCTTAGTTTAATGGACGCGAAAGTGTCCACCCATCAGCGTCCGACTCTTAAACGACTGGAACGTTTTGAACCTCTGAAACGATTTGAACACTCCCTAATCCTTTGGCGCCTTACCGCCGGCCTTAATTTCTTGGCCTTCGGGACTGAAGCGAGAATTGGCATAGGTTTCCGCCCTGCTGCCCAAGAAAACATAGCCGGTGTGGCTTGGCGCTTCTTGTTGGTAATATTGACCCTTGGGGATTACCACCAACACGCCCGGGGTAATTGATTGCCTCGTCCCGTCCGGGAAATTTATCAAGCATTCCCCTTGGAGACCATAAAAGGCCTGATCCGCCGTATGTCTGTGCATCGGGCCCTTGTCGCCGGGTATACTATGGTGAATCCAGACATGATAGTTGTCGGAATTGAAAAGGAGCCTCTCATGCTTGCCGGCTCCCGCTCCTTTCAACGCCGGATGCTCGTTAACATCGATACGCTTAGCGGGCATAAACACCTCCACTATTTTTATTCTAGATAAATTTTTGTCGACGACGCGATGGCGCAGTTGATCCCTCTGTCGCGGTTTCCTCTCACAACAAAACAGGCTCTTTTTATCGTCAAGGTTCTCGGCTTGTGCCTCACCGATACTCTAAACTGAAATCTCGTGTCAACAAGGCAAGCTAAATTTGCGGACCAAGGGCCGCGAAAAACGTAATCGTGTTCTGTAGGATCGGTGCTCAGCTCTTGCCTGCACTCGGTAGGACACACAGCATGCGTCCATGAGTCAAATCGCTCGGCCGACAATAGGCGATGAACCGAGAAAGCTCATCGCAATTCGTTCCGACGCGAAAGTCTCGGGCCGTCACTGGTCCGGCTCAACAACCGGAACGCGCTCGCTAATTTGAACACTACTGCCACACGGGAATTCGTTGTTACAAGACATGACTAACAACGACGGCAGCGAAGAACGCCGATCCCGAACAATGCGTCCAATACAAGATTGCCCGTGAGATCGAGGCGAGCGGGTCGTCAAACGGCTCTGCGCCAAATAAGGGAGAAAAATCGCGGTTGTCGCTCCCTTTCTAGCGCGTTGGCAGTGGCGCGGCGCCGGAGAAAAGCTTGTAAAACTCGATGGATTCAATGTCGCGTGGGGTATCACGGATCGCTTTGGCCAACTCCTCCGGCATCATGGGACCGGCTTCTTCGCCGACGATCTTACGGTATTCGCGGAGAAACTCCGGGTCTTTGAGCGTCTTGCGCATGGCTTCTTGAACGATCTCGATTCGATCATTGGGCGTTCCCGGAGGAAACACGTAGGGCGAGCCTGTCAGCCTGAATATGCGCGCCAGGGTTAGAACCTTGATCTCTTTCTCTGATTTGGCAAAGCTCTCGATCTCGGGAAGATGGCTGAAGCGAGGGTACTTGAACCCTTTGGGAACTTCTAAAATGGCGTGGAAATCCATCAGCCCCTTTTCCGCCCAATCGGGATTGCGCTGCCAGATCGAGGTTGCAGTGTTCGCTCGCGCATCGACTTCGCCGCGCAAAAGCGCGGTATCGAGCTCGGGCGCCGAATAACCCGGGATGAACTTGGGGTCCTTCAAGCCGAGAAAGTAGGTAAACAACCGGGCCGATGTGTAGGCGCTATGTCCCACGGTCCTGGCGCCGACTTTGACGCCGGTGGCCGCTCTAAGTTTTTCTAGATTGTTCAAGCCGGCTTCTCTACGCGTGTAGTACACATTGTGGCTCGTGCTTTCCGGCGAGCCAAGGTAAATATATTTGTCGATGTCGTACAACACACCATCGTCGCGCAAGATCCCCATACCGATGACGGCGCTGCTGAACGCGCCGATCGTGAGTCCGTCGGGACGGGCAACACGCGACATATGATTGCCTACCTGCCGGCCACCGCCGCCGTCCATGTATTGGACGAGGATGGCCGGATTGCCCGGGATGTATTTGCGCAGATACGGCATGATCGACTTGACACGATTATCACCGATGCCTCCGGGAGCGGTGCCGGCGGCGATGGTGATAGTTTTCCCCTGATAAAATGGCGCTTGCGCGAAACTGCAATCGGGGGAAAGTGAAAGTGCTGCAAGCACGGCCGCTGCGCCGAGCATTGATTTCATCAATAAAGCATTAGATGTACTCACAGGGAACCTCCTGTTTGTCGTTAGACGTTTCGGAGAACTTTTTTTCTAGCTGAATCAATCGACGATAAGGGTTTGGGATCGCGTCTTTAATTTGACATTCGACCTATTGCCGCCACTCAGGTGCGCAACTAACGGTTGCATCGCAGTTTGGAAGTCAGGAATGGGCACGAGGTTCTCCGCACGGCCAATGTCGACGTCAACCTAATTGCGGCTATTCTACTCGCGCCGAGGGTGGCGTCAAATAGAATTTTCTCTATCTTGAGGTCGCGGATTTTGGGATCTTGTGCGAGGCATCGGCCTGACATGGGTGATTCAACGGCAGGGAGCTTATGACTCGGGCGAGGCCTTGCATCGGAAACAAATGAATCAAACTTGCAAGAAATCCAATCCAGACCCCGATTCTGTTCCAGGCTGATTTGTCGAAGTGATATTTCAGCAAACTTCGTGGTACGATCCGCTGATGGAGGTAGTGTCATGAGGGCCAACGGCAGCACCAATCTAGTAATCACCGCGATTATTACTGTTTTCTATGGTTTTCATGTTCCAAGCGCGATGGCGGCGCAGGCCAAACCGCTCATCAAAGTCATGTCCGGTTATGGTTCTACCGACGGCGGGGCCCAGGTATTATGGTTTGCCAAGGAAACCAAAATATTTGAGAAGCATGGCCTCGACGTGGTGCTCGTCGGCATGGGCACCGGATCGGTGTCATTGCGGGCGCTGATCGCCAAAGATCTGGAAATTGCCTCGCTCTCCGGTTCCGGCTTGGTGCAAGCCGCCTTGCAGGGGGCCGATACGGTGTTAATTTCTGCGCTTATTAATGGCTTCGTTTTCAAGGTGTTCGGCGTGCCGGAAATATCCAGCCCGGCGCAACTCAAAGGCAAAAAATTGGGCGTCAGCCGCTACGGCGCGACTTCAGACTTCGCCGTCCGACTGGCGCTAAAAAAATGGGGGCTCAATCCCGACCGCGACGTCAATATTCTGCAAATCGGCGCATCACAGGACATTGTCCGCGCCATGCAGACCAAATTGCTCGACGCTGGGGTGATGAGTGGCACCTCGTCTCTGGTCGCGCTCAAAGCGGGCTTTCGCGAGCTGGGAGACCTCGCCAACCTGGGGCTGGATTACCCGACGTCGGCCATCGGCACGACGAAATCTTATCTCCAGAAAAACGAAGCGGTCGTTAAAGAATTCATGCTCGCCTACATCGAAGCGATCCATGATTTCAAGCGCAACAAAGAAGCGGCGCTGGCGGTGTTAAAGAAATATACCCGCAATGACGACCGCGAGGTGCTGGAGGATGCCTATGCAAGCTCCGCAAGCAAGTATCTAGCTTTGCCGATTCCGACACTCGACGGGATACGGACGATTCTGGCGGAAATTTCAAGCACAACGCCGGCAGCGAAGAACGCCGATCCGGAACAATTCGTCTCGTACAAGATTGCCCGGGAGATCGAGGCGAGCGGGTTCGTCAAACGCCTCTACGAGAAGTAAGGGAGAAAGACAGAGGGCATTGGGTCTTCGACAACCCGACTATCTTGGCCGGCTCTGCGAATGGGTCGGACAAAGCTCTACCTCGGAGGTTTTAAAGTTTCTCTGCCAAAACCCTGCGCGCCGAAACTCGCAAGGCCTCACCCGCGCGAGTTTCTAAGGTTTCCAGCCCGCTTGCGTTAGCTCGCTGTCCGCTTTTTTAGCAAAGCCGAAATCGTCGGCACGCTTTCTTATTCACCCCGCCCGCATCTTCAGCAGCGTCGGAATATCTATTTTCTCCTGATACGGTCGCAGTTCTTTTTCTTTACGCTGCGCGCCGAGCATGGCCATGCGGTCAGCGAGTTCGTTGCCTTCGGTGCCGACGTGGGCGGCGACGTGGGTGAGGGTCAGCTCTTTTTTGATCCGTCGGTAGATCGCGTAACAGTCCCGGATAATCTCCAGGTTCTTGATCTCGCCGCCAGGTTTTTTCCAGCCTTTCTTTTCCCAGTTCGGTGCCCAACTGCGAATGCAGTTGATCGAGTACGCCGAGTCGCTGCACACCTCGACGGTGTTGCCGGTCTTGATCTCTGCTTCGGCCATCCGCAATGCGTGATAGAGCGCGTTCAGTTCGGCGGTGTTGTTGGTCCCCATGGGGTTGTACAGGCCAAACCACAGTTGCGCGAGTTCGCCGGCTCGATACATTACAATGCCGGAGCCGGCATTGCCGGGGTTGGGTTCACAGGCACCATCGCAATAAATGCTGACATCGAACTGTTGAGAGGGATGGGCGGCACTGCGTTCGCTGTCCGGTATGCTGACTTTTTGTCTAATGGCCGTTTTGGGCGGAATGCTTGCGTAGCCGCTGCGACCAAAGGCTTGCTCGGCTTGCGCACGGGTAGGAAAGGACTTGAAGCGCGCCCCGGCGTATTTCTCCACGGCCCGCTGGGTGGTCGCCCAATCCGTGAATATACCAGTCTCTCGTCCTGACCATACCACGTAAAATTTTTGCGCCATCCTGAGTCGAAGTGCCTCCTATAAAAATTGGTTCTTCCGGTTTCGTGTGAAGCAGTTTTCACCACAGAGGCACAGAGTTCGCAGTAATGTTTTTCAAAAACTCTTTACTCCGCGTCCTCAGCGCCTCTGCGGTGCAATCTCCGATCCCGGGTTCACAAGAAAGCCTGAAGACCCTAGAAACTAAACGCGAGAGTCTCTGCTAGCGTCGCCCTGACTCGTCACTCAGGTGCCGCAGAAGGTGCGGTAGCACCCTTGCCCTTCTGGTGCAGCTTCGGCAAAAGCGGCAAACTCCGGCTGATCGTCGAAAGGGCGCGATAGGATATTCAGCAGCGTCGCGAAAGGCGCGTAATCGGCGCGTTCCACTGCAGCGCTCAAGGCTTCCTCGACTCGATGATTGCGCGGAATGAACGCGGGATTAGCACGCCGCATCGCCTGCGCCCGCACCAAAGGTGCCACAGCCTCGCACGCAAGCCGCGCCCGCCAGTGCCCACTCCAGAGATCATAAGCCGACGGATCGGCACACAGCGCGCGAATCGGTTCCTCCTCGCCTAAGGCCGCATCGGCGAGATATCGGAAAGCCAACGTGTAGTCAACTTTTTTGCCCTCCATCGCGGTGAGAAACCCCATGGCGAGGTTAAGATCGGCCTCGTCCTCATTGACAAGTCCGAGCTTGGCGCGCATGCCATTTAGCCAGTGGCGTTGGTATTGTTCGGGAAATCCATTGACCACCTCAGTGGCGCGGGTGATGGCGCGCTTACTATCAGTATCGATCAAGGGTAAAAGCGTCTCCGCCAACCGTGCGAGGTTCCACTGCGCGATGCTTGGTTGATTGGCGTAGGCATAGCGGCCGCGCGTGTCGATGGAGCTGAAGACTGTGGCTGGATCATAATGATCCATGAAGGCGCATGGGCCGTAGTCGATAGTCTCACCGGAGATCGCCATATTGTCGGTGTTCATCACGCCATGGATGAAGCCCACATGCATCCAGCTGGCAATGAGCGCGGCTTGTCTGGCGCACACGCGCTCAAGCAATTCCAGGTAGGGGTTCGCGTGGCCCTTCAGCTCCCGATAGTGGCGCTCGATTACGTAATCGGCCAGGCGACGCACCTTGTCTTGCTCACCGCGGGCGGCGAACAATTGGAAGGTGCCGACACGGATGTGGCTCGCAGCTACGCGCGTCAAAACCGCGCCCGGCAGCGCACCCTCACGATAGACGGGCTCGCCCGTGAGCGCTGCGGCAAGCGCCCGTGTCGTCGGGATACCGAGCGCGTGCATCGCTTCGCCGATCAGATATTCACGCAACACGGGCCCGAGTGCTGCCCGGCCGTCGCCAGCGCGCGAAAAGGGAGTGGGACCCGAGCCTTTGAGCTGAATATCACGACGACGTCCGTTGCGGTCGATCACCTCGCCCAGGAGCAGCGCACGCCCGTCGCCAAGTTGGGGCGAGAAGCCGCCGAACTGGTGGCCGGCGTACGCTTGAGCCAGCGGCACCGCTCCCACCGGTATCTCATTGCCGGCAAAGATCCTCGCGCCTTCCTCGGAATCGAGAGCACCGGCATCGAGCCCCAATTCTTCAGCCAACTCACGGTTGAGCTTAACCAACTGAGGCCGCGCCACTTGCGTCGCCTTCCAGGTCACGTAGAAGCCCTCAAGTTCGCGCGCATACGTATTGTCGAAGGCGAATCGCGCGGCGCCAAGGTTGTTAGGGACGTGCGTCATCGTGTGACTTCCTTGGTCAGGGGAACTAGTGAATCCTCGGCTACCATTCTTCTCGATATCGATAGAAATATCTAGGTCAGACACAGGACACAGGGTCAGAATTTGACATCCCGACTATCATGTTCTGGTCCTCGAACGGGTCGGACAATGCTATATCGGGTGGCGCCATCGGGAGAATCATGAGGTTCCCCCTTCCTGCCAAGGCTCGCAAGGCCGCGCCCGTGAAAGTTTCTAAGGTTTCCAGCCCGCTTGGGTCAGCTCGCTGTCCGCTTTCTTGGCAAAGCTGAAATCGTAGGCGCGCTCGATGGGCACTTCCTTTGTGACTTTGAGGACCTCACGAACGATGTCGAGATCGTTTTTCTGCGTTTCTTCGTCGACCACGCCGTTGGTCGTAAAGGTTCCAATCATGCCGTCGTAAGTGCGCGCGGCCAAGTCCCTGTTTAGCTCGGAAAATTTTATCATCGTATCCATCGCCACCTCGCGGTTCTGCTTGACCAGGCGCAGGGCTTTGAGCAGAGCGCGCATGAATCCATGCATCAACTTGGGTTTTTCTTTGATGAATTGGTCGTTGGTTGCGATGGTGCCCCAGGAATTCTTTACTTCTTTGCCCAGATATAAGATCTCTTTCATGCCTTGATCGAGGGCGGCAAAGCGTTCCTCGGAACTCAATAGGCCGCCATCCACGGCCCCCGTCTGTAGCGCCGCAAGGCGCTGGCCCGGCGGTAGGGCGAGAAAGGCCAAATCTTTGTTGGCGTCGAGGCCGTACTTTAGCGCAACTTTTTTCAACATAAAGGTCGCCACTGCGGCGACGCCGGTGACAGCGATTTTTTTGTTCTTAAGTTCTTTAAAAGAGCCGTACTGGGGCCGGACCATCAGCCACTGCAGCACCTGATCGTTGACGGCTAGCACGGTTTTGAGCGGAGCATTGCCCTGAGTGACGGCGACCAGCGCGCTGCTCCCGGAACCGGTGAAATCCATTTCTCCGGCCAGCACGGCTTGCAGGCCGGTGGTGGATGCCATGACGACGATATTGAGATCGATCCCTTCCTCCTTCATATAACCCCGCTCCTTGGCGAGCGGAAAGATGATGAACTGAAACGACTTGGATGGCAGGGTGACGTTGACTTTATCGAGGGCGAATGCCGATT
>CAYZJE010000054.1:0-4702 GCA_964478485.1 uncultured Syntrophobacter sp. | reverse complement strand
CTGTGATGAGCCGCTCTTCGTTTCAGGATCGTAGGTGCAGTGTAGTTCCCGCACCGCGCCGGTGGCTGGATCCTTTTCGATGCCGATGCACTTGATAATGTAGGCGTAGCGCAGCCGAACCTCCTTTCCAGGCGATAACCTGAAGAATCCCTTGGGTGGCTCTTCGCGGAAATCGTCCTGCTCGATATAGAGAACCTTAGAGAATGGCACTTTGCGCGTCCCCATGGCCGGGTCTTCGGGATTGTTGACCGCGTCGAGATCCTCGGCCTGCCCCTCAGGATAGTTGTCCAAGACAACTTTAATTGGCCGCAGCACCGCCATGACCCGCGGCGCGCGCCTGTTTAAGTCCTCGCGCAAGCAGTGCTCCAGCATGGCGATATCGACCATGCTGTTTCGTTTGGCCACGCCAATGCGCTCGCAAAAATTCCGAATCGCTTCCGGCGTATAGCCGCGCCGGCGAAACCCCGCCAAGGTCGGCATGCGCGGATCGTCCCAGCCGCTGACATGTTTTTGCTGTACCAACTGGAGCAACTTCCGCTTGCTTAGCACCGTGTAGGTGAGGTTCAGCCGGGCAAACTCGATTTGCTGAGGGTGATGCACGCCCAACTGATCAAGAAACCAATCATACAGCGGCCGGTGGTCCTCGAATTCGAGGGTACAAATCGAATGGGTGATCCCTTCGATCGAATCGGACTGCCCATGGGCAAAATCATAAGTCGGGTAGATACACCACCGATCGCCCGTGCGGTGATGGGTCGCGCGCAACACTCGGTACATGACCGGATCGCGCATGTTGATGTTCGGCGACGCCATGTCGATCTTGGCGCGCAAGGTTCGGCTGCCGTCGGCGAATTCGCCGGCGCGCATGCGCTCAAACAAATCGAGGTTTTCTGCGATGCTGCGATCGCGGCAGGGACTATTCGCGCCCGGCTCAGTCAATGTGCCACGGTATTCGCGCATTTGATCGGCGCTGAGATCGCACACGAAGGCTTTACCGGCGGTAATCAGCTGGCGCGCAAATTGATAAAGCTGCTCGAAGTAGTCGGACGCGTAAAACTCACCATCCCAGGCAAACCCTAACCAACGCACGTCCTCCTTAATCGAGTCGACGTACTCGACGTCTTCCTTGCTCGGATTGGTGTCGTCAAAACGCAAATTGCACTTGCCGCTGAACTCGGCGGCTAAGCCGAAATTGAGACAGATCGACTTGGCATGACCGATGTGCAGGTAACCGTTCGGCTCCGGCGGAAACCGAGTGTGCACCTGGCCCTGATTCTTACCTTGCTTGAGGTCTTCGGCGACAATGTTACGAATGAAATGAGACGGCGCCGACTCGGCGGTGCCTTCTTTGGCATTGCTCCCAGCTGCTTTACTATCCACGCTCCGCTCTCCTTGTTCGCAGAATACTAGCATAAAGTTAGGTATTAAATGAAACCACTTCGCGGGCGAAATTGAACCCCGTCGCTTATTTAAATATTGCAAAGGGGATGCTCGCCCCCTTTGGAAACCCCATTTAATTGTGCCCGCCTCAAAAGGCGGGGTTAACATAGAATTTCTCACGCGCCCAAGTGGCATTGACGCTTTTTCCGCTGCCTGTTAGCTTACCGAGATGACACAAGTTCGCGCTCGTTTTGCTCCTAGCCCAACCGGTTATCTGCACATCGGCGGCGCCCGTACGGCATTGTTTAATTATCTTTTTGCGCGCCACCATGGCGGCAAATTTATCCTTCGCATCGAAGATACTGACCGCGAGCGCTCCACACCAGAGGCGATCCAGGCGATTTTGGACGCCATGAATTGGTTGGAGCTCGATTACGACGAAGGCCCCTTCTACCAGACCGAGCGCTACCCGCTGTATAAAGAAAAGATTAAGGAACTTCTCGCCAGTGGCAAGGCGTATCCATGCACATGCACGGCCGATGACCTGAACGCCAAACGCCAGCTGGCGATGAAGGAGAAGCGCAAACCCTCTTACGACGGCACTTGCCGGCCAGCCGAAGGCGTTATTGCCGACTTACCAAAGGACAAACCCTATACCGTTCGATTCCGCTCGCCCGGCGAAGGCTCGACCATCGTCAAAGATCTGATCAAAGGCGAGGTGGTTTTCGACAACCGCGAGATCGATGATTTAATCATCGCCCGCTCCGATGGCACGCCAACCTACAATTTTTGCGTGGTGGTCGACGACGTCGACATGAAGATCAGCCACATCATTCGCGGCGACGATCATCTGTCCAACACGCCGCGCCAGATTCAGCTTTACGAAGCGCTCGGCCATGAGCTGCCGCAGTTCGCCCATGTGCCATTAATTCTCGGCACTGATAAAGCGCGCCTCAGCAAACGCCACGGTGCAACTTCCGTCACTGCGTATCGCGACATGGGGTACTTTCCCGAAGCCGTGGTCAACTACTTGGTTCGCCTCGCCTGGTCCCACGGTGATCAGGAAATCTTTTCGCGTCAAGAATTAATAGAGAAATTTTCCCTGGAAAATGTCGGCAAATCCGCCGGTGTGTTCAACCCGGAAAAATTTCTCTGGGTCAATTTTCACTATCTCAAGTCAAAGCCGTTGGCCGAACTCGCCGAGGAGGTCAAACCTTACATCGCGGCAAAAGGTTTTCCGGTGCCCCAGGACAACCAATGGCTTGAAAAGTTAATCCAGACGCTTCGGGAACGGGCCAAGACCCTGGTCGAACTCGTGGACCAGAGCCAGTATTTCTTCACCGAAGAGGTCGCCGTCGACGAAAAGGCCGCAAAAAAGTTTCTAACCGCCGCCGCAGCCCCATACCTATCGACCCTAATGGCCGAACTAAGCGCGATCGAGGACTTCACGCACAACAACATCGAGCAAGCTTTCGCCGTCACTCTGCAAAAATTCGCCATTAAAATGGGTGAATTGGCACAGCCCGTCCGCGTTGCCTTGACGGGGTCGACGGTGAGTCCCGGAATCCACGAAGTGATCGAAGTGCTGGGTAAGGCGCGTACGTTGCACCGGCTTCAGATCGCCTTAAATCACGCCGAGAATCTTGAATGAATGCAGATTACAGAGTGCACATTGCAGAATGCAAAATCAAAGAGAAAACCTCTCGGACCGTCTTTTAGAGTTTGCCGCTAACATGATTCAGCTATGTGAGAAGCTGAACAGGTCGGCCGTACTACGTCATATTGCCGGTCAACTCGTTCGCTCGGCGACTTCGAGCGGCGCAAACTATCAGGAAGCTTGCGCGGCGGAAAGTCGAGCAGATTTCGTCCACAAAATGCAAATTGTTCTAAAAGAGCTGAGAGAGTCTTTCTATTGGCTTCGGCTGTTGGGGAAAACCAAACTACTATCAGATGAGCGCTTGAAGCCTGAACTACAAGAAGCGGAGGAATTGATTAAGATTTTTACCAAGTCGATAGTAACCGCCAAATCCAACAGGAAGTAATTCTGCAATTTGCCTTCTGCATTCTGCAATATGCATTCCTTTTGGTGAATAACTTGACACTCCCCCCTAATTCTTTTACGTTTAGCTCTCGCAACATTGAGGAGTCGGCTAATTGGTAAGCCACCTGACTCTGGATCAGGCGATTGTAGGTTCAAGTCCTACCTCCTCAGCCACGGTCCCATCGTCTAGCGGTTAGGACACCGGCCTCTCACGTCGGGAACACGGGTTCGATTCCCGTTGGGACCACCATAGAGTTCAACGGGTTATGAACGGCCCGTTGGAAAATCGTTGGATCAAGCTGAATTTCCCCGCAATAATTCGCTTCTATCATCGCCGTTGAAGTCCCGGCGTAGTCGCCGATCCCCTTGAGATTCGCGCCGGCTTTAACCATCGTTGTGATGAAGGTGTGGCGCGTCGCGTAGAATTTTCGCCGCGGGATTTGCAGTCCCTCTAGCACTCGATACCAGTAATCCTTAGCCCACTGTCCGGCGGTGATCGGCGTGCCTGTCTTGGTGGTAAAAACCTTGTCGGTGTCTTTCTGCCACGGATGGCGCAAACATTGAAGTAAATCCATCAGCTCTTGGGTGATGATGATACTGCGCCGGCTCTTGCTTGTTTTCGTTTCGTTATCCACTCCAAGATTGCGCGACTTGTTAATGCGAACGGTGCGCGCTTCGGGGTTCAAGTCGGCGAAGGTGATAGCGGTCGATTCGCTCGGCCTGGCGCCGGTTTCAAACTGAAAGCGGATGAAGGCGTAATAGAACGGCTCGCTTTGGGCGAAGTAATCGAGAATCTTTTTTTGCTCTTCAGCGCTGAAGGGCTCCGGCGGATTGTGGCTCAACTTCGGCCAGCGAAGATCAATAAACGGGTCTTTGCCGGCCAAGGCTTCAATCTCGGCTCGCGCGTCGCGGTACAAGGCGCGAAAGCTCGAATCAATGATGTTGCGCGCGGTTTTAACTGACAGTCCCTTTTTCAGTAGCTCAAGTTGAAACTCTGAAAGCGCGCGGATCTTGATGTCGATCAATGAGGTGTGCTCGAAGCGCGGCAAAATGTGCTTTTTAAATTCTTGCTTGTAGTCACGAATTTTGGATCGTCGATAAAGCGGCTCAACCTTGCGCTCGATCCATTTCTCGTAGTATGCGCCGACGGTCGGACAGGCGTGAAGATTAAATTTGCCGTCGGTGTACTGGCGCAGTAGCGCTTCGGCGTAGCGTTTCACCTTGGTTTTCAGCGAACGGGTCAGCTCGCCGTCAACTAGGTAGTAGGTTCCGCCGCAATCG
>CAYZJE010000053.1:0-2461 GCA_964478485.1 uncultured Syntrophobacter sp. | reverse complement strand
CAGCGCCAACGATTCGGTGACGCCGACTTACGAATCCATCGAAATGTTCAAGCAGGCCAAGCAACCCGCCGAGTTGCATCTATTGTCCGACGTCGATCACTTCACCTTTAACGAAGAGAATCCGCGCCTGACCAATATCGTGCGCGAATGGCTCGAAAAATATTTCCCAGTGGTGAAGCGATAGCAAGAAAGCAAAGATTGTTTACACCACGAAGGACACGAAGTTCACGAAGGTTCGGAGGTTAATTTTCTTAAACTTCGTGCCCTTCGTGTCCTTCGTGGTGAGTAACGAATCTTCTTTAGACTAGGAAACATCAGTGCCAAAGATCCATCACCAACAACTTCTGAGTTTCTGCAATACTTTACTGGCCGCCGGCGGCATGCCGCAAGTCGATGCGGCCCTGGTCGCCGACCTGCTGGTCAGGGGCGAACTGCGCGGCTACCCCGGCCATGGGGTCATCCGGGTCACGCAATATTTGGAATTCATCAAAACCGGCATTTACCAACTGAGCGAGCAGCCGGCCATTGAGCGCGAAGGTAAAATCACCGCCGTCGTCGACGGCAAACATTACATCGGCCAAGTGGCGGCCCGCTTAGCCATGGAGCTGGCGATCAAGAAAGCCAAAGAGCATGGCGCCGGCATCGTTTGTCTGCGCCGCGCCGGTCACACCGGCCGCATCGCCGACTACATGGAAATGGCGGCAGAACAAGGCCTGATCGGCATCGGCGCGGCGTGCGTCGGCTCGCAGGTGACGACGCTTCACGGCGGCATGAAACCGATCATCGGCACCAACCCGATGGCTTTCGGCATTCCGGCGCGCGGCGGCCGCCACATCATTCTCGACTTCGCCACGGCTTCGATGAGCATGGGTGAAATTCAGCGTCGCGTCGCCAAAAAAGAAAAAATCCCTGAGGGAGTCATGCTCGACGGCGCCGGCAACCCGACCACGGATTTTAAAACCTTTCGCGGCCCGCCGCGCGGCGTGTTTTTGCCCTTCGGCGGCTACAAAGGTTCCGGCGTCGCCTTGATCAGCGAAATTCTCGGCGGCATTCTCTCCGGCAACGGCATCGGCAGAACTTGGTGGAACAACGGCGGTCACGGCGTCAACGGATTGTTTCTCCAAGCTATCGCCGTCGAGGAATTCCAATCCTTGGAAACCTTTTACGACAAAGTCGACGAGCTGATTGCCCTGGTGAAGTCGACGCCCTGCGCGCCGGGCTTTAGCGAACTTCTCCTGCCCGGAGAATCGGGACGGCGCAGAGAAGCGGCGAACCGGACCAACGGCGTTGAAATTGACGACGCAACTTGGACTGGCTTAACCGAGCTCGCCGGCGAATTGAAAGTGCCAAATGTCCCCGCGCCGCTGTAGAAGAATTTGTATTCGCAACGCCAACTATGGCATGGTCCGACCGTAAGGGCGAAAAACTTTTCGCCCCTACTGCGCACCGCACGCGAACTCAAAACTGTCGGAACACAGAGGAGGAATTTCCATGGTTATCAGAGAACTCAAAGACGGCCGCTCCTACGTTAGTCTCCAAGAAGATCACGCCGAGCTCGCCGCGCAGTTCGCCGCCCACTGGGGCAACCAGCGCTTTTCCAGGCTTCGCCCCTATCAAACGATGGTCTTCGCCACCACCTTTCACGACAGCGGCTACCGCGACTTCGAAGGCAACCCACCGATGAACGTCGACAAGGGCCGCCCCTACGCGCACCGCGAAGAGGTGCCGAACTTCGAAGCGGTCGAGCTCAAAGCTTACGCACACAACGCCGACTGGGTCGGCTCGCAAGATCTTTACGCGGGCCTAATCGTCTCCATGCACCGCACTGGGCTCTGGCAGAATCGTTACAACATATTCACGGAACCTGCGATGCGCGCGCGGGAACGAAGCCAAGCGGTGCAGGACGCCAAACGGGAGATGGAGACAAAACAAGCGGAAATCAAAAAGCAGATCGCCATTCACCGCGCCGGCTTTGACATTGAGCTGGCGTACAATTATATGGCGCTGCAAATTTTCGACTTGCTGTCGCTTTATTTCTGCTGCGACGGTTACGCCAACGAAAGCGAGTTCAAAGAATACGCCATCGCGCCCGTGCCGTTTTCCTATGATAGTAACGAGACGGTGAGATTGACCATTAAGCCGAACGGCGCGGGTTCGGTGATCTTCGATCCTTATCCATTCGACGTGAGCCCGCTCAAAGTTTCCGCGCGCGCCCGCATCATCGCACCGCCGGCAGAGAAGTCCGAAGCGGCCTGCGTCGACGCCTATCACAAAGCCGCGCGCCAGTTACTGACGTTCGAGATCTCCGCATAGCTCGGTCTGATCTAACGGAGACTACGGTGGCCGCGTTCCTTTACACTGCGGGTAACCTGAGCATCCCCAAAACTGCGAGTCGGCGCGTTGGCCCTTGCGAGCCGTGCGCAGGAGCATCGGCTCACCACAAGCCGGGCAGGTCGGCGAG
>CAYZJE010000052.1:0-13616 GCA_964478485.1 uncultured Syntrophobacter sp. | reverse complement strand
TCCAGCCGCAGCTGGTTCGGCCACCAGTCGCGGTTCGACGTGCCGCCGCCAGCGGTGTGATTGAACGGGCACTTGCTCTCTTCTGTCATGTGTAGTCTCCTTTCAGGTCTTTTCAGGTCTTTATTGAATAGCTAACCTGGTGCAAGGCTTCCGGCAGTGATGTCCAGAAATACCAGTTGTTTTTCGCGCTGCGCAAGTTGGTGCGCGGGTCGCGTTTCACCGGATGATTCAAATCCGGAAACTTCAGCAAGCACCCGAACCTTTCGCGTGCATGCGCCGCTCGGGTATGACTTCGCGGTCAAAGTGCGCGAGTTTTTCCAGGAACCAGACATCCTGCAATAGTTGCGGGCCGCGTGGCCCCGCGGTCATCAGTTTTTGATTGTCGGCGACCGGACATCCGGCATTGGTGGTAAGTTTCTTGTCTTCACTCATAGTGTGCCCCCTTCTTGGTTGTGGATTTCTCTTTTTAAGCTACCTCGTTGGCAAAGCCGTGCGTTAGTTTAGGTTTTCGTCCACCGGAATGCTGCTGGACGCGGTCGGTTGTCTTGATTTCATTCGCCATGCGTCACCTCCGGTTTTTTGCGCTAAATCCGGACTGCGTAAAAGCTGCCCGGCCGGAGCATTTGGTAAATGATAATAATATCTAGTTGCATAGATATTGTTACTACTAACTCTTGTCAAGCCTTACAAAATAATTTGAAGCCCGTCCAGGCCGGGGCCACTTAAGCGCATGGAGTCAACCCCTCTATCCGCGGATGACACTGATCCGTCGCTGGCGGGACAGGCCGGGCTTTACCTATTGCGGTGCGACGTCAAAAACGTTCCTTCCGATCGAACGGCTTGAACGATTTGAACTTCTTGAACGGTTTGAACGCTTAACAGTTTAACTCAACGGGCACGGAGTCGTTTGCGTCTGCTGATGAAAAACTTCCGGCTCGATCTTGATCGCGCTCTTGATCGAGTTGGAGACAAAGCAGTTCTCTTTGGCTTTCTCGAAGATACGCGGCATGCGCGCGAGGTCGTTGACCGAAGCGATCACGACTCTCGGCTTGACGACGATCTCAGTAACTTGGTAAGTGCCGCCCGCGATTTTCTCCAACTTACCCTTCGCGCTCGAAGCGAAGCTCACGATGGCGATTTTGGAGAATTCCGCGATCGCTAAAAGCGTCAGCATAAAGCAACTGTTGAGTGACGCGACGAACAAATGCTCCGGCGCCCACACTCCCTCCCGTCCTTTGAACTCCGGCAGCGCGCCAGCGGCGATCGCCGGCAACTTGCCGCTGGCTATCCGCAAGTCTTTGTCACCTTTCCACTCGATCTCTGTTTCGTAAAAATAAATCGGCGTATCAGCCATCTGGCAATTCCTTTTCGATCTTCGTGCTACGGAGGACCGGATATTTCTCGCGCAAAGGGGCCAAACACGTCAGTTCTGAGTTGGAGGGTTTTTCCTTTGCGAACTTTGCGTTCTTTGCGGCTAGATTCTCCGGGCCTTAGTGATTTTCCTCCCGTCCTACGAACTCGCGCAATAGATCCGTGTAGGTGAGCATGCCAACCACTCTTTCATGGTCATCGATCACCGGCAGTCCGCCGACGTGCCAGCGCAGCATCAGCTCCGCTGCTTCTCGTAGGGAGCTATCCGGCTTCACGCTGATCGGATCGAACACCGCGGCTTGCTGCACCGAGATCGACCACAGCTGCACCGCCACTTCCTCTTTCGTGGTAAATGCCAGCGACGGTCGAATTTGCCGCACGTCCCGATCGGTAAGCATGCCGATCAGTCTTTCATGCTCATCGACAACCGGAAGATGGCGAAAATGGCCATGGTCCATTTTCCCGATGGCGTCTTTGAGACCGTCGTCCGGTTTCACCTTCTCGGAGCCAGGGTCTGACTTTGATATCTCGACTTTCTTGTTCAAACGCTCTCGAACGAGCGCCGTCATTCCAACGAGCGGCGGACGGGCGTCGAGCGTTGACGAAATGATTGAAAGAAACCAGTACGCAGAGCTGAAAAGACCGCGCCAGCTCAGGCGCCGTGAGAGCCAGGACGGCGCTGCGAAAGTGGACAGGGTATAAGCCGTTGAGATTTCGTGGTCGCGCTTGCGGATAAAAATAGTTCGCGTAAACGCGTCATTGAGATTTAAATCTGTCACGCGTCGGAGTCACACGGGATAGGGCGATTTGAAGAGCGCAACAATGCCTCCATTTCCACAGCCGACTCGGCCCGATTGACGTGGCCTCGCTAGTCCGTCGCTACATCGATAGGCCACGCTTTCAGCAGTGATTCCTCGCATCCATTGAGCCTTCGACATAGACTTCACACCGCCAATCTTCTGCCCGCTCGACCAGGTTGGCCCGCAATACGCTGCGCGCTCCCCGTACCGCGGGCACCGTGGGCAGAGATTCGTCGTTGACATGACGTTCCGTTGGCCGATACTATCCGGCATGACGGGAGGCGAGTGATGAGCTACAACGGACATGTGGTGATCGACATGGATTCCCACATTCGCCAGTACTGGGATCTAGACCGGACGTATAAAGACAACATTGCGCCAGAATATCGGGAGACCTATGGGCAGTTTAGTGAAGCGGCTCGCGCAATCAAGCAGCGGGCCGGAGAACGCGGCTTTTCCGAGTTTCTTTGGCCGGCCCTGCCAAAACGCCCACTGGGCGTGTACGAGGCATACGAAGTTCAGGCGAACGGTAGTTCGCAATCTGAGCATGCCATCGCAGGCGATCGGGCTGCGACCAATACTGGTGTTCGGATCGACCCAGCCTGCAATTGGGACCCAACAATTCGCCTGCGCGACATGGACACTGCCGGCGTCGACATCAGCGTCATCTTCCCGAGTTCAGCGGACAGCTTTTGCGCGCTGCGCGATGTCGGTTTCGAAAGCGCACTGCACCAAGCCTTCCACCGCTACATAAGCAATTATTGCGCTGATGCCGGGGGCCGTCTTTGGTGGGTCGGCGCCGCCACCATGCGCGACATTCCGAATGCCATCGAGCAATTGAAACACTGGACCAAGCAGGACCGGTACTTTGCCGGACTGCAAATACCGCGCGCCTGCCCGGACGGCAGGATGCTCGACAATCCGGACCTCCATGCTCTTTACGCAGCCTCTCAAGAACTCGACATGCCGTTGTGGGTTCACGGCGGCGCGAACCGGCCGCCGTTTACTCCTTGGGTAGAAGCGCCCAACGGCCTCTATCACAGCATCGGCGGACAATACGCGCTCGCCGCTCTGGTCGGCGGCGGCGTTTTCGATTTGTTCCCGAAGCTTCGCATCGGCCTATTCGAGAGCTTCGGTGGCTGGATGCCTTACGTCATCGAGAAGCTCGACGAAGGCTACCTGCCTGGCGCGCCGCAAACGCCCAAGCTGAAGCGGACGGCGTCAGAAATCCTGAAAGATGGAAATCTCTTCTGCTCGGTTGAGGCCGGAGAAAAAAACATCGCCTACGCTGTCGAGACGTTAGGCGAGCACCCGTGGCTCTTCTCGACCGACTACCCGCATCACGGCAGCGCGTGGCCGGACGCGGTGCCGCTCATCTGGGAGAAAGCAATGCCGGAGAGCGCCAAGATCAAGATTCTGGCGGACAATGGCATCAAGTTCTTGCCGCGTTTGGCCGCATCGGTTGCAGCTTGCGCGCGCTTAAAGTCATAATGAGCGGGCCCGTGCACATCACCGCGTGCGAGATAACAGCGACATTAAGGATTGGGGGGGGTTATGAAAACTCATAGAGCGACAGCCAAGATATCTGCTTTGGCCGCGCTACTCATGGTAGCGTGGCTTTCGCCCGATCACGGTTTTGCGCAAGCGCCATTTTACCGGGGGAAAACCATAACGATCATTGCCGGTACCGCCCCCGGAGGCATCGGCGATTCCCGGGTCAAGTCGATGGCGCCGTACCTAAAAAAACATATTCCCGGCAATCCGGCGATCATAGTCGAATACATGGACGGCGGCGGCGGCCGACAGGTAGGTAATCATATGGCCCGCAACGCCCGCCCCGACGGGCTCACCATCGGCGCATTCAGCAGCGCGGTAATTTCGCTCAATATCCTGGGCGAGAGTGGGGTGATGTACGACATCGATAAATTTTTCTACCTGGGCTCGCCGGAAAGCACCAGCCACCAAGTTTTTTACACCCGCAAAGAAGTCGGCCTGAACACGGTAGAAAAACTCCGCGCCGCGAGCGGCGTCAGAGTCGGTGCCCGGCCGGTGGGTCACAGCGCATATATTGGTGCGCGCTTCTTCGCCTATTATCTTGGCATGAAAGAAACCAAGTGGATCCCAGGATACTCGGCTCCCGAATTGGATGTCGCGCTGTTGCGCGGTGAAGTGGACGCGCGCGCCAATACGGCGACTTCGGTTTGGCAGCGCAACCCCGACTGGGTGGAAAAAGGGCTGATGGATTTCCACGCGATATTTTCTGTGCCCAAAAATGCAAAGTTTGACCGCTTTCCCAACCTGCCCGAGTTAGGAACCTTCGCCAAGTCGGAAAAAGAGACCAAACTCCTCGACATGTCGAGAGTTTTCCGACTGACCGGCTCACCCTACGTTTTGCCGCCGGGAACGCCTAAAAATCGGGTCGAGATCGTTCAGGAGGCGATGCGCAAGACTTTTAAAGACGCCGATTTTCACCGCGAGTATCGCAAGGTTGTCGGTGAGGACGCCGATCCCTTGACGGCAGAGGAATTGACCAAGGCCATTCGCGACGCCCCTCGTGATCCCGAATTGATCGAGATATTCAAAACTCTCTCGGGCCCCGCGCCGCTGCCGGCGCGGTAGACCCGTGCGTGTATCCGCCGGCCTGCGGCCGGCATAGTCAAGGCGGAAAGAACGAATTTCGCGGCAAGGGTGCGGTCTTGCAGAGCAAAAATGGTTTGTCAGGCGGCGGCACGATGACGTTCGGCGGAATGAAAACGTTGTATGATTGCGATTCTGCTGAAAAACTCGCGTTCACCCTTCGACAGGGCTCAGGGCGAATGGGGAGGGGGGATTGAAAATCTTAAGAATTTTCCGTTCTACTGAGCCCGTCGAAATATGAGCTTGTCGAAGGATTCCGAGAGGTTTATCAGCAGAATCGATTGCAAAACCTGACCCCCCAGTCTGACCTAAAAGTCAGACCCCACTCCCCACTCCCTGAAAAAGCAGAATGTCCCCTTTTATGCTTTGACCATTCTTTGACACTTGCCCGTTCATTTAACCCGTGATTATAATGACCCAGAAAGGTGCGATGGATATGACGATACTGGAGAGCAAACAAAAGGTTGCGTCGCTAGCGGGGGCCACAGCTTCAGACACCGAGCGATTCGTGGCATGGCTTAAGACCGAGGGATTGGTGCGTGACCCGACATCGGAAGAACGCGGCCTGGCAGCTGAGTGGGACGCAGTGCCGGAAGAGGAGAAGCAGAATCACATCCGGCTCATGCATAGCCTCGCCCTTGAGCCGCTTTTAAGCCAGATCATTCTTGAGAGCCGCCGCTGAGCATGACGCTCTACTACTTCGATGCTAGCGCCGTGGTGAAGTACTACGTTACAGAACCGGGCAGCAAGTGGGTGCGTCAACTTGTAGAAGAGCGGGATCCGCAAACCCACCAAATCTCCCATGTTATCCTGGTGGCCGAAATTACGCGCGTGGAGGTAGCTGCTGCGCTGGCTGTCATCGAACGTGTAGGTCGGATCAAGAGATTAGAGCGCGACCGGGAATATCGCCGATTCACCGCTCAGCTCACAAATCGCTATGCTATCGTTCCGCTGACGACAAGCGATTTTGCGACGGCAGCCGATCTGACCCAGCGCCAACCCCTCAAAGGCTACGACGCCGTGCAACTGGCAGTAGCTCTGCGCTATAGCCAAGTTTTGGCTTCGCCCCAGGTTACCTTCGTTACCAGCGACAACACCCTGTTCACCGCCGCCCAGGCGGAGGGTCTTTCAGCCGATAACCCCTCCAATCACGTTGTGCCTGAAGATACCTACGGCCGCCGCGTCTGACTACGCTGGCACCGATACACTCTGCCCGGCTTCCTTGTCGCTCAATTACAAGAACTCAATCTGGCTTCGATGCGACTCAGGCGAGGCCCTCCGGAACAGGAAAAGACTTCCGACCCCCTATTTGAGTCTAAAGATCGCGTGGAGATCGTTCAGGAGGCGATGCGCAAGACATTTAATGACGCCGATTTTCACCGCGAGTATCGCAAGGTCGTCGGCGAGGACGCCGACCCCTTGACGCCAGAGGAATTGACCAAGGCCATTCGCGACGCCCCTCGTGATCCCGAATTGATCGAGATGTTCAAAACTCTCTCGGGCCCCGCGCCGTTGCCAGCGCGATAGACCGGTGCGGGTGGCCGCTGGCTCGCGGCTGGCATGGTCAAAGAGTAACATGGAAATAAATATCTCTCCCAATTTTACGTTGCTTTTTTTACCGCGCCACTTCTGATATTTTCAATGGATGGAAGCTGAAGCAATCCCGGCAAAAATCTCAATTGACGATTTTCGCAAGATCGAACTCAAAGTCGCGACCGTTAAGTCCGCTGAAGCCCATCCCAACGCCGATAAGTTGATGGTTTTGCAAATCGATCTCGGCGGCGAGCAGCGGCAGATTTGCGCCGGCATCAGAAACAGCTACACGCCGGAAGAATTGGTCGGCAAACAGATCATCGTCGTGGCGAATTTAGAGACCGCGAAATTGCGCGGCATGGAAAGCCAGGGCATGCTGCTGGCGGCGTCAGACGAAGGCCGGGTAATTATCATGACGCCGGAAAAATCAGTGCAAGCCGGCGCGCAGGTCAAATAAAGCGAAGAGGGCGGGTTTGAAACCCGCCCCTTGTATATTCGAAATTCTTTTTTGCGTACCTTGCGCGTCCGATCGTCCTGAGCTTGTCGAAGGATGCGGCAAAGATTCTTTTCCCCTAAGGATTAACCGATGGCAAATTTCTCTAGCGTCTCATGATTCAGTTTCCCCCAGGCCGACCGACTCATTGCTGCATCGACCACGCCGCGCTGCGCTGGAACTTGCAGCAAATCCGCGCCAAAGTGGGCGCCCGAGTGAAAGTTCTTTCAATGGTCAAGGCCAACGCCTATGGCCATGGCGCCGTGGCAGTGGCGAAAACTCTGCTCGGCGCCGGCGGCGATGCCTTGGGCGTGGCGACGCTGGACGAAGGCATTGAACTTCGTCAGTCCGGCATTGGCGCGCCGATCATCGTCGTGGCCGGCGTCTATGCCGATCAGTTGGAGCAATTCTTTTCTCACTCACTGATGCCGGTGATTTACGATCTTAGCGGTTTGACGGAACTCGAAGCCGCCGTAGAAAAACGTCGAGCGACGCTCAACATTCATTTAAAAATCGACACCGGCATGGGCCGGCTTGGACTCCGTGCCAGTGAAATAGAAAGCTGGCTGCCCAGATTAAAAACGCTTAGAGCACTGAGGATCGCCGGGATCTTTTCCCATTTCTCCACCGCCGAGAGCGTCGACGGCGACTACACCAAAAGGCAGCTGGAGGTTTTTACTAGCGTCGTCACGCGCCTGCGCGCCGCGGGTATGACGCCTTTATTTCACTTTGCCAACAGCGCCGCGACGATCACCCAGCCGGCCGCTTACTTCGATATGGTGCGCCCGGGCATCATGCTCTACGGCGCCTATCCATCACTGGCCATGGCGCAACAGATCACCTTGAAGCCGGTGCTCTCTTGGCACACAAAGATTGTTCAGCTCAAGGAAGTTCCGGCCGGCACCAGCATCAGCTATGGCCAAACCTTCATCACCATGCGTGAAAGCCTCATTGCCACGCTGCCCGTCGGTTACGCCGATGGTTACCAACGAGTGCTGTCAAACCGCGGCGAAGCTTTAGTGCGCGGCAAACGCGCGCCGGTAGCCGGCAGAGTGTGCATGGATTTGACTATGCTCGATGTTACCGATATACGAAATGTCCAGCAGGGAGATGAGGTTGTTCTTCTCGGCCGTCAAGACAGCGCGGAAATCAGCGCCGACGAGATGGCCACTTGGGCGAACACAATCTCTTACGAGATTTTCACCTCCATCGGCGCTCGAGTTCCCCGCATTCACGTCAATATTTAAGGTTCTTCAGGCTTTTATGTGAAGCAGGGCGCAGAGATTGCGCCGCCGAGGCGCAGAGGGCACGGAATGTAGGGGCCGACCTGCGTGTCGGCCCTCCGGACGGGTGGACACATAGGTCCACCCCTACCGAACTCTGTGTCTCTGTGGTGAAAACATCTTCACCGTAAACCCGGAAGAACCATACTTAGAAGGAGAATTTTGTGGGCAGGATCGAAAGGGCCCTGATCAGCGTTTCTGACAAGAAAGGCGTTGTAGATTTCTCCCGCGCGCTGGCGCAAATGGACGTGGAGATTATTTCCACCGGCGGCACCGCGGCGTTGCTGCGCGAAAATAATATTCCCGCACAAGACGTTTCCGAGCTTACCGGTTTTCCGGAAATGATGGACGGCCGGGTGAAAACTCTTCATCCGAAAATCCACGGCGGCATTCTCGCGCTGCGCGACAATCCTGAGCATGTCGCGAAGATGAAAGAACATGGCATCAAGCCCATAGACTTGGTCGTCGTCAACCTTTATCCCTTCGAAGCGACGGTGGCGCGCGGCGCCAGCTTCGAAGAGGTCGTCGAGAACATCGACATCGGCGGGCCGAGCATGGTGCGCGCCGCGGCGAAGAATCACCGGCATGTCGGCGTGGTCGTCGATCCGGCGGATTACGATGCGATCCTCGCGGAATTGCAGACCAATAACCGCTCCCTGGCGCCGGCCACTCGTTTCCGGCTATTCTTGAAGGCGTTTCAGCACACCTCGCACTACGACGGCGCGATTTGCAACTATTTTTCGTCATTGGATGAAAACAAAAAGCCGCAGCGTTGGGGCCAAACGGTCAACATCCAAATCAGCAAACTCCAAGACATGCGTTACGGCGAGAACCCGCACCAAAGCGCGGCGTTTTACGCCACCAAGGGCGACGGCGGCCCGTCTATTTCGCGCGCCAAACAGTTTCAGGGCAAAGAACTTTCTTTTAACAACATTCTCGACGCCGACGCGGCGCTCAACACCGTGCTCGAATTCGCCGACATCGCCACCGTTGCGATTAAGCACAACAATCCCTGCGGCGTCGCGCTGTCGACCAAATCGCTGGCCGATTCGTTTCGCAAGGCCAAGGCCTGCGATCCGGTGTCGATCTTCGGCGGCGTCATCGCGTTCAACCGCCCGGTGGACGAAGAGACCGCCAAGGAACTGAAAGAGATTTTTCTTGAAATCGTCATCGCACCGAGTTTTACGCCGGAGGCGAAAGCCGTGCTCTCGTCAGCCAAGCGTTTGCTTAATATCCGGCTTTTGGAATTGGACATGAGCCAGCCGCAAACCGGTGGCTACGATCTCCGCCGCGTACGCAGCGGCATGCTGATCCAAGACTGGGATACCGGAAAAACCGACGTGCGCGCCTGCAAAGTCGTCACCGAGAGAAAACCGACCGAAGACGAATACCGTGCCTTAGACTTCGCCTGGCGGGTTTGCCGTCACGTCAAATCGAACACCATCGTTTTCGCCGCGCCCGACCAAGTGCTCGGCGTCGGCGCCGGCCAGATGAGCCGCATCGACTCGACCAAGATCGCGGTCTTGCGCGCCGCCACCCACGGCTTGGATCTCAAAGGTTCGGCGGTGGCGTCAGACGCCTTCTATCCTTTCCGTGACGGACTCGACGAGGCGGCCAATGCCGGCGCCAAATCGATCATCCAACCCGGCGGGTCGATCAAGGACGACGAGGTCATCGCCGCCGCCAACGAACACGGCATCGCGATGATCTTCACCGGCATGAGACACTTTAGACACTAGGTCGAGAATCGAAGATGGAGGATGGATAATCGCGATCCTCTATCTTCTATCCTCCATCCTCCATCCTCGACGGCTTATGAGAATCCTTGTCATCGGCAGCGGCGGCCGCGAACATGCGCTGGTCTGAAAGCTCAGCCAAAGACCGAAAAGAAAATTCCTAGCGTTCATGAGATTGACGTAAAACCTTCTTCTCGGATAGTGTTTCCCCAAATTGGCGATGCGGGGCCAGCCTTCCTTCTCTGATTGGCGCGTTGGGCGGCCGCACGCGGGTGAGCATTGGGGCATTGGGGCAATTTCGAGTTCTTAGTGGCTGGCCTCTCAAAGGAAATTCTTATTACTCTGTTCCAAAATTCATCTGGGGAATGTCGGGGCAAATCAATCCACAGGAGGATCTAACCATGTTGTCACGGCGCAGCTTCCTCAAGAGCACCCTTGGCGCAGGCGTGGCTCTCGCAACGCAGGGATGCCAGCAGATGGCAGCGCAACCCGTGCGCAAGCGATTAATCGTCGATTCGCAGGTCCATCTGTGGAAGGCGGAGTCGCCGGACTGGCGCTGGGTGCCCGGCGCCAAGCCCCAGCTCCCGGAGCCTTTCACCATCGAGAAGCTCGTGCCGACGATGAACGAGGCCGGAGTCGATCGCGCGGTCATTGTCCCACCGGGGTCCTGGGTCGGCGATCGGAACGATTATGCCCTGGAGGCGGTAAAACGTTATCCCGACCGCTTCGCCGTCATGGGCCGCATCGCGCTGCAGAATTTGCAATCGGCCACGCTCCTGCCGAAGTGGAAGGAGCAGCCGGGAATGCTCGGCGTCCGGGTGACGTTTCAGCGCGATGCTGCCGTGTGGCTCACGGACGGGACCGCGGACCGGTTCTGGCCGGCGGCCGAGAAGGCCGGCATCCCCGTCATGTTCCAGGCGCCGGGTATGGTGTCAATGTTCGCCCGCATCGCCGAGCGCTACCCGCAGCTCACTCTCATCCTCGACCACATCGGCCTGACCGCGGACATGGCGAAAGATAAAACGATGTCGGCCGCGATCGGTCAGGCCGTTGCGCTCGCCAAGTACCAGAATGTCTCCGTCAAGATGAAGGCGGGCCCGCAACATTCGATCGAGCCCTACCCTTACCGTGACCTAATTCCCCATCTGCGTCGTACTTTCGATGCGTTCGGACCGCAGCGCTGCTATTGGGAAACCGATATGACGAACACGTTCACACAGGCGACCTACCGCCAGCGCATCACCCATTTCACCGAGGAACTAAGCTTCCTCTCGGGGAGCGACAAGGACTGGGTAATGGGACGCGCGATCCTCGAGCGCCTGAAGTGGGCCTGATCGATCACAGCGGCCGATCCCCGAAAAGAATATTCGTGTCGTTTAATCGATTTATATGACTCAAGCTCAAGCGCTAACGATATTGCAGACCGGCGCCAACGTTTTTTTGACCGGCGAACCGGGCTCCGGCAAGACCTATACGATCAACGAGTATGTCGCGTACTTGCGTACGCGGGGCATTGAACCGGCGATCACGGCCTCAACCGGCATCGCCGCGACGCACATCGGCGGGATGACCATTCATTCTTGGAGCGGCGTGGGAATAAAAACCAAATTAGACAAAAGCGACTTGAATAAAATCGCCTCAAGCAGCTATATCGCAAAACGCGTCCGGCGCGCCAAAGTTCTGATCATCGACGAAGTGTCCATGCTTGCTCCGCAAACCCTCTCGATGATCGATGCTATTTGCCGCGAAATCAAACAGAGTTCGGAGCCGTTCGGAGCCATTCAAATCGTCTTGGTCGGTGACTTTTTCCAACTGCCACCGATTGTCAAGACCGAAGTGGAAACTGACTCGCAAATCATGTTCAGTGAAGAGCCAGCGGCCCGCTTCGCTTATGACTCTCCCGCGTGGGGACGGTCAAACCCCGTCGTCTGCTATCTCACCGAACAGCACCGCCAGGATGACGGTGACTTTCTCAGCTTGCTCTCGGCGATTCGGCGCAACGCTTTCGCTAAAGATCACCTATGCCGTATTGAAACCAGAAAAATCGCGTTTCATGCCGCGCCCAAGGGCGCACCGAAACTCTACTCGCATAATGCCGATGTGGATCGCGTCAATGACAACATACTCGCTAAACTTTCCGGCGTGCCGCAAGTCTTTGCCATGTCCTCGCAAGGTCCGGAGCCGCTCGTCGCCGCGCTTAAAAAAGGCTGTCTTTCGCCCGAAACGCTTGGTCTTAAAGTCGGCGCGGCGGTGATGTTCACGAAGAACAATCCCCAGGAAGGATTCGTCAACGGCACGCTCGGCGTGGTCGAAGGATTTGCTAAGCCTAATGGTTATCCGGTCGTAAAAACTCGCAGTGGAAGAAGGATTGAAGTTGAACCAATGGATTGGGCGATGGAAGAGAACGGCGCGATTCGCGCGCGCATTACTCAACTGCCGCTTCGTCTTGCGTGGGCCATCACCGTGCACAAGAGCCAAGGAATGAGCTTGGACGAGGCCGTGGTGGATTTAAGCGCTGTTTTTGAATTCGGCCAAGGTTATGTCGCGCTCTCGCGCGTCAGGCGGCTTTCCGGTCTGCATCTTCTCGGTTGGAACCAGCGCGCGTTTCAAGTGCATCCCGAGGTAGCGGCGAAAGACGCGAAATTCCGCGTCGGGTCGGAGCAGGCGGCAGACAGGTTCGGCATGATGACAGGGGACGAGACCACAGCAGTGCAGGAACGGTTTGTTCGCGCATGCGCCGGGAAAATCATTTCGGCGGTCCGCCCCAGCGCGCCGAACGTGTCTTACGTTCCGCGCACGGCCAATGAGCCTGGCAAAGCTCGACATGAGCGGCGTTGGGAGCGCACGCTCACGCTTATTCGGTCGGGAAAGACCATCGCTGAGGTTGCGGAAATTTGCGGTCGGACGGAAGGAACCATTTTGCAACATCTGGAATCTCTCCGCGCGATGGGTAAACTTTCGGCACAAGACATCGCCCATCTCGGGCGCGGTTCCGAGCCGGCGATCGCCAAGATCCATGCCGCGTTTCGCGAACTTGGCACCGACAAACTCTCTCCGGTCTTTGAAAAACTTGGTGGCGCGTATGCATACGATCAGTTGCGCATCGCCCGAATCATGCTCAATGAATAATTCTCACAGGAAATTTTGATACCGTCTGGTTTTGAAAAGATCAGAGAAAAACATCCGCATGCCTATGTGTCCTGGGACCAAGCTCAGGATGAGAAACTACGGGAACTTTATGTCAAAGGTTCATCCGTCGCTGACCTGGCAAACACATTCAGCAGAACCAGCGGCGCCATCAAAGCGCGCCTTGCCAAGTTGGGGCTTGCGGAAAAATGAAAAATTAAAAATTCAAAATGAGGATGGCCCCTGACTTTCCGCTTTCCTCCTAATTTTTTAATTATTAATTTTGCTTTTTTAATTTCTTATGAAGGTTTTAGTCATCGGCAGCGGTGGTCGCGAACATGCGCTGGTCTGGAAAATCGGCCAGAGCCCGCGCGTGACGAAAATCTACTGCGCGCCGGGCAGTGCGGCGATCGCCGAGTTAGCCGAATGCGTGGCGCTAAACCCGGAGCAGATCGATAGCCTCGCCGATTTCGCCGCCAAAGAAAAAATCGACCTCACCGTCGTCGGCCCCGAGTTGCCGCTCACGCTGGGTATCGCCGATCTTTTTGAGTCGCGCGGCCTAAGAATCTTCGGCCCCAACAAAGCAGCGGCACAGCTCGAAGGCAGCAAAGCCTTCGCCAAAGAAATCTTACAGGCC
>CAYZJE010000051.1:0-6665 GCA_964478485.1 uncultured Syntrophobacter sp. | reverse complement strand
CGTTGGCTTCCATGATTTTCGCATGAAAAGCATTGGGCGCGCCGAGCACGGCGAGAACTTTATTCTTGCGGCGCAGTAATTGGCGCAATTTAGTGGTCGGTTTCATGGCGCATACCGCCGATAATATTTCACCGCGTTGTCCCAAAAGATTTTTCGCTTGTCTGCTTCCTTGAGCTTCCAGCCGAGCACGGTTTCGACGGCGACCGGAAACCAACTCTCACCGTGGGGATAGTCCGAGCCGAACATGAGAATGTCCGGGCCGAGCAGATCGATGACGCTCTGAGTAATCGCTTCGCCTTCGGACACTTCGATGCTCTGAAAGTAGCGCCCGCCGGTGACGTAACCGCGAATCGTTTGTTCTAAGCGCGGCAGCGCTTCGGGACAGAGCTTGGTGTGTTCTTCCAACCGATTGACCCAGGAGGGCAGCCAGCCGTGCCCCGCTTCCAAAGTGCCGACGCGGATATTCGGATAGCGGTCCATGATACCGGCGCCGATGATCGACGCCATGTTGCGCTGGCCGCACCAGGGATGGGCCGCCGATCTTTGCAGCCAAAGATTGTCCCAGGAATCCAAACCGCCCGGTGCGTAGGGCGGCATGACCGTAAATGTGTGCAGCGCAATCGACAGATCGTGATCCGCCGCCGCTTTCCAGATCGGCTCCAAGTCCGGATGATCGAGTGGGAACTGATATGGCGCGTAGACGAAAACCGCTAGCGGCCAGTTTTCTTTGGCACATCGGTGCAGTTCCGCCAGCGCAACAGCGACATTGCGCGCCGCGATCGCGATTACGCCCTTGAGCCGGACTGGAAACGCCGCGCAGTAATCCGCCATCCAGCGGTGATAGGCTTCATAGACTGCCGTTTCGAGCTCAACATCGTCGATGGTCGTCCAGCAACCGAACCAACCCGAGGGCAGCATTAAATTCACATCGATGCCTTCGATGTCCATGTCGGCGATGCGCACCGCCGCGTCGCGCTCGCACAGCGGGTTGGGCTTGCCATGCTGATGGCGTTTGTAGCCGCTCATGTATTCTTTGCTATCGGGCGCGACCGCGCCGGCGAGTCCCAGCCGGCGCTTGTAACTGCGCTCACCCATTAAATAGGTCGCCGCGCCGTCTTTGTTGCGCGCCTGGTGTTTTTCGTACTGCGCCAACTTTTCCCGCGCCGACACCGTCAGGTACGGCATTAACAAGTCGGCATCCGGCCTGACATGAGTGTCAGCATCGAAGATTTTAAAACCATTGCGTGCCATCTCAACTCCTTGTTGAGCTTCCATTATCACAGGCACCGTTACGAGCGCTAGCGGCAAGGTTGTTATATGTCCGTCGTTTTCCAACGGTGCGAATTGTTGACTTCCACCTATGAACATGGTTTTTCTCTAAGTTCTATTAAACGAAGCCATCGCGGGCGGGGATTTAACCCCGCCCGCGACCAAAGGGGATGCTCGCCCCCTTTGGAAACCCCATTTAGTTGTGCCCGCCTCAAGAGGCGGGGTTAACATAGAATCGAAGACTCAGGAGGATCCGTATGGCACGAATGCTGATAGCCGGCGAGTTGGTGGACTCGGAGAGCGGCGAAACAACCACCATTAAGAACCCGGCGACCGGAGAGATCGTCGACAACGTTCCCAAAGGAACGGTCAAAGATATTCGGCGCGCCATCGACGCCGCCAAGGGCGCACTCAAAAAATGGTCGACCATGTCTCCTTCCAAGCGCGGCGCGGTTCTGCTTGCGGCTGGCCATACGATTCTCGAACAGGAAAAAGAACTCGCCACCTTGTTGACCAGAGAACAAGGTAAACCGATGCGCGAGTCGATCCTGGAAATCCGCCGCTTCGTTCATACTCTTGATCACTACGGCGGCATGGCCAAAACCATGCGCACCAGCGCGGTCATGCTCGACACCGGCCGTCATGGACTGGTCCTGCGCAAACCTCTAGGGGTTTGCGGTTCCATCGTCCCGTGGAATTTTCCGGTGTCGTTAATGGGCAACAAGCTCGGTCCGGCGCTGCTCGCCGGTAACTGTGTCGTGGTTAAGCCCGCGGGCACCACACCGCTCACCGATCTACGCACCTGCGAAATTATCGACAAGGCGATCCAAGACGCCGGCGGTCCCAAGGGCGTGCTCCATTGCGTCACCGGTCCCGGTAGCGTGGTCGGCGAGGAATTGCTGGTCAACCCGATCGTGAGAAAAATCGGTTTCACCGGCGCCACCGACACCGGCCGGCGCGTCATGCTGTCCGCCGCCGCCGACTTTAAGCATGTGACATTGGAATTGGGCGGCAGCGATCCGATGATCGTTTGCGACGACGCCGATATCGATCGCGCCGTCAGCGCCGCTTCAGTCGGCCGCTTTTTCAATTGCGGTCAAGCCTGCTTAGCGGTCAAGCGGTTGTATTTATTTGACAGTATTGCCGATGACTTTATCGCCAAATTGGTCGACAAAGCGAAAAAAATCGGCGTCGGCAACGGCATGGCTAAGGGCACGCTGATGGGCCCATTGCATACCAAAGAACAGCGCCAAGAAGTCGAAGAGCAGGTCGAAGACGCGGTCAAACGCGGCGGCAAGCTCGTCTGCGGCGGTAAACGGCCGACCGGCGAGGACTACGACAAGGGTTATTACCTGCAACCGACTTTGGTCGCCGACGTCGATCCGGCTTCGCGCATGATCCAAGAAGAAGTCTTCGGTCCGGCCTTGCCGATCGTGCGCGTGAAGAGTCTAGACCAAGCCATCGAGCAGGCCAACAGCTCGATCTTCGGTCTCGGCTCGTCGATCTGGACACGCGACATCAACCGCGCGATGTACGGCGCCGAGAATATCGAAGCCGGTTACACCTGGGTCAATTCGGCGCAGATCATTTACGACGAATTGCCCTTTGGCGGCGTCAAGCAGAGCGGTTTGGGCAAAGAGCATGGCGACGAAGCGATCGAGCATTACACCGATTCGAAGTCCGTCGTCATCGCTACGGATGTTGGCGGAGAAATCATCGGCGGCGAATAGGCCCCGAGGGTCATTCCAGATTACATATTCCAGATTCCAAATTGGGAATATGGAATTGGGAATATGGAATTGTGACCATGAATGTAGACCTCCCCGACATTTATAATGCCGCCACGACCTTCGTCGATGAAAACATCAAGCAAGGCCGTGGCGGCAAGGTCGCGATTTACTACCAAGACCAAAAGATCACCTACCGGGAAGTTTTCGAAAAAGTTAACCGCACCGGTAATGCGCTGAAGGATCTCGGCATCGAGTTCGAGCAACGCGTGCTGGTGATTCTGCCGGACTCACCGGAATTCGCTTATAGCTTTTTCGGTGCGATTAAGATCGGCGCTGTCGCCGTGCCGACCAATCCTTGGATGTTCGCCCAGGATTATGAATATTTGATCAATGACAGCCGCGCCCGCGCCATCATCGTTCACGAGTCCACGCTTCCCGAGATCGAAAAGATCTGGGACAACACGCCGTTCTTGAAACACGTCATCGTCGTCGGCGCGCCCAAGGGCAAAGCGCTGTCGTATGAGAACTTGATTGCCAAAGTTTCGGACCAGCTCGAAGCGGCGAAAACGCTGAAAGACGATGTCTGCTTCTGGGGCTACACTTCAGGCAGCACGGGAAGTCCGAAGGGCGCCGTGCATTTGCAGCACGACATGATCACGATCAGCGATCTGTTCGTCGAGCCGGTGCTGCGGATGAACGAGAACGATCTCTGCTTCTCAGCATCGAAAATGTTTTTCTCCTACGGCCTGGGCAATTCCCTCTACTTCCCATTCCGTTTCGGCGCGTCGACCGTGCTGTGGCCGGAAAAGCCAGACCCGGAAAAGATTCTCCAGGTCATCGACAAATACAAACCAACTTTCTTTTTCTCCGTACCGACTTTGTTCGCCCGCTTTCTTCGCATCGATAAGAAATACGATTTAAGTTCATTAAGAATTTGCCTCTCGTCCGGCGAACCGTTGCCGCCGGCGCTGTTTCATCAATGGAAAGAGCGCACCGGTGTCGAATTATTGGACGTCGTCGGTTCCACCGAAGCGACCCACGACTTTTTGGCGAATCGCCCAGGCCGAGCCAAAGCCGGCAGCAGCGGCGAAGTGACGCCGGCCTTCGAAGCAAAAGTTGTCGACGACGACGGGCGCGAAATGCCCATCGGTGAGGTTGGCAATTTACTGGTCAGAGGCGACGCCACCGCGCCGTTTTACTGGAACAAGCACGAGCAGACTAAAAGAATGATGCAGGGCGAATGGCTCAAGACCGGCGACACCTATTATCGCGACGCCGATGGCTATTACTGGTACTGCGGCCGCTCCGACGACATGATGAAAGTCGGCGGCCTGTGGGTCTCGCCGATTGAAATTGAAAACACCTTGATGGAACACCCGGCAGTGCTGGAATCCGGCGTGGTGGCCAATGAGGACGCTGATGGTTTACTTAAGCCGAAAGCCTATATTCTGCTCAAGAGCGAATTCAAAGCTAGCGACGAGCTCAAAATCGAATTACAGAACCACGTAAAGAGTAAACTTCAGCCGTACAAATATCCGCGTTGGGTTGAGTTCGTCGACGACCTGCCAAAAACAGTGACGGGCAAGATTCAACGCTTCCGCTTACGGGCTAAAAAGAACTGAGGATCGAGAATAGAAGATCGCGATCCTCCATCCTCAATCTTCCATCCTCGACGATTCTTAAGGAGAAACTATGGCCGCCAGCATCAAAGAACTCAAAGCGAACCTCGCCTATTCATGCAACATCCTCGCCCACGAAGGCCACTGGGATAACATCCTCGGCCATGTGTCGGTGAGAATCCCTGGGCAGAACAAAATTCTCATGAAGCCGCATAGCTTCGGTTTCGAAGAGATCCGCCCGCAGCATATCATCGCGGTCGACATCGAGACGGGAAAGAAGACCGAAGGCAAATATGAGCGCCACTCCGAAGTCTTCATCCACACCGAAATCATGAAGGCGCGGAAAGACGTCAATTGCGTCGTCCACTCCCATCCACCCTACGCAACCGCTTTCGGCGCTTTAGGCCAAAAACTTCGCCCGATCAGCCACGAAGGAAGTATTTTCTACGAGGGGCTGCCGACTTTCGACTACACTACGGCGTTGATCAGAACCCCGGAACTAGGCGTCGAGGTGGCGAAAAGCCTCGGCAAATGCCGCGGCTTGCTGATGAAAAATCACGGCTCGACGGTGGTCGGTGAATCGATTGAAGTGGCGACGCTGTATGCGATTTTCTTAGAAAAAGCCGCGCGCATTCAGCTCATGGCCTCGGCTTCCGGCGATCCCTCCTGGACCAGCGACGCCGAAGCCGCCATCAAGTACGAGCAGATCTACACGCCGCACCGGTTGGAATCGATGTGGGACTATTTCGTGCGACGAGTTAAGAAGTTCCGCAAGACGAGCTAACGTTCCAACCGAAAGCTAATCGAACCTCGCTTACGTTCCTTCATAGGCGCTAAGGTCGCAACCCGGGACTCGTCTCGGCTTACTTGCCGCCAGCCTTCTTATCCAGTTCGGCGACGAAGCGCATATCCATCATATCCTCCGCCTTGATGTTTTTCGCCGTCGGCTCTTTCTCCACTATTTCGGCAATCACAGCCTCCATGCCTTTGCGGCTGACGTAGGGCGGGTATTCTAAGTATTCGCGAAACTGGCTATACGTGTCTTCCTGTATCTCTGAGTCGCTCACTTTTAACTGCTTCTGAATCATCCTGAGCGCCGCGGCTTTATTGGTTTTGAACATCTGCACACCCTCGGCATAGGCGCGCACGACGCGCCGAACAATAACTTCGTTGGCCTTGATGTAGGACCGGCTGGTGCCGACCGCAACGGAAACAAACTCCGGACCTTCTTTGGCAATGTTCATAAGCTCGACGAACCCCGACCGCTTGGCTCTCGCATTAGTCGGCGGAGACATGACGCCGGCGTCGATTTGGCCGGCCGCCAGGGCTGTGTAGATATTCGGCACTTCGAGCAAAGGCAAAAGCTGGTAATCCGCCGGCTTCAATCCCGCCGAGCCAAGCGCGTAGAGCGCCGAAGTGTGCGTCGAGGAGCCCACCCGAGTAATGCCGATCTTCTTGCCTCTGAGATCGGCGATCCGCTTGAAATCTGCTTTCGCCATCAGCGAAAAAACTTGCCGGTTAGTAGCGCCAGCAACCATGGCCAAGTTTGCTCCCTTCATGTTTGCCTGCGCAGCGTTCGAGCCATCCATGAAAGAAAATGCGATTTCACCAGCAAGAATCGCTTGGATTCCGCGCGAGCTCGAAGGGATGTGGATAAGCTCGATATCCAAGCCGTTCTTCTTGAATAACCCTTCCTGCTGCGCCATGAACATGCCGCTTTGTGCGCCGGTGACGGCGGTCCAATTGATCCGCACCGGCGTTTGCGCCCATGACTCAATTGAGAGCAGGAGCGTAACGACGGTCAGTGCGAGTTTCGCGAACAAGCTTTCCATGCTTTCTCCTTCGGTCCAAATACTCTTCAAACTTAGCAATTCGTGCCGCTAATTCAACCGTTTGGCATGATGCCGCAACCATGCTAGATAGGGCGCCATGAGCAAGAAAATTCATCTCACCCTGGCGGTCGGCGACTACGAGAGCATTCGCGCGTTAAAAGAAGGCACGGTGAAAGCGGACGGCATCGAGCTGACCGTGATCACTGACATGACCT
>CAYZJE010000050.1:0-4523 GCA_964478485.1 uncultured Syntrophobacter sp. | reverse complement strand
TTGGGGAAGCATATTCTGGGCAATCCTGGGATTATCGTGCACAACATGCCAGGCGGTGGCGGGTTGGTGGCGGCGAATTACCTGTACAATGTCGCCAAGCCAGATGGTTTGACGATCTTAGCGGTGTCCCGCGCCAACTATCTCGATCAAGTAGTCGGCCGTGCCGAGGTCCGGGCTGATTTTCGCAGATTCAGTTGGATCGGTAGTTTCAATAAATCGCCGATGATGATGGCGTGCCGTTCGGACACACCCTATAAAAGCGTTGCCGCACTGCGCGCGGCCAAGGTCCCGGCGCGCGTCGGTCAATCGGGCACGGGCAGCATTAGTTATATTTTTGCCAATCTCATCGAAAAAATTCTCGATTTGAAACTGAAAAACGTTACCGGTTTTCAGTCGGCGCGTGAAACCGACTTGGGCATGGAGCGCGGTGAGGTCGACTGCCGCGCGACTTCCGACATCACGGTGATTCGCGCGCCTTGGAATCGTTGGGTCAAGGAGAAATACCTGACGTTTATTTTGCAACAGGGGCCGGAGAAAAGCGCTTTGCTGCCGCCGGTACCCACCGTCTACGAATTGGCGCCAGTGGAAGCGAAACCGACCGTCGATTTGATGACGCTGATGCTTGCCTACACGGAATTCGACCGGCCCTTTGCCGCGCCGCCGTCGGTGCCAAAAGAACGTTTGCAACTGATACGGGACGGTTTTCAAAAAATGCTCAAAGATGCCGAGTTTGCCGCTGAGGCGAAAAAGCTGCTCGATTGGGATGGGATTTCCCATCTCACCGGCGAGCAACTGCAAAAACGGATCGCCGAGACGGTTAGCCAGCCGCCGGATGTTATCAAGCGAATCAAACAAATTTTAGAAGAATAATAACTCTAGTCTGGATTATTCGCGGTAAAACGACGATCGAGGTGCAACCCTTCCGGAACGAAGGCAAAGCGGTTGCGCCTTGAAGATGCCAGCGGGACGAATTGGTTCTGAGATCAGCGGGGAAAAGGTCAAACATCGTGCCGAGCGCCGAGCACAAAATGAAACATTTGCGCCGGTGCCTTCGTTCCTCCATGGTTACACCTCGATCGACAGAGTGTCGTCAGGTTTCGAGAGCGGGGGTCGCGTAAGCGCAGAAAGGGCGTCATGAAGCATCGAGCAGTTTTTTTGAACACAGCCGTCGCGGTTTTTCTCTCGCTGTTGCCGTGTTTGTCTTTGACCGTATCGGCGCAAGCGCAGAACGCCAAGCCGTTCTACGAGGGGAAAACTATTCAGATCCTGGTGGCCGCCGGTCCGGGCGCGACCACCGATATCTCGGCGCGTCTGGTTGGCCGCTTCTTCGGCAAGCATGTGCCGGGCAATCCCAATGTAGTGGTGCAGAACGTCCCCGGCGCCGGCGGGGTCGTCGCGGCGAACCAGGTTTACAATCTCACCAAACCCGACGGACTCACTTTTTTGGCGGTGACCCGTTCCAATTATCTCGATCAAATGGTCGGCAAGCCGGAGGTCAAATTCGATTTTCGCAAGTTTTCCTGGGTGGGCAGTTTCAACAAAGCGCCGATGATGGCGGCCTGCCGTTCGGACACGCCGTATAAGAGCATTGCCGCCATGCGCTCGGCAAAAACGCCACCGCGCTTCGGACAGGCCGGCACGGGCAGCATCAGTTATGTCTTTGCTAATCTGATCAGCAAAGCCTTCGACATGAAAATCAAAAACGTCTTGGGCTACGGCTCCGGCCGCGAGATTGACTTGGGAGTAGAGCGAGGCGAAGCCGACTGCCGTGCAACTTCGGATATCACAGTCCTGCGCACGCCATGGAACCGTTGGGTCAAAGAAAACTGGGTTACTTTCGTCGTTCAGCAAGGACCGGAAAAGAGCCGCTTGCTGCCGCCGGTGCCCACGGTCACGGAACTAGCGCCGCCCGAAGGCGCGCCGTTCGTTAGTTTGATGAACGTGGTCCTGGCGTATACCGAGTTCGACCGGCCCTACGCCGCGCCGCCCGGCGTGCCCAAGGAGCGATTGCAAATCCTGCGCGAGAGTTTCGAGCGCATGCTCAAAGATCCCGAGTTTCTCGCCGAAGCAAAAAAGCAGCTCGACTGGGATGGCAACACTTTTCTCACCGGCGAACAGATGCGCCAGAAGATCGAAGCCACGGTGACGCAACCGCCCGCGGTGATCAAACGAGTGAAAGAGGTTTTGGCCGAGGAGTAGTTACAGCGCGATTATGCCGACACCATCGCGATTTAGCACTTTTGTGTTGTAGCGTTGCGACAGCCGGGTGACCCGTTCGATAACCCGGTTGGCGACCTCGCCTTCGGCGAGCACAGGTCTGCCGCGCTGCGGCCTGGGGCGGCCATAGCCTTGATCGATGGGGTGGACGCGGATTTCTTTAAGCTTCTGGTTGCCAAATTCACAAACCGCGAACATATTTTCCCAGTAGGCCGGATCGCTGGGGTGGCCTTTCTTGCCGCCGTTGGTGCGGGCGTCAAGAAAGTCCGACGGCGTCGCTTTGAGACCGAGGTCGAAACGCTCGTAGGCGTCGGCCGGAAAGAAGCCAACGGTTTCATTTTGAAAAATTAAATTGCCGACGCTGTAAAAGATCGGCTTGCCTTTGTAGATTTCAATCCCCAAGGGAAAGTGCGGCCCATGGCTGACGAAGATGTCGGCACCAGCATCGATCGCTTGGTGGGCAAATTTGGTCACGAAGTCGGCGGTCTCTTCGAGCTCCGCACGGCTGCCCGCGGTGAGCAAAGTCGGGCCGCCGAACTCGTGGCAGTGCACGCTCACCACCACCCAGTCGGCTTGGCGCCGCGCTTCACTTATCCATCTTAGGTTGTCTTCCACGTCACGCTGACTGGCTTCGGTCGCGATCGAGAAACCTTCGCCCAACACATAGCGACTACCGAGCAGGCTCAACTCGGTCGACTTGGCGGCGCCAATTTCCTTGTCGCTGTAGAAATGTTTGCGCGCGCGTTCATTGCTTTTTTCGAAGCCGAGGCTGTGATTGATGCGCTGCAATTGCTCGAACGCCTTGGCATCGACGCTGTAGGTTGTCTGAAAGCCCATCGGATTGATGCCCGGCCGGCCGCGCAGATCGGGGCGCTGTTCGCCGGCTTGGTTCCATGGCCGGAAGGCGGCCGTGGCGGCGACCAGAGCGACGCGGCCGTTGGGCGTGTCGAGATAACCCGGTGCGCGCGCGGCGGCAAGATTTTTGCCCGTGCCTGCATGGATGATGCCCGCGGCGTCGAGATGTTCGAGGTTGGCGAGCACGCCGTCTTCGCCATAATCGAATGCGTGATTGTTGGCGCAGCAAACCAGGTTGATGCCAAGCCATTTCAAGTCTTCGAGCAGGTGCGGCTCGGTGGTCATGAAGGTTCCCTGGGTGATGCCGGGGGTGCCTTCGTCCCAAGTGTGCACCGTGCCTTCGAGATTGGCGAAGCTGGCGTCGGCGCCATGCAAGATCTCCCGGAGCTTAAGAAAGCGCTCTTCTTTGAACGGCGTCAACTTGCGCGTCAGCATCGTGTCGCCGCTAAGGGCGATGGTGAAATTGCCTTTTTCAGATTGATAAACCATGGGTGTCTCCTTAGCTCAATTGATTGTCAATTCTTAATCTCGAGGTCACTTCAGCCCCATCACCTTGCGATAGGTCTGGTAGTATTCGTTGTAGCGTGGCGCCAAAGTCATCGGCAGCGGTATGACTTTGGTTTTGGGCGGCGCTTCTCTGAGGATGGGCGAGGAGACGTCAATGCGCGGCACATAATAGCCGGCCGCGGCGATCACTTCTTGACCCTCGCGCGAGAGCAAGTAATCGCTAAACAAACGTGCGGCATTGGGATGGGGCGCGTCTTTGACCACGGCCATACCGAAGGTCAAACCGATGACTGGCTCGGCGCTGATCCATTCGATGGGCGCGCTTTCTTTTTTCAGACGGTCGACGCCGTTGGCGAAGGCGACCACGACGACGGCGCGCTCACCGGCAGCGGCCAAAGTTTGCAATAGAGTGTGGCCGGTGCGGAACTGAATTTCTTGCTGGGCGAGCTTGCGCATCAAGTCCATGGTCTTCGCTTCGCCATAATACTGGATCATGCCCGCCATCCATTTGCTCTCGTTGTCATCCATTAGCAGCTGACCTTTCCACTTGGGCTCGGTCAGATCCCAAAAGCCCTTGGGCGCGTCGCTGGCAGCGACCATTTTCTTGTTGTAGGCGATCACGTTGAGCGTAGCCGCGGGCATCATCCAAAAACCTTTTTCGTCGCGGTACTCCGCTGGATAGGCTGGGCGCTCAGGCGAGAAGTAGCTCTCGAACAGTCCTTTCTGGAAAACGCCGTAAAAGTCGAACGCCGATTGTTGCACGACGTCGGCGCGGACTTTGCGCGCCTGGGCTTCGGCGACCAGCCGGGTGGACATTCTTTCCGAGCCGATGCGCGTGGCGTCGACTTTGATGAACGGATACTTCTTTTCGAATGCGGCGGTGACGCGCTGCGCCGAGACGGCTTCCATGGAAGCGTAGAAGACCACTTGGCCCTCCTTCTTAG
>CAYZJE010000049.1:0-22994 GCA_964478485.1 uncultured Syntrophobacter sp. | reverse complement strand
TCGAACCGGCTCTTGCTGGGTTAGATGCGCGGGGCATAATAATGGATGCAGAGACCGACGGATCGAATCGACTTCGGGCTGCGGGACATCCAAGAAATACATTGTCGACCACGCTGATTTCAGCGTGGAACCATTGAATGGGGTTTCCAAAGGGGGTTGAACATCCCCTTTGGTCAAGACCGGGGTCAATACCCCGGCCGCGAAGCGGCTTCGTTTATGACGAAAGGAGACGACGATGACGAGACGTGGCTTATTGGAGGGATTGTTAGCGGGAGGGGTTTGGTCGGCGCTGAAGGGACGGCTATCGGCCGCGGAGCCGGCGTCGATGAAGGAAGTGGCGGCGCTGCAGAAAAACTGGAAGGCGCTGTTGGCTGACGGCGTAACCATGCCTTTGCCGACTGAGCAACTCAAACCATCCAAGGAGGAGTGGCGCAAGCGTTTGGACGCGAATCAATTCAACGTGCTTCGCGAAGAAGGCACGGAGCGGCCGGGCTCAAGCCCGCTCAATCATGAAAAGCGGCCGGGAGTTTTTACCTGCGCCGGTTGCGGCTTGCCGCTTTTCACCTCGGAGATGAAATTTGAAAGCGGCACGGGCTGGCCGAGTTTCTTCGTGACTATTCCCGGCGCTTTCGGTGCCAGCATGGATTTCAAATTGATTCTGCCGCGCAACGAATATCATTGCGCCCGCTGCGGCGGCCATCACGGTCATGTCTTCAACGACGGCCCGCAGCCCACCGGCAAGCGCTGGTGCAACAACGGCGTGGCGCTCAAGTTTATTCCGAAAAACAGCAAGACTTGATCGCACGCGACGCCGGCATCGACGACCCGCGACATACTTTTGAAGCGCGAGCCGTCATTCACCTCGATGAATTTGACGCTTCTGACATCGCGCTGCGAGCGCGTTCATCCTCGCACGCTGATATCACTGCCCACGGGTAACCTGAAAGCTTGCTAACTGTTCGTCTTGAGCGCGCCGAAGGACGAACGGAAACGAGCCGGTTTAACCAAAGGAGATGAGCGACAAGTCACGAAAACATCTTTTCCCCAACTTTTGCCTAGGAGCTGCGGGGAATCGACCCACAGAGATTGAAAATAGAGGATGATTCGACGCAAGAGAATTGCCATTCTCTATTCTCGATCCTGCATCCTCGACCCCAATTGGCTATGCGGCTTGATCTTTGCGCGCAACTGTCACGGCAGTCCGGCCGCGGCGTTGCGCCGCGGGTGCGGCGAACCATTTGTGATAGAGCCGGTAGCCCAATAACAAGGCGAGGACCAGGCCATATTGAGCCGGCCGCGTGATGTCGGATTTCACCAGCCAGTAGAAATGAATCACGCCGAGGATCGCGATGACGTAGACCCAGTAGTGCAACTGCTGCCAGCGCTTACCGAGGCGGCGGATCATTCCTGAGGTCGACGTGAGCGCCAGTGGAATCATCAGGATAAGCGCGCTGAAACCCACCGTAATGTAGGGACGCTTAAGAATATCCTTCGCGATCGCGCTGAAATCGAAGTAGAGATCCAAGATCATGTAGGTGGAGAAGTGCAGGGCAGCGTAAAAGAACGCGAACAGGCCGAGCATGCGCCGGTAGCGTATCAGCTCGTTCCAGCCTGTGACGCGCCTAAGTGGGGTTACCACCAGACTTGCCAGCAGAATAAATAACGACCATGAGCCAGTGAAACGGGTGATGGTATCAATCGGATTAGCGCCGAGCTCATTCGTGTAAGCACGATAGAGCAGCTGGCCGAAGGGGATCAGGCAGATTAGGAAGGCGGCGGGTTTTAGATAGGAAAGCATCGGGAATTAAATATTAAAAGTTAAAAATTAAAAAAATGGGATGGAACCCAGACGCTGAGATCGGATTTTTTAACTTTTAATTTTGCATTTTTAATTAGTAAAATTTTTTCAGGTCCATTCCTTTATACAGACTCGCGACGTGTTCGCCGTAGCCGTTGAAAGGCAGCGTTTTGCGGCGCAGGAACTCGCCGATGCGGCGCTCGGTGGCTTGAGTCCAACGCGGGTGATCGACTTCGGGATTTACATTCGAATAGAAGCCGTATTCTCCGGGCTGCATTTTGTTCCACGAGGTGGCGGGTTGTTTTTCGACGAAACGCACTTTGACGATGGATTTGATGCTTTTGAAACCGTACTTCCACGGCACCACCAAGCGCAACGGCGCGCCGTTTTGCGCCGGCAGGATCTCACCGTAGAGACCGACGGAGATCAGCGTCAGCGGATGCATCGCTTCGTCCATGCGCAGCCCTTCGACATAGGGCCAGTCGATGGAATTGCCGAAGAGGCTGGGCTTCTGCCCCGGCATGCGCTTGGGGTCGACCAGAGTAACGAACTGGATGAACTTGGCATTGTTGGTCGGTGCGGCGAGGTTAACTAGTGCGCTCAGCGGAAAGCCGACCCAGGGGATCACCATCGACCACGCCTCGACGCAGCGCATCCGATAAATACGCTCTTCGAGCGGCGCCAGCTTCATGATGTCTTCGATGGCGAAGGTTTTCGCTTTCTTCACTTCGCCTTCGATTTCCACGCTCCATGGCTTAGTGATGAGATATTTGGCGTTGAGCTCCGGATCGCCCTTGTCGACGCCGAGCTCGTAGAAGTTATTATAAGAAGTGATGTCTTTGAGCGCGTTGAGCGTCTCGCTAGTGTTGTAGGTCGCCGGCCCTTTTTTTAGGTTCGGCAGCTTTTCCAGCGCGTGTGCATGCGGCGCGGCAGCCAGGTCGAGGCCGGTGAAGGCAGCCCCGGCGCCCAGCGCCGAGGCGATGAACTGGCGGCGGTTCAAGTACATTTCTTTCGAAGTGATCTCGGCGGCTTTGAGGTCTTCAGGTTTTTTGATCAGCATGGTTTTCGCTCCTCATTTCTCCCTACGCATGGTCGCTAAGAAAAGATTGCCTGTCAACTCTTTTCGGCGAGCAGTTGTTGGATCATCGCCTCGGTTTTGTCATAGGCGCCCTCGCCGGTATGGTTGTAGCGAATCACGCCTTTCTTGTCGATCAAAACAATTGTCGGCCAGGCCCAGACGCCGTAACGTTTCCAGATGGTGAAATCGTTGTCCTGCACGACTGGAAACTTAATGCCTAGACGATTGGTTGCCTCTTTCACCTTGTCGAACGGTTTTTCCCAGGGAAACTCCGGTGAATGGACGCCAACGATGGTCAAGCCGGTCTGCTCGTATTTGTCATGCCAGCCCCGCAACTGCGGGATGATGTTTTTGCAATTAATTCAGCCATGGGTCCAGAATTCAACCAATACCACTCGGCCCTTGAGACCAGCCATGGTGAGGGGTTTGCTGTTTAGCCAATTCTCGCCGGCGACATCGGGAGCCGTTGCCCCGTTAGTGATCGCCGCACCAGCCTTGGGCCAAACCGCCCAAATCAACAATGCCAGCGCTAAACCTATTGAAAATGCTGCGAATCGAACCATGAGCCACTCCTCTCGAATCGTCCCCCGCTCCGTGGCTTCGGCGCTGGTCATCCAACGCTTAGATGTACCGACGGTCGGTTTGGTTGCTGGTTGCAAGGTTCGGAATGCAAAACGATTTCAGCGTGGCGAAAGTTCCCGTTTGGACGCCGAACTAAGATGGGTCGAGGATGGAGGATGGAGGATGGAAGATCGAGGATGGATTGTCGGATTCGCAAAATGGCGATCTTAGATCCTCCCTTTTTAATCCTCGACCTTTTTACACCAACCTCCTTGTGTTCCATGATCCCAAAGCCCATAGTGACGCTATGGCAAGAATAACCGTTGAAGATTGTTTGGATAAAGTTTCCAGTCGTTTTGAGCTGGTGATGCTCGCGTCGGTACGCGCGAAGCAGCTCTTAAAAGGCGCCAAGCCGCTGATCCAATCGGATAACCGAGATATTGTTACCGCGCTTCGCGAGATCGCCGCAGGGAAAGTGCGCCGGGCTGTTCCTCAGACCTGACGCGCGGGACCGACTAGCTCACTCCGGTCTTATAGTTATACCCGAGTTCGTTGCGATGGTTCGAATTCTGGAGCCTGAGATTCTTTTCTTTATTTTCTCGCCTCACGAATAACCCCGAGGACGAGCATTCTCGGGAATATGACGGCCGGCCAGATCATTGATTCTGCTGAAAAACCCCTGGGAATGCTTCGACCGTTCGAGAAGCCTCACGGCAGGCTTCCTCGACGGCCTTCAGTTCCGAGCCCGTCGAGGAATCAGCATGAACGGAAAATTCTTAACGTTGTCAGTCCCCTCCCCGTTCGTCCTGAGGCTCTCGAAGGATGAACGAAGGGTTTTTCAGCAGAATCATCATTTAATCTGATCTCAGCCGCGAAATCGTCGGGGCACAGCATGCTGCGGCCAATTCCGATCATCGTGAGAATTCTACCAGGCCGCATCCCGTGGCCCATGGTATTACCGGTTCGTAGGCGATTAGTTCGGCTTTCCAGCTCTGCACGGCGCCGGCCAGCGCTATCCAGGTTCTAATCTCGTGGCCGCCGGAGCCGGCGTCGCGGTTGATCTCGTCGTGCGTATAGGCGGTCAATTGATGGTGATCGCCGGTGATCAAGTTTTCCAAAAACTTCTTGTCGAAGGGGATATTTATTTTGCCGTGTTGAGCTTCGCCGGGCCAGTGCGATAGTCCGCCGGTGGCGATCATGGCGATGCGCTTTTCACTGCGGCTCAAGACTTGACCGAGGAATTCACCAAAGGCGAAGCAGCGTTTCGCCGTCGGCATTGGCGGCGTCAGTGTGTTGATGATCACCGGCACGACGGGCACGGACAGATTCGGATTCAAAAAGTGCAGCGGTAGGTAGGTCGCGTGGTCGAATAGCAGCTCGTCGGAGAACAATGGATCGAAACCGCCGTTGAGGCAGGCGTCAATTAATTTAGCTGCTAACTTCACGTCGCCGGGCACGCGGCCTTTGGGGATTCTCAGCCATTCCTCAATCGGGCCGTCGTAGTGCTCGGCGCGGCCGATCGAGAAGGTCGGCATGCCATTTAGAAAAAAATTGGCCCAGTGCTCGACCGTCAGGGCGACGATCGCGTCCGGCTTGGATGCCGCAAGCCGTGCGCCGAGCTTGCGATAACTGCTAAGAAAGTTGTCCGCCTGTTCTTTGGGTGCGGCCTCGGTCCATGCTGTCATTCCGGGGGCGTGGCTAGCGGCGCAGGCAAATACTATTGGCATAATTCATCCCAATCCTTTCAGCGCCTTTGCGTAGTCTTCGTTGGAGACATTGTTGAGCAGGGTGAACGGCCGGAGCAGGAGCGAGTGGACACCCATGGTGTAGAGCGCGCGCACGTTAATGTTCAAAAGCGCGGCGCTTTCTGGTTCCGTTAGATCATAGGATTTTACGAACGCGGGAGCGTCCTGGCGATAGCGCTCGCGCCGTTCGGGATCGCGATTGACGTGATAAATAAGCTTCTGCACTTGATAGAGACTCATAAATGTTCAAAGAATTTATCTCGCCAAGACGCCAAGACGCAAAGTGACGAAGATATTGTCACGATCCGAACTTGGCGTCTTTGCGCCTTTGCGAGAGAACTCTCCCTCCTGTTTATGCATCGGCATGCTTAGTCCAGTTTCTGATGCAGCCAGGCGATCACGGTTTGGAAAATATTCGGGATCGCGCCCATGTGGCCGCCGGGAAAGAGCCGGATGGTTTTCGGCGATCCATGTTCGAGCAGCAAGTAGAAATCTTCCAGCGGCACCTGCTTGTCTTCTTTGCCATTGACGATCAAGAGCGGCGCCGAGGGTTTATCGAGCCAGCCTTGATCCAGCAGAGACAGCGCCGGCATGACGGCGCAAAGCTCGTCGAAAGTTTTCTTACCGAACAGATTGGCGCGCGCTTCGATCAGGTCGAATAGATAAGAATCGGCGTGGCGCGAGCGCTCCTGCCACTGTGGTTGAAAAAAATGATGAACGCCGCCGCCCCAGTTCACCGCCGCGCGCAATTTATTCGGCGCCAGATGAGCCAATTTGGTCGACCAGTAACCGCCGAAGCTGGCGCCCACCACGGCGATTTTATCGACTGCAACTTCCGGTCGGGTGAGCAAGTAGTCGAGCACGGTGAGATGAACTTGATGGGCATCGGGGCCGGCCAACATCGGGCACTCGCCCGTGCCGGGACTGTCGATGATAAAACAGCCCCAGCCTTGCTTGACGAAGTTCTCGCCGAAGGAGTGGCGCTCTTCTTTCCAATTGTCGATGCCGCCCCAGTGCATGATCATCGGCGCGGGGAGTTTCGTCGGCAAGCGCAGGTGGCCGACAATCGCATTGCCCGCTCCGCCTTGAAATGGAATCGAAACCCGCTCCACCGCGATGTCAAAATATTTCGACGCGGCGAGAAACATCTCGCGGGTCTTTTGGTAACCATGATGTTTTCCTGGCGTGCTCGGAAACGGATGGCGCGCGATGCCGTAGTAACCGTAGGACTTAAGATAGTTTGCTTTCGCCAGCGCGGCATTGCCGGCTTTCTCCGCCGCGTTGGCTTGATCTTCCCAGCGGGCGCCGAGCTCGTTCCAGACCGCAGCCCAGGTTTCGCCATTGAAGCTCGCCATCTTCGCGAGAGCCTGCTCCGACTCCGCCCGGTCGGCGTGGAGAAACGGCGCGCGCTGGCCGACCCGGCCGCGAATATCGTTTTTCACTTCTTCAATGGTGCGCGGTTCGGTCATGAAATCATCCCTTCGAAAGATCGCTGTCGCTATCTAATGCCGAAACGACATCGAGGTCAATCAGCGCTGACCGTTGTCAGCGCTCAATTGCTATTTTTTGGGGTTGACCTTTGCGATTCACCATGTCATCCAAATAGGTCAAATAACTCTTTATGAAAATTTTATTTTGGATATAGTTTTCAGCACAATTGCGGAGTTTATTCATGGCCACGATTATCGACGGCAAGGCCGTCGCTAAAGAAGTTCAAAATCAAATTAAGCAAGAAGTCGACGGGCTTGAGCGCCGTTGGGGATTGGCGCCGGGGTTGGCGGTTGTCTTGGTCGGCGATGATCCGGGGTCGCAAATTTACGTCCGCAATAAAGAGAAAGCGTGCAAAGAAGCCGGCATAAAATCTTTCGAGCATTTGCTCCCCGCGACGATCTCTGAAAAGGAATTGCTCGCCTTGGTGCACCAGCTCAATAAGGACAAGCATGTTCACGGTATTTTGGTGCAACTGCCCTTGCCGCCCCATATTCGTGCGGAGAAAGTTTTCGAAGCGATCTCGCCACAAAAAGACGTCGACGGTTTCCATCCCGTGAACCTGGGCATGCTGGCGCTCGGCGGCGACGGCTTCCGGCCCTGCACGCCGATGGGGATCATGCGGCTTTTGGAAGCGGCCCATTGCGATCCGAAAGGCAAAAATGCCGTGATCGTCGGCCGGAGCAATATCGTCGGCAAACCGGTGGCGCTGATGTTGTTGGAGAAACATGCCACCGTGACGATTTGCCATTCGCGGACATTGAGCCTGCGCGACGAAGTCGGCCGCGCCGATATCCTCGTCGTAGCGATCGGCAAGGCCGGGCTGGTGCGCGGCGACTGGATAAAACCGGGCGCCGTGGTCATCGATGTCGGCGTGAACCGTTTGCCCAATGGCAAGCTCGGCGGCGATGTCGAATTCGAGACCGCCAAGGATCGTGCCTCCGCCATTACTCCGGTTCCGGGAGGTGTCGGGCCGATGACGATTTGCATGCTGCTCTTCAACACGCTGAAGGCGGCCAAGGATTCCTTGCAGCGCGAGCGTTAGGCGGGTCGACAATTACTTCGGCAATCGTGGCGCCCTCACTGAAAAGAACCGCTCTGTTTACCGCGCATCGCCGCGCCGGCGCCAAGATGGTCGAGTTCGCCGGATGGCAGATGCCGGTGCAATACCAGGGCGTCATCGCAGAACATTTGTCGGTGCGCCGCGCCGCCGGCCTTTTCGATGTGAGCCATATGGGCGAGATTGAAGTGCGCGGCGCCGGCGCGTTGGAGCTTTGCCAGCAGCTCACGGCCAATGACGTGGCGCGCCTGCAAGTGTTTCAGGCACAGTATAATTTATTGCTCAACCAACAGGGCGGAGTGGTCGACGACGTGATCATTTACCGGGTCAAACCGGAGGCCTATTTTATCTGCGTCAATGCGTCGAACATCGACAAGGATTTCACTTGGATTCGCGATCATGCGGCGGGAGCCGTCATAGTCGACAACCAAAGCGCGATGTACGCCCAGCTGGCGCTCCAAGGTCCCAAAGCGGCGGTGATTTTGCAACGCTTGATGACGTCGGCGCTCAAGCTCGCCGAATTGAAATCGTTCCACTTCGCCTTTGCCGATGTCGCGTCGATCCGCTGCATGGTGGCGCGCACGGGATACACGGGCGAAGACGGTTTCGAGCTTTATTGCCATGCCAGCGCCGCCGAAAAGCTATGGTCTACTTTACTAGCTACCGGGGCGCCGTCCGGACTGGTCCCGGTCGGTTTGGGCGCGCGCGATACGCTGCGGCTGGAGAAGGCTTATCCGCTTTATGGCCATGAGCTCGATGACACGACCACACCGCTGGAAGCGGGACTCGAGTGGGTGACCAAGCTATCTAAGCCTGCCTTCAACGGTCGCGAAGTTATCGTTAAACAGAAGAACGATGGCGTGCGCCGAAAACTGGTCGGCTTGGAACTGTTGGAGCCGGGGATTGCCCGCGGCGATTATCAACTATTCAAGAACGGCTGTAAGGTCGGCCGCGTCACTAGCGGCACCAAGTCGCCGTCGTTGGGCAAGGCGATTGCGCTTGGTTACGTCGTGAGCGAGGAAGCCCGCATCGAGAACCTGGTCGACGTCGAGATTCGTGGACGCATGGTTGCGGCGAAGATTGTTTCATTGCCATTTTACCGCCGTTAGCGGCAGAGCCAAATTGATTCGATTCAACCCCGCCTCTTGAGGTGGGCACAATTAAATGGGGTTTCCAAAGGGGGCGAGCATCCCCTTTGGTCACGAGTGGGGTTCAAAACCCGCTCGCGAATTCAATAGGTCAAGGAGGTTAGGAATGGAATTCCCTGAAGGGCTAAAATACTCGAAAGAACATGAATGGGTGCTGGTCGAAGGCAGTACCGCGACCATCGGCATAACCGAATACGCCGAAGAAGAGCTTGGCGATATCGTCTACGTGGAGCTGCCGGAAGTGGGCGAGAAAATCGTCAAGGATGATCCCTTCGGTGCCGTCGAGTCGGTCAAGGCGGTGTCGGACATTTACGCTCCAGTGAGCGGTACGGTGTTGGAAATCAACGATGTCTTGCCGGACAATCCGGAGACCATCAACGACGATCCCTACGGTGACGGTTGGATGATCCGAGTCGAGTTGAACGATATGGACGATCTCAAGGATTTGATGGACGAGGAAGAATACAGCGAGTACGTCGCTCAACAAAAAGACGAAGATGAGGACGACGACGACGAGGACGAATCGGACGAAGAAGACGAAGAGGACAAAGAGGACAAAGAAAAGTAATTCCGACCGATGAGATACACGCCTCATACCCCGGCGGATCAAGAGCGCATGCTCCGCGCCATTGGGCGCGCGTCGGTGGACGAACTCTATCAGCATGTTCCGCGCTCGCTCCGTGAACGCGCAAAAATCAACCTGCCGGACGGTTTGACCGAGCTGGCGGTTCGCCGTCGGCTTGCTGCTTTGGCGGCCGAGAACGTCAGTGCCGCCGATTGGAGTTTATTTCTCGGCGGCGGCATTTATAATCATTTCATTCCCAGCGCGGTGGATGCGACGATCTCGCGTTCAGAATTTTCCACTTCCTATACGCCGTACCAGCCTGAAGTAAGCCAGGGGACGCTGCAAGCGCTGTTCGAGTATCAGACGCTGATCTGCCAGCTCACCGGCATGGAAGTCTCCAACGCGGCGGTTTACGACGGCGCTTCGGCCGCGGCTGAAGCGGTCTTGATGGCGCGGCGGATTCAGCCGATGAGTCGGCGGCGCGTCTTGATCTCTCGCGCGCTCCATCCGCAGTATCGCGCGGTGATCGCCACTTATTTAAAAAACTTGGTCGACGTTCGGCTCGAAGAAATTCCCTTCGACGGCACGGGCGGAACCGATCTCACGACATTGACGGAGCGCATTGACGACGAGTCGATGTGTGTCCTGGTTGGCTATCCCAATTTCTTCGGCGTCATCGAGGATTTAGCGCCGATAAAATCGGCTTGCGCTCGGGTTGGCGCGCAGCTGGTGTCCGTGACGACTGAACCTCTCGCGCTAGCACTGCTCAAACCACCCGGCGAGTTCGCCGTCGACATAGCGGTTGGCGAGGGCCAGAGTCTCGGCGTGCCGATGAGTTTGGGTGGCCCAGCATTTGGCTTTTTCGCTTGCCAGAAGAAATTCGTGCGCAGCATGCCCGGCCGACTGGTCGGCGAGACCGTCGACAGCGAGGGACGACGTGGCTTCGTGCTAACCTTGGCGACGCGCGAGCAGCATATTCGCCGCGAGAAGGCGACGTCCAACATTTGCACCAGTCAAACCCTCTGTGCCTTGGCGGCGACCGTCTACCTGTCGCTGTTGGGAAAATCAGGCGTTCGCCGTATCGCCGAGATCAACCTGGCGCGAGCCCATGATGCCAAACGTCAATTGATTGCCCAGGGCCAATTCAGCTCGGTCTTCTCTGGTCCGTTCTTCAATGAATTTGTCCTGCGCGGGGAAAACCTGCCGCAGCGCTTGGGCCGCTGTGCCGGGGAGAAAATTGTTCCAGGCCTCAGCCTGGAGCGGTGGTATCCCGAGTTGCGCGATTGTCTGCTCACTTGCGTCACCGAAATGAATGAACGAGAGGAGATTGACCGGCTTGTCCGAACCATCGCAGGATAAGAAATCGTCTCAGATCGCTGAGCCCAAGCTGTTATTCGAGAGCAGCTCTGCCGGGCGCAGCGCGGTGGACTGGCCCACGGAGGAGGCGGGCGGCGGCGAGTCGATTCCCGCGGCGCTGTTACGTGACGATATCGCCGGATTCCCCGAGCTCGGCGAGCTCGAAGTGCTGCGCCATTTTACCCGGCTGTCGCAGAGAAACTTTGCCATCGAGAGCCAATTCTATCCGCTCGGGTCGTGCACGATGAAGTACAACCCAAAAGTTAACGAAGTCGTGGCGCGCTTGCCGGGCTTCGCGCAAATTCACCCGCTCGCCGCTGTTGAATTGCTCCAAGGCGCGTTGGCCCTGCTATACGATCTGGAAAAAATGTTGGCGGAGATCAGCGGCATGGATCATGTGAGTCTGCAGCCGTCGGCCGGCGCCCAGGGCGAGCTCACAGGGTTGATGATGATTCGCGCCGGTCTCGCCGATCGTGGCGATCCGCGCAAGAAGATCATTGTTCCCGATACCGCCCATGGCACCAATCCGGCGAGCTCGACCTTGTGCGGCTACGACGTGATTCAGATCTCCTCCAATGAGCGCGGCGTCATCGACGCTTCAGCGGTGGCTGAAGTGATGGATCCATCCGTTGCGGCGATCATGATCACCAATCCCAATACTCTTGGTCTGTTCGAAACCAATATCGAAACGATAGCCGAGGCGGTGCACGGCCAAGGCGGAATGGTTTATCTCGATGGCGCCAATCTGAACGCGCTGATGGGAATCGCCAAACCGGGCCATATGGGCGTTGACGTGTTGCATTTGAACTTGCACAAGACATTCTCGACTCCCCATGGGGGCGGTGGGCCAGGAGCCGGGCCGGTGGCCGTCAATGCGCAGCTGCGCGATTACTTGCCGGTGCCGCGCATTATTAAAAATGCCACCCGCTTTGAGCTTTTAGAAGACGCGCCCAAATCGATCGGACGGGTGCGCTCATACTTCGGCAACTTTGGCGTGTTGGTGCGGGCTTACACGTACATTCTTTCGCTCGGCGGCGACGGTCTCGCAGAGGCGAGCCGGATGGCGCTACTCAATGCCAATTATATCCGCAAGCAACTCGAAGCGAGCTATCAGATCGCCTATGACGAGCCATGCATGCATGAGTGTATATTTACCGATCGTCTCCAGCATCGCAGCGGCGTGAGCACGCTCGATATCGCCAAGCGTCTGTTGGATTACGGTTATCACCCACCGACGATATATTTCCCGTTGGTGGTTTCCGGCGCGCTGATGATCGAACCGACCGAGACCGAGACGCCCGAAACGCTCGATGGTTTCATCGAAGCGATGCGCGCCATCGCCGAGGAAGCGAAGAGTGACCCGGAGCTGGTCAAACAAGCGCCGTACTCGACGCCGGTTCGGCGCCTTGACGAGGCTCGTGCCGCGCGCAAACCGTTGCTCCGCTGGCGACCGGATGGATCAGAGGGTTAGCCGCACCCTTCGATGGGCTCAGGGCAATCGGGACGCAAAGGGCGCAAAATAAGAAATCGGATTATCTCCCGCAAAGGCGCTAAGGCGCAAAGTTCCGATAAAAAGAAGTGAGTTGGAGTGAGGAATATTTTTCTTCCGAATTTAGCGTCCCATTCGGCTTTGCTCAGGGCATGCTTTGCGCCCCTTCGACTTTGCTCAGGACATGCTTGGCGGGATATATATCCGAATCCGAAGACGCTTAACTCCAATCCTTTCGCGCTTGACTGCCTCGTAAAGTCGTTTTTCAGCGCGTGACGCGGTAGTTCAAGCGGTTGTCATGATATTCCATGGATGCCGAGATCGACAGCGGGATCGGCTTGATCCACGACGGAATCGGTGGAAAGGGTGCCGCGGCTTTGATCGCACGCAGCGCTTCTTCGTCGAGCACCTGGTAACCCGAAGAGCGAGTCATCCGCAATTGTTCTAATTGACCGCTGCTGCCGATGCTAAACTCTAGCGATAACCGCCCCTGCAAACCGTAGCGCAGTGCCGCTTCCGGATACTCCCACTGCTGCTCGATGTTCTGCTTTATCTTGGTGAAGTAGCTGACGTAGATCGGGTCTCTGGTGTTCAGGCTCACGGGGTCGCTGCTACGCGCGTTCGCCGATGAGTAGGTCGCTGATGGCAGCAACTCTTTAAGCGTCGGCAGCGGCCGCTCGGCGATCACGGTGGATTCTTGAATCGGTTCGCGTGGCGCCGGCTGCTCGCGACGCTTTTCGATCGGAGTGGGCTGGTCACGAAGAGGCGCGGCTAATTCCTTAATTTCCTTAGCGACGGCGGGATCTTTTTTCGCAATGATCGCGGGCGCCTTGAGCGGGCGCGGGGCGGGCGTGGCCTTCGGAGCGACGGCGGATGGAGCGCTGGGTCTCTCACTTTGCGGCAGCAGCGACACGACGATCGGGTCAGGCTGAACCGTTTGGCTTAACGGGTTCATTGTGATGATGAAAAACGCCAGGATGTGGATCGCGATCGAAATAGCGAAGAAACGGTTGAGAGCTGTGTTCAAGGTCGTCACGATAGTATATTATCGCCTTTAAACCGGGCAGCAACTGCGGTGGTAAGATTTCACGCCACGGTCGAGAGTCCAGCGGCTCGGAGGAGGCACGATGTTTGGTCTTGGCATTGGCGAGCTATTAGTCGTTCTGCTCATCGTCATGGTGCTATTCAACCGCCGTCTGGTGGACTTAGGGGAAGGGCTGGGCAAGAGCATTAGAAAATTCCGCAGAGCTGTCAATGAGCCCGATGAGGTCGATATCACGCCGAAGAACGATTCAAGCAAGCCATAGATTCTAAGTAAACCCCGCCTCTTGAGGCGGGAACAATTAAATGGGGTTTCCAAAGGGGGCGAGCATCCCCTTTGGCCGCGAACGGGGTTCAAACCCCGCTCGCGAATTTAATTGATCGCGCCGATCGACGACTAAGCCTCACTATCGGCGAAGGTTACCGCGCAGCTAAAGTCTTTAACCCCCTTGGTCGCTTTAAGAAATACCATGGCAAAGGTAACCGAGTCGCCAGGCGGCATCTCGAAACTCTTTAGCGGTTTCAGGCTCTGCAAATGAGGGATATCCTCCAAAGTCATGCCGCGGAGAATTTTTGCCGAGAGCGTGTTGCCCAGCCAAACCGTCTGCTCTTCTAACTCTTTGCCGCCTTCATTGTGGATCTTGCCGGTCAGCCGAATCTCGCGGATCACCACTGGATTCTGATTAAGTGCTACTCCGGTGATGACGAAAACTTCCCGATTCCCCTGAATGCTCTGGTAACCACCTCGCAGCGATTGCAACAGGATGCCGTCTTTTAGATGACTATTCTTCAACACGGCGGTGCCGAGCAGGGGAATTTTCTTAACCAGTTTTTCCGACGCCTTGGGGTGAGCTTCGCTGATCACCGCGGCCAGAGAAAAACCGATCACCAGTAGGGCGAATAGCGTCAGGTAAGGTAGAATCGACGCTTGCCGATCCATGTAGTAGGACATGGGCAAGATGTTCTGCGCGCTATCCGCCTCGTCGTTGTCGGCGGCAATCGCCGGATGCTCGGCGGCGAATTCCTTGGACGCGTCGAAGCTTGTATCCGGTTCAGATGGCGAGGTTAGCTCCTGCAGGGTGAACGGCGCTTCGTCCTTCGCATCATTCTGATCCTTTGCATCATCGCTATTCAACGACCACTGGTCTTCGGCGGCGATTTCTTTGCTAGGGCTCTGGTTCGGCGGCGCGACAATCACTACCGGCACGACCGGTGCGGGTTGATCGTCGACGCTGGGCTTGGCCGGTTCCTTGGATGGAAAGGAAAAGCTCAGCTCTTGGTCTTGAACCGGCGCCTCGACTTTCGCGGCGCCTTCGTTTCCATGTTGCGCCGATGCTTGGGATGGCTCTTCGACTTCAAGTTCAAAGGTGTGCCGGCAACGGGAGCAGCGAAAGGCTGGCGTCGAGCCTTTCATGACATCCTCAGATACCTTGTAGGTTGTCTTGCAATTGGGACATTGAACCAGCATAGATAACCTTTCGCCGGCACAGGACGAGGGCTGACAATAAGGCAAATAAAGCAATGCGATTCTAGAGGAATCCTCCAAAACGTCAAGGATTTTGACCAACAAGTTGTTTTCCCCGCTGAATATTCCCTCTAAACGAACGTCTAAAAAGCAGGATTGCTGTGGAGCTGAGTGACTCGGAACTGGTTAAGCAATGCCAAGCTGGCGAGAGGAGCGCGTTCCAAGAGCTCGTCTCGCGCTATCACCAGAAGGTTTACATGGTGAGTTTAGGCTTACTGCGCAACCGTGAAGACGCCATGGATGTAGCCCAGGAAACATTCTTTCGGGCCTATCGAAAGATTAATAGTTTTCAAGGCGGCTCGTCATTCTACACATGGCTCTACCGGATCGCGGTCAATATTTCGATCGACACACAAAGGCGCCAAAAGCGCAATCCATTGGATTTTCGTGAATCCATGGATGACGTAATGGAAGCTCAAAACGAAGGGGCGCGAGATCCTTTCGCCGATGTGCACGATCGGGAACTGAGAGAAAAGCTGACCACAGCGATCAACGAGCTGACGCCGGAACATAAGTCGGTGATCGTTTTACGAACCCTTGAAGGAATGTCGTACAAAGATATTGGCGAGATTCTCGGTTGTTCCGAAGGCACGGTGATGAGCCGCCTGCATTACGCCAGAAAAAAACTGCAAAATAAGTTGAGCATGTTTTTATGACAAGCTGTGAAACCATCCGTGAATCCATCGGCAGCTGGCTCGATGGCGAGTTGAGCCCCGGCGAAAGCGACTCTGTACGTGAGCACGTCTCCGGCTGCGCCGCTTGCGGCGAAGTGCGCCGGCAGTTGGAAAAGTTACATCTAGCGCTCAGGGACGAGTTGGCCGGCGAAGCGTCACGGATCGAATTCATGCCGTTTTGGCGCGAGGTGCAGCGGCGTATCAATCAAGAGCGCGCTTGGCACGAGGAGCTGCGAGACTGGTGTCGCGACTTTTTTACCGCGCCGAGAATCGCTTGGTCCGTGCCCGCCGTGATCGCGCTGGTGCTTGCGCTGTTTTCACTCAATGGCTATTTGCCGGAGTGGCGCTTCGGCGGCGCGCGTAATAATTTCGCCGCCGTGGAGTCGATTGACGCTTACGGACGGAGCGTTGCACTATTGCGTGAAAACGAATCCAAGACTACGGTAATCTGGTTGTATCAAGATCAAGAAGGTGAAAATGAAGCTGCTGAAGACAAGGCCAAGTCTGGTCCTGCTTTCTAGTCTTTTACTTGTTTCTTTGGGGGGTTGGAGTGGGGCGGCGGAGAAAAACCCTCAGTCGGTTCAAGTGACCATCAGGTCGATTCTGGCGGCCAATAAGTCCGACGAGTTCGATGCCAAGCTAAAGGGGATGGAGCAGCAACTTAAAGCGCTGAAATACCGCTCTTACCGTTCGTTGAAAGATGATAGCAAGACGGTGCCGTGGCAGGGGACGCAGTCTTTTGAGATTCCCGGCGGACGAATTCTTACGGTCGTGCCGCAGGAATTTCAAGACAATCGTATCGCGCTGAAAGTTCGCCTGACTGAAAACGACAAACCGATCGTCGATACCACGGTGAAAATCCCCAACAAAGGTAATTTTATTCTCGGTGGCCCGCCCCATGAAGGGGGCGCGTTGGTGTTATCGATATCCGCCTCGGTACCCTAAAGATTGCAAATTGCAAATTTCATATTCCAAATTTGGGATGTGAAATCTGTAATTTGAAATTCCGAGCGTCAGCGAGGATACGGGGTCGCACCTCGATCGACACAGTGAAGTGAGTTTCCCTCGTGGTGCGAATAATCCGGGCTAAATCGAGAATTTGAGATTGCCCACAGCCATTCGATCACGCCATCCGACCCATAAGTTCGTGGTTAAATATTTGTCGCCGAAATCGGGAAAGATCGTCACCACGGTACCGAAACGGAGCTTACGCGCGACCTTGAGCGCGGCGAAAAGGGCTGCGCCTGAAGATTGGCCGACCAGGATGCCTTCTTCTTGGCTCAAGCGATACACCATCGAGTAGGCGTCTTCCGTCGACACCGGGATTTTACTGTCCAACTGCTCCTCGTGGTAGATCCCCGGCACGATCGAGCTGGCCATATGTTTCAAGCCTTCGAGCCCATGGAGCGCGTCGTCTGGTTCGACGGCGATCACTTGGATGCTGGGATTGATTTCTTTGAGATAACGGCCGATCCCCATGACCGTGCCGCCGGTGCCGATGCCGGCGAGGAAGTGGGTGATATTGCCGTTGGTTTGGCGGTAAATCTCCGGCCCGGTGTTTTCATAATGAGCCAGCGGATTCATCGGGTTGAAGTATTGATCCGGCTTATAATATTTCTCCGGATCTGCCGCGATGATCTGGCGGCACAGACGGATCGCGCCGTCTGAACCTTCCATCGGGTCGCTGTAGGTGATCTTTGCGCCGTAGGCGTTAATGATGAGTTTACGTTCGTTGCTGACGTTCGCTGGGATCACCAGTTCCACCGGATACCCCAGCACGCTGCCGATCAATGCGAGGGCGATGCCGGTATTCCCCGATGTCGAGTCGAGAATGGTTTTGCCGTCGTGCAGTTTGCCGTCGCGCAATCCTTCTTGAATCATGCGCCACGCCGGCCGGTCTTTCACCGAGCCGCCAGGATTGAAACCTTCGAGCTTGGCGAAAACTTTTACGCCCGACGGCAGACCCGCGCCGATCCGTTGAATTTCCAGTAACGGGGTATTGCCGATCAGGTCGAGAACCGACTGGACTTTTTTCGGTTCCGTCTGCGGTGACGGTACCAGATGTAGATTGGGCGATGAGCCAGCCATAGTCGACTTCCGATGCGGATTTACTTGCCGCCGGCGATCGCCGGCACGATCGAGATGCTGTCGCCTTCTTTTAGGGCCGTCTCGAGATTCTGCAAGAAGCGAATATCGTCGCCATTGACGTAAACATTGACGAAGCGGCGTACCTTGCCGCTCTCGTCACAGATCCGTTCTTTGATGCCGGGATAGTTTTTCTCCAAATCATCAACCAGCGCCCTGATGTTGCCGCCCTGCGCGGCCACTTCATCGGCGCCCTGGGTGTACTTGCGCAGCGGGGTGGGAACACGAACTCGCACTGACATAACAATCCTCCTAAAATCTAATCCTTGATTACAAGGCCAAGATAGTCCGACACCCGCTGCCTTGCAAGGCGGTGGGCGCCGGAGCACCGTCGATTTCGAAAGGCAAAGCGTAGATGCTTACCTTCAAAATGTTCGACAGAACCACTTCAACAAAGTTTCTTGCGCCTGGACGCCAGCGAAAGAAAATCCGAAATCCGAAGCTCGAAATCCGAAACAAACTCCGAGAGAAATAAGTCTCAAATCGGGAAAATCCAAAACACCGATTCCAAAGGATGTTTGTTTGGAATTTTACCTATTTTGGTCATTTGAAATTGTTTCGATCCGCGGGGCCGCTTTCGGATTTCGTGCTTCGAATTTGTAATTTTTCTATCCGGCTCCGCCGCAGCTCGCGCAGTTTGGATCTCGCTGGACTTTGATATCGCGAAACTTCATGTGTTTGGCGTCGTATATCAGCAGGCGATCAGTGAGCAAACCTTCTTCGAATCCGGCGAGATATTTCACCGCTTCAGTTGCCTGGATGGTGCCGAGGGTGCCGGCCACGGCGCCGAGTATACCGGACGCCTGGCAGTTGAGAATTTCCTCGGGCGGCGGTGGCGCCTTGAATAGGCAGCGGTAGCACGCGCTCTTGCCGGGGATCACGGTCATCGTCTGGCCTTGGAGTCGAACAATGCCGGCGTGTGAAAAGGCAATTCCCAACTTGATCGCGGTATCGTTGACGAGAAACTTAGTATCGAAGTTGTCGCTGCCATCGACGATGAAATTATACTCGGCGGCGAGTTCTTGGGCGTTACTTTCGTCGAAGCGCACCGGATAAGCTTTAACCTCAACATCGGGATTCAGTTCCGTGAGCGTGTCTTTTGCCGAATCGACTTTCTGCCGACCAATGTCGGATGTGGCGTGGAGAATCTGCCGCTGCAAGTTAGACAGCTCAACTTTGTCCGGGTCGACGATTCCCAGTGTTCCAACCCCCGCCGCGGCAAGGTAAAACGCCGCGGGTGATCCCAGTCCGCCGGCGCCGATGACCAGCACCCGCCCGTCGCGTAGATGCATCTGCGCCTTACCGCCGAGATCCGGCACCATGATCTGGCGGCTATATCGCTCGATCTGTTCGCTTGTCAGTCGCGTGGCCATTGATTGCAGTTAAAAAAACTATTCGAAGGCTGGACAATAATCGGATTAGGAAAATTCCACGACGGGAACCTGGATGACCGGCGCATTCGTTAACTTTCTCGGGCTCTCGATGATTTTTGCAATTCGCTTGCCGACTTCCGCTCGCACAACTTTTGCGCCGCACGTCGGGCAGACGCCGGCGGGCACATTGTCGATAACAACCAATTTCCCCCGTATCCAAAAATCCTGCTTGACACGCTTAGCGATAAGTTTTGTATCGCAGATTTCGCATTCGCCGTAATTGTACTTCATGGATTATCTACGTTCTTATACCGCTTCCGGGTTCCCTGTGAAAGAGTAGTTACGGCAGCGGGGTAGTGTCGCAGAGTCGTAACAGCAAAATCGGAATATCTCGCGCAAAGCATGCCCTGAGCCAAGTCGAAGGGACGCAAAGGCGCGAAGGGAAAACAAATCGAGGTGGCGGTAAAGGTGCGGCACCGAAGCGCGAGCGAGTATGCACGCCCGGTCTAATGCCGCGGCTTGGGGCTGGAGAGAGTCAGACCCTCCACCAGCCCTCTAAGCAGCACGTGGGCTGCGCCCGTTACTGGGTTACACTCACTTGGGTTGTTGACGCAACGCAGTTGTTGGTTTCGACGGTCTCGGTCACAGAGTTCGTATCGTCAGCGCACGCCAATAGGTAGTAGATTCCAATAACCGTGTTCGGTGGAATCTTCACAGTCGTTGTGCCGGTGGAGCTTGCCGCCGGCCCAAGCGTGACTACAGACCTGGTTCCACTCAAGAGCTTATCGCCGCTTCCCTTCGCTTGATCGCTCGACAGATAGAATCTTGTCGTGGACGCGGCGGCCGAGACCAGCCCCTGATTCGTGACCGTGTCCGTAACCGCGAAACTAGTATTCCGCTTGGCCGTCGCCGGCGGATTGGTGACCGCGGTCGCCCTGAGATCCGGGCGCTCGATCTGCACCGTGCCAGCTGACGCACGACAGTTGTTGGTCTCGTCGCCCTCGCTCACTTTTGTCGTGTCGTCGGCGCACGCCAGCAGATAGTAGGTGACCAACGCAGTGCTGGTGGGGATCGTAACATTCACCGTTCCAGTGGATGTGGCGCCCGTGCCGATCTTGCCAGCCGCGCGCGTACCGGTGAGGAGAATGTCGCCAATTCCTATGGTGGTATCCAATGACAGGTAGTAGCGGGTCGTTGACACCCCGGCCCCCAAGGTTCCTTGGTTCTTAACGCTATCCGTGACCGAGAAACTGCTTCCCGGCGCGGCCAGCGCCGGCGGGTTGCTCACGCTAGTCACCACGAGGTCTGCAATTGGCGATGGCGTTGCTGCGGTCAAGTTGGTGACCTGCGGAGCGGCTGTGTAATTTGCATCGCCCGGCTGGTCAAACTGAACCACACAGGTTCCCGTACCGCTCACCATCGTGAATGTTGCGCCGATGTTCGTGCAGACGGTTGGGCTTCAGGAGCTGTAGGATACCGCAAGGCCTGAACTCGCCGTCGCTGCCACGGTGAAACTCGTGTTGAACGCTGCGCTCGCTGGCGCTCCCGCGTCACCGTGATCGATTGGCTATCCATCGCGGCATACCTGGCAACAAAGATGTCATCGCCACCGGCACTAACCAGCGTGGTCTCGTTGGTATCCCCAACTCCAAAGGTGGCTGAGCCTTGGAAGGACCCCGTCACGTAGCTGTTGCCTGAGATGTCCACGGCGATGCCGCCAACGACGTCACCACCTGTCCCGCCGGCTTTTTTGGCCCAATCAAGGTCCTGTGCCGAGGAGGGCGTGCTGCTGAGCAGCATACAGAGTAAAACGCTTAATACCGTTCCTATCCGGGGGGGGTACGATGAAAAACCTCAAATTGATCTTTCCATTATCCCGAGGTTGCCTCGTAGCAAATAAGCCTGCCATCCTTAGTTGAGTTCTCATTTCAAGACCTCCTAACGGCCCGTGGCAAAAGTAGCGAGTTCGTATCACAAACGAGACCACCTCCGCAATCCCGTCGAGGAAGCGGAAAAAGTCGCGACAACTTTGCCTTTCAGCGGTCGCGATGAACTAGAGTAATGGCCTCGTGGGAATGCTGAACTCAGCAGTGAGAAGAATCGCAGAAAGCGCACGTGTGAGAGCAACGGAAGGGAACACATAAAACCTGGATTCCTGCCCTTCGGCTCGCTCAGGACATGCTTTCGCGGGAAAGCAGGATAAAGCGAAGTCGACTTCGAGGCGACGCTTTCTAAATCCCTCGGCTTATCGCCGAGGGTTGTTCAATAAATCCAACCATATGGTTATAAATCTGGTCGAAACGACTTTGCATGTGGGCGAACCCATCGCGAATCTCTTTGAGAATCGCTGTGTCGCTTGCATGCAGTATTCGAAGCTCTCTCTGTACTGCCGAGAGTTGCGATTCGATGCTTTTCGATGGAGATTTCCGGGGCATAAAAGTGTAGTGGCAATAACCTATTTTTTTCGGTCGCGGTGAGACTACTTGATTGCATTGCGGTGTGTCAACCTTGCTTGACCGCCGTTCGTTGCCTTTAAGGAACGGTACCGCTAGGATGACGAGTATCTCGATTCTTTGGAGGCGTGACCGTGAGTAAACAAAACCTTCGTGAAGAAAAGATTCAGACTGCCGTGCTTACCCGACTTAATGCACTTGCCCAACGCACAGGAAAAACGATCAATGAGCTGCTGGAAGAAATACTCGACGAACGGGAATGCGTAACTCGGCAGCGAGAAGAAGTTACAGAAAACGCGTCAGTGCCGGCGGATGAATGGTCGCGAATGCTTCGCTCATGGGCCGTGGCCCATCCGGTTTCTAGCGTCGTTGCCGATGACAGCCGCGAGAGTATCTATGCGGGGCGTGGTGAATGAGTGTCGTTCTAGACACCAACATTCTTACACGCGCTTACACGCGCTGCTGAACCGGTGCACCCTTCGCACAAAGTTACACTCGACGCACTCGAAGCGTTGAGGAATCAGGGCGAAGATCTCTACATCGTTCCACAGAATTTCTATGAATTTTGGGTTGTTGCTACGCGGCCGCGTGCAGCGAACGGTTTGGGAATGTCAGTCGTCGAGGCGCAAGCGGAACTCGCGTCTGTTAAGAAATTATTTCATTTCTTGAACGATACCCCGGCACTTTATGAACAGTGGGAGAGATTGGTTTCTCAGCATGCGGTTTCCGGGAGAAACGCTCACGACGCTCGTATTGTCGCCGCGATGATGGTTCATGGCATCACTCAGCTTTTGACTTTCAACCCGGATGATTTCAAACGTTTCTCGAATATAGTCGTTTTGACTCCAGACAGTTTCAGTAAGTGAGTATCTCTGCCTTAACCCCGTAATGTTGCGTCCGCCGTTACTCGAACAGATGTGGCACGAAGCAACTTAAATTGTTCGTTACAAGCGTGCTGGATTCTCTGATGCCGATGCCTGCCGCTACGCCATCGATCAGCCAACTGCCGATGACTGGATACGCGCCGTCGAAATTCGCTATGCGCGCCATCGCCTGATAAACAAAACCTTCTTCGCCGTAGGGACCTTCGGTTTGCTGTGTTGAGCCGTCTCGCCGGATCGTGAGATTCGCGCCTTCGCGCGAAAGTAGCGGCTTCTTCACGTAGTCAGCTAAGTTTTTAGGTTGGTTGAAATGGCATTTGAGCAGATTCGGATGGCCGGGGAAAAGTTCCCAGAGGATCGGCAGGATGCCTTTGTTCGACAGCAGCATTTTCCAAATCGGTTCGATCCATTGGGTGAGGGTGTAGGTGGAGAGCAACTGGTTCGCGTACTGGTCGCGCAGTAGCCATTCCCATGGATAGAGTTTGAAGATGCTGCGCATGGGGCGACCGTCTAGATCGATGAAGCAATTTTGTCGCTCGTCCCAACCGATGTCGTCGATGCGCATGAGCACGGTTTCGATGCCCGCTTGGCTGGCGACGTCCATCAAGTAGCTC
>CAYZJE010000048.1:0-9374 GCA_964478485.1 uncultured Syntrophobacter sp. | reverse complement strand
CCTATCACCCCAGATTTCGGATCGATCAACCGAGCCGTTCTGCACGTCGAAGGGCAGCGCAATGTGCGCCGCGCCAGGCCGGCCCGAAGTGATTTGCTTGAATGCTTGGCGAAATGCCTGGGGCAGATCTTCGGCCCGATCAAGCACGGTGTTCCATTTTGTCACGGGGCGCACGAGCGCGCCCTGATCCAATTCAGTCAGCGTGAAGCGGCCACGGGCAGATACAGAGATGTCGCTATTGATACACAGCAGCGGCACGGAAGATTCGTTGGCTTCCGCTAAGCCGGGCAAGATATAGGTCACGCCGCCGCCGCTCGGACCTTCGCACACGCCGACCTTGCCCGATACGCGGGCATAGCCGTCCGCCATATAGGCGGCCGAGCGCTCGTCGCGCGCTAGAATGTGGGTGATGCCATGGGGCAAGCGTGCCAGCGCGTCGTAAAACGGCAGACTGGTGTCGCCGCATAAGCCGAAAATAATTTCGACGCCGTGCAGCCGGAGCAATTCCACCGCGGCTTCAGCGCCGGTGATTTTGTCGCCAGTTTGATTCATGCAAAGTCCTAGCCCGAATTATTCGTCGTGAAACGGCGATCGCGGCGTAACCCTTCCGGAGCGAAAGCAAAGCGGCTCTGCCTTGAAGCGGCAAGCGAGTCGCTCTGCTCTGAAATTACCTGTGCAAAGTTCAAACATTGTGCCGAGCACCGAGCGTGACGATGAATCATTTGGCGCTGATGCCTTCGCTCCTACAGGGTTCCACCTCGATCGACACTCTGTCGTTCGATTTCCTGGAAGTTCGCCATGAACTAATAATTCGGGAGTGCTATCGCTAAAGGTAACAGGGTCGCGCCGCGCTCACAATGGTTTTTCTGCCTCTCTCGGATCAGTTTATGATAAAGTTTCTGGCGAGTGAAAAATGGCGAACCTAACTTCTGAAGCGGAAGTCCAACGGCTGGCGCGGGCGCTTTACCACAAGGCGGCGCGGCAAAAGCCGGCGCTGTTTGATGCGCAAAATATGTTAGGCCGGATGATCGACTGGTCGCTCGACGATGAGTCGCTGCGGGTGGCGCTGTTTCGTTTCGTCGACGTGCTGCCGAGCTTGGAATCTTCGGTGGAGATCGGCCGTCATCTGGAAGAATACTTCGCGCGGGTCGATCACGCGCTTAGCGGTTTGGCGATTCTCGCCCACGCCCTGCATGCCGGAACCGTGGTCGCGCCGGTGGTGCGGCGCAATGTGATTAAACTAGCGCGCCGCTTCATCGCCGAGGAAAGCGGCGATCATTTGATCACGGTTCTCTCGGGTCTCAGAAAAGAGCCGGCGGCATTCACACTCGATGTCGTCGGTGAAGCGACCGTGAGCGATGGCGAAGCGGCGGCGATGCAGCGGCGCTATCTCGATCTCTTGCGTCGACTCGCCGCGGTGAGCGCCAAGTGGCCGGCCTGCGCCCAAATCGATGACGCGCCCGCCGGCAAGATTCCGCGCGTCAATCTTTCGGTGAAATTATCGTCGCTGTGCGCTCGCTTCGATCCCCTCGATCCAAATACCGAAGCGATCGTGAGCGAGCGATTGCGCGAGCTGTTTCGCGAGGCTGCTAAATTGCAAGCCGCGGTCACCGTCGACATGGAGCAATATGCTTTCCGCGATTTGACGCTGGCGATTTTTTGCGGCGTGCTGGAAGAAGCCGAGTTTCACGAGCGGCCCTACGCGGCGATTGCCCTGCAAGCGTATCTCCATGACGCAGAAAAGGATGTGAGCGATGTAATTCGCTGGGCGCGCCGGCACAAGCGGCGCGTCGGAGTTCGCCTCGTCAAAGGCGCTTACTGGGACAGCGAGATCGCTTGGGCCAAGCAGAAGAATTGGCCGATCCCAGTCTTCTTGGACAAAGCAGCAACCGACGCCAACTACGAGCGGCTGAGCCGGCTTTTGCTCGAAGGCCATGACGTGATCGACGCGGCGTTCGGCAGCCACAATCTGCGCAGTCTGGCCCACGCGATCGTCGCCGCGAAAGAGATCGGCGTGCCGGTCAACGGCTACGAGATGCAAATGCTCTACGGCATGGCCGAGCCGGTGCGTCACGCGATCATTCAAAACGGCCAGCGCGTGCGCGTCTACCTGCCGGTGGGCGAATTGTTACCGGGCATCTCTTATCTGATCCGTCGCTTGATGGAGAACACGTCGAACACTTCTTTCCTGCGCCAAACTTACGCCGAGAAAAAGGATGTCGATAGTTTGATCAAAGCTCCAGCACGGGCAAAGCCGATGACGCAGTTTTCGACCGATTCCGGCGCCCGAAGGGAATTTTGCAACGAAGCGCCGGTCAATTTTTCGCGCCAAGACAATCGCCAGCGTTTCGCCGAAGCGCTTGAGCAAGTTCGTCGCGAATTCAAAAAACCGCGCAAGCGCGGCAGCGCCTCCTGGATCGAATCGGTGAATCCCGCCGATCCGAATGAAGTGATTGGCCAGGCGCGGGCAACCACGATTGCAGAAGCCGATAAGGCGATCGATAACGCGGCGCGATTTTTTCCGGAATGGCGCGACACGCCGGCTCAAAAGCGCGCCGAAATTCTTTTCCAGGCGGCTGACATCATGCGCGAGCGCCGCTGGCAATTGGCTGCTCAGGAACTCTTCGAGGTCGGCAAAGGCTGGCGTGAAGCCGACGCCGATGTCTGCGAAGCGATCGATTATCTGGATTACTACGCTCATGAGATGTTGCGTCTCGCCCGGCCGCGCGAGACCCAGCGGCTGCCGAGCGAGACGAATACTTATTATTATGAGCCGCGCGGCGTTGCCGCGGTCATCGCGCCGTGGAATTTTCCCCTGGCGATTCTTACCGGCATGACTGCCGCGGCATTGGTCACCGGTAACTGCGTGCTGATGAAGCCCGCCGAGCAGTCGCCACTGATGGGCATGTATTTGCACGACATCTTGCGCACTGCCGGTGTGCCTGACCCTGCTTGCCAGTTGCTCCAAGGCGGCGGCGAGATCGGCGCGCATTTAGTGCGCTCGGCGCAGATTCATATAATTGCTTTTACCGGTTCGCGCGAGGTGGGCCTGGAAATTCTTCACGAAGCCTACACGCATCGCCCCGGACAAACGCATGTGAAGCGCGTCGTCTGTGAGATGGGCGGTAAGAACGCGATAATCGTCGACAACGACGCCGATCTCGACGAAGCGGTAGCGCACACGATAGATTCCTCGTTCGGTTATCAGGGGCAAAAATGCTCGGCGGCTTCGCGCGTCATTTTACTCAGCGAAGTGCATGATCGTTTGCTTCGCCGGCTCATTGACGCCGTCCGCAGCCTCAAGATCGGCCCGCCGGAAGATTCGCGCAATGCGATCGGCCCGGTAATCGATGCCATCGCGCAACGGCGCATTGCCGAATTCATCGAGACCGGCAAGAAGGAAGCGAAATGCGTGCTCGAAATGGCAGCGCCGAAGCAAGGTTTTTTTGTCGGGCCGGCGATTTTCCGCGACGTTGAGCCGCACAACCGCATTGCGCAAGAAGAAATTTTCGGTCCGGTGCTTTCGGTGATCAAGGCGAAAGATTTCGCCCAGGCGTTGCAGATCGCCAACGATTCTCAGTTCGCGCTCACCGGAGGCGTCTTCTCGCGTTCGCCGGCGCATATCGAATGGGCGCGCAAAGAATTTCGCGTCGGCAATCTCTACATCAACCGCGGCATCACCGGCGCGGTGGTTGAACGGCAACCGTTCGGTGGTTTGAAACTCTCCGGCATCGGCTCGAAAGCCGGCGGTCCGGATTACCTCTTGCAGTTTCTCGAACCGCGGACTATTTCCGAAAACACGTTGCGCCACGGTTTCGTGCCGCCGGAGCGAGGGGATAAGAATTAGCTCGTTCAAAACGTTCAAGCCGTTCAAAACGTTCAAATCGTCCGGATGAATAACGGAACCAGTGAGCATAAGGCGGGCTTGTTAGTGAATTCCACTTATGCGCCGCCATGGTGGTTGCCGGGTGGAGATTCGCAAACTATTTACGCGCGATCTTTGGCGAGACGTTACAAGATTCACTACCGGCGCGAGCGTTGGGAGACGCCCGATGGCGATTTCATCGATCTCGATTGGACTGACTCGAGTGGAGACGATGGCAAGTTGCTCGTCTTGTTTCACGGCCTCGAAGGCTGCTCGCGCAGCCATTACGCCCTGAGCTTGATGGCCATGGCACAGCAGCGCGGCTGGCGCGGCGTGGTGCCGCATTTTCGCGGCTGCAGCGGCGAATTGAATCGATTGCCGCGGGCGTATCACTCCGGCGATTCCGCCGAGATCGATTGGATTCTGCGCCGGTTAAAAGCGGCCAATCGGCACAGCGAAGTTTACGCCGTCGGTGTTTCGCTCGGCGGCAACATGCTTTTGAAATGGCTCGGCGAGGCCAACAGCGGCGCGGGCGCAGTCATTGAGCGCGCCGTCGCCATCTCAGCGCCGGTGGATCTGCACGCCGCGGCGAGCGTGTTGGATTTTGGTCATCGAAAAGCCATCTACACGCGGCGGTTTCTCCGCGCGTTGAGGAAAAAAGTGCTGGCAAAAATTGATTCACATCGGCTCGACATCGATCCGGCGGCGGTTCGCCAATGCTCGACCTTTCGGGCCATCGACGACATCTACACCGCGCCGATTCACGGTTTCAAAGACGCCGACGACTACTGGACAAAATCGAGCAGCAAGCCGTGGCTCAAGCAAATTCAAATTCCAACCCTGCTGATCAACGCGCGCAACGATCCGTTCTTACCCGCGTCCGCGCTGCCGCATGACGGCGAAGTTTCCGATTCGGTGACTTTGGACTTTCCTAACGTTGGCGGCCACGTGGGGTTTGTGTCGGGCAGTTTTCCTGGCAGCTCAGATTGGTTGCCGCAGAATATGTTTCAATTCTTTACGGCGTGAACCTCTCATTCACCGACGAGAACGTCGCCCCCGTTGATCGCGCGATTTTGCCGTATGTCGCAAGAAAATTTAGCCGAGCCGCGAAAACTTTTAGGTATAGAGATTGTCGGATGGGTTGAGTCCTCGATACCCATCGTTCTGTGCACCACGAAGGAGATAGTTCGACTACTCTCATCACGAGCACGAAGAACGAACGGACCGGTGCGCACGCGCACCCTACGGTACTCGAAGCGCCCTTATGGCGTAAACATTTCATTGACCGACGAGAACGTCGCGCCCGGCTGGGGGCCGCCTGAGATGACGTAGATCGAGTTGCCGATGACCGCGGCGCCGAGGCCGTGGCGGGCGGTGGGCATGGGCGCCCAGCGTTGCCATTTGTTGGTTGTGGGATCGTAGGATTCGACATTGTTATGCGTCCTGCGCCCGTATTCTCCGCCGAAGACGAATATTCTGCCGCCGAGAGTCGCCGCGGCGATGCCGCTGCGCACGGTTGGGATCGGCGCGCGGGCGCGCCAGCGCTCGCTTGCCGGATCGTATTCCTCGTTGTCGCCAATGCTGCGATCGTGATTGCCATTGATGCGCCCAGCGATGGCGTAGAGTTTGCTGATCCCAACGACAACGCCTATGGCGTGATGATCTCTCGGCGTGCTCATCGGCGCGTGTTTACGCCAGCGGTCTTGCGCCGGATCGTATCCTTCGTTGGCGTTGGTATTCTTGCCGTTGGCGCCGACGCCGCCGACGGCATAAATCTTGCTGTCGATAATTCCGAGTGCTAGAGCGCCGCGCGCCGTCGGCATGTTTTGTTTTGTTGACCATCGATCGGCACTGGGATCGTATTCATACACGGTGTCGACCGGTCCGACGCTGGAAATATAGCCGCCGATGACGTAAATTTTTCCATTGATCGCGACGGCGCCGACGTGATGAAGCATTTTTGGCAGCGCTGCGCGACGGCGCCAACTGTCTTTGGCTGGATCGTATTCCTCGACTAGGTCGCCACCTTTTCCGTAGCCGCCGATGAGGTAAATCTTGCCCGTGACTTCCGCCGCCGCGACTTCGGTGCGCGCTGAGGGCAGGGGAGCGCGGCTTAGCCATTTGCCGGGCAACTGCGCGTGCGCGACCGCGATTAGCGAGACCACGAAGATTGAGCAAAGTACGTATAAGCGAACGATGCGCATCATTACGCTCAAATTCGAATTCGCAGCTAAGGCCGATTCGCGTAGATTATGACGGGTAGGGATTGGCCAGCGCGTGTTGTTCCATCAGCGCTTGCAGATCGACCATGGTGTAGGCGCAGTATTGCGGATCGTAGCCGAGTTTTTTTGCGGTTTTGCCCTGTTCCAAGATGCGCTGCAGGATCATGCGATTCAAAGGGCCGTGGCCCATGCGATCTTGATGTTGCACCAAGTCGGCTTCGGCGTGCTCGGTGAAGTAGATCGCCTGGCGTTTAGTCAGGCCGTAGTGCGTGACCAGCGCGCTGCCCCATTGCTTGGACCAGTGGCCGAGGGTTTCTTCGTAGACATGGGCGCTCCACAGCTCAATGATCGAGCCGTCTTGAAACACCCGCCGACAGTAGTCGCTGATCGCTCGTCCGGCGCCGGAGGCCGGTTGTTCGAACAGTTCCTCCTTGGACAGGCCCAAGGCATTCGCCGTCTCCAGTAGGATCAAAATATGGCCGGGCGGTTTGGGCGAGATCAATTCCTCGGCGACTTTGTCGCACAGCGGCCCAAGCAGATCGAAATTGTCGACGAAGAATGGCAAGTGGACGTAATAGGAAACCGCATTAAGCGCAACCACTTCGATGGAGAACAGACCCCAGTCTTTGAAAAACCGGCGCAGGCAGGGGAGCGGCAATGTGCCGGCGCGCAGCCGGGTCATGAATTCACCGTGATTGATCGTCTTGTCCCAGTGGGCGTGGACATCCTGATAAAGGTTGTCGACGATTGTTTTGGCTTGCGCGGATTCCATTTTCACTTGTGATGGATTTGATGCGGTCAGAACCCCTGGCCGAGCTTTTACACCGGGCCAAATTCTTGTATTGTTAAAACCTAAATAAAACCGGGAGTCAATCACCGAACGTTGAATTGAATCGAGGGGAATATGGAAACTTTGAAGCCGGAAGCGTTTCTCAATCAGTTGGTGGCGACCCGAGAAGGGTTTTGGGAAAAAATGAATGCTGAGAGAAAAAGCTATGGAGCGGAGAAGCCGTTGAGCGCCGCGGTGGTTTTGCGCCGGCTGCAGTTCGGCGTGGTGATGGAGCGCAAAGCGGCGGAAGTCACCGCGCCATGGGTGGGCAAGATTCCCGATCTCGACCTGCAACAACCGATGTCCGAGTACGTCGTCAACGAACTCAAGCACACCTCGATCCTGCGAAAGCGAATTACCGAACTCAATGGCGACCCCGACGCCTTGTGGAACAGCCCGCTTAAGGAGTTGAAAGATCTCTGGGACTTTCATTCATCGCTAGGCTCGCTGTGCGAGTTGATTGCCAGCGTGCAGTTCGGCCATGAAGAGTTCTTCCCGCGCACTTCGAAGTCCTTTATCGAGCGGGTGACGCCGATCGATCCAATTACGGCGGCGATTTACCGGGATACGTTGCTGGCCGATGAGGAGGGGCACGAGTGGATCGCGCCGGAAATTCTCCGGCGCTACGCCATCGACGCCGAGTCGCAGCAACAATGTTTAGCCGCTTTGAAAAAAGGCTGCGAGCTGTTCGGCCGGGCGATTCAGAGTTTCAATCAGAGTATGGCGGGATAAGAATGGAGTATTGGGTTGTCCGTCCGAAACTCGCTTAACTCGGTTAACCGCGCGGCAGGTTGAGATTTACCAGCTTCGCTAGCTCAATGCTTTGGCTCGATCTTCTTACCGTAGGTCACTTCGCCTTTATCGATGCGCAGGGAGAACCCACAGTAGGGATTCGTGCACGCCCAGGCCTTGTACATCACCGAGGCGCCGTCTTGGCCGTAATCCGACAGGGGAATCAACACGCCGTCATTGCATTTTTGACATTTCGGGGGCTCCATCTCCACTCCTCCTTTTCAACACACCGAATCAACGTCTCAAGCCTGATAAAAATTCTATAGTATCGCGATGGGGGAAATCAAGCTGGTATTTTTCGTTTCGAGCCGCTGACGAGCCGCCCCAACCGGTTGTCGCGACCAAGTCAAAAAGAAAAGGGATAGCTAGATTATCCAGCTATCCCTCTTCAAAGTGTGATGAATGATGGTTACTTTTTGTCAGTCTTTTTTTCCGTCATGTCGCCTGTCGCTTTAGCCTTGGCTTTCGGGGCTTTAACCGTAGATATAGAGGTGGCGTTCATCTTTCCATCTTTCTCGGTGTAGGTAACTTTAACCATGTCGCCTACCTTGACCTTTTCCAGCGCGCCTTTGGCTTTGGAATCGGCGGTCAGGTTGAGGTTTTTATCCTTTCCTTTGACGGTCAGCGTACCAGCCTTGGCATCTATCGCCGTAACCTCACCCGAGGTCTTTGTAGGCTTCGCCTTCTCGGATTTCATCTCCGTCTTAGGCTCGGTCTTCTCCGTAGCCTTCTCGGCCGCGAAGCTAACACCGCTGAAAGCTAAAGTCGTCACAGTAACCGCTAGCACTCTAAGTATATTTTTCATTTATTCACCCCCTTTCGATGTTTTAGACGTAATTGTCTGAGATTTCTTCAAATCATCATGAAACGGAAAAAAACGCAATCGAACTGGCCAATTGAAGCAAAGTTGCACTCGCTGCCAGGAATGAACCGGTAAAAATGAGTAGGGACGTATTGCAGTAGACCCCTACGATAAGCCATAAAAGCGCTGCGCATTTTCTTCCAGCAGCTTTTTTCGGACCGATTCCGGGAGGTCGGCGCGGTTTTTCAACTGCCGCGCCGTCCCTTCAGTTCGGTCGGCGTGAGGATAATCTGATGAATATAGAAAAAGATCCTCGCCTACCTCTCCGACGACTCGACCAAGGAAGGATTCATTCCCTTCACAGCCGAAGTAGATTCTGCCTGACTTCAAGTAGTCGCTCGGCGGATTGCTAATTAGATCCCGCGCCCCATAACGTGGATTGTCAAAGTGATCGTCCATTCGTTCCACATGGGCCGGCACCCAACTGATGCCGCCTTCGAGAAAGGCGAACTTTAAATTCGGGTAGCGATCGAGCAAGCCCGAGCAAAGCACGCTGGTGAGTCCGGCCATGATCGGGAAGATGCCGGCCAGCACGCGGTTGGGGAAATGGTGCTCAAACAGCGTGTCGACGAAGGGAAACTGCAAGCTGAAATGCACGGCGATCGGCATTTTCACCCGGTCGCACTCGGCGAAAAAGACGTCATGTTCCGGATGATCGAGCCGGCGCGTGCCGGCTGTGCCGTTGATCATCACCGCCATGACGCCCATGTCGTGCAACCGGGTGATCTCTTTCGCCGCGCCTTCGGCATCCATCAACGACACAACACCGACGGCTTTCAGCCGGTCCGGCGCTTGGTTGCAGGC
>CAYZJE010000047.1:0-2095 GCA_964478485.1 uncultured Syntrophobacter sp. | reverse complement strand
ATTCCGGGGCAGCCGACTATTCTGGTCGAGAACATGACTGGCGCGGGGAGCCTGCTCGCCGCTAATCATATTGCCAAAGTGGCGAAGCCTGATGGTCTCACGATGGGCCACTTCAGCGGTGGGTTCGCGTTCAGCCAAGCTATGGGACAACCGGGCGTCGAATACGACACGCGCAAGTTGGTCTTCGTCGGCGCAGTGGCGCGAGACGAAAGCGCTATTGCTCTGTCCAAGGCGAGCGGCATCACCAGCATGGAGCGATGGTTCGCCGCCAAGACGCCGGTAAAATTGGGCACAACGGGTCCAGGCGCATTCGGCACTGACAACGTCATTAAAGTTATCAAGGCGGCGCTCAACTTGCCGATTCAAGTCATCTCCGGTTACAAGGGAACTGCCGACATGCGGCTGGCCGCCGAAAGCGGTGAAATCGACGGCACGACATGGGGTTGGGACTCGATGCGCGGCACGTGGCAAAAGGCGCTCGAGGAGGGAACAGTCGTCGTGGTGTTGCAAACCGTGCCGAAGCCATTTCCCGACCTGGCAAAGGTTCCGCTCGCCATCGATTTGGCCAAGACCGCGGAGGCGAAGCAGCTGATCGAAGTCGGCATTCACTTTCCGAGCAAGATTACCAAGACGTTAGCGCTGCCCCCTGGAACGCCTAATGACCGGGCGCAGATACTGCAAAAAGCCTTGCAAGAAACCGCGAAAGATCCGGAGTTCATCGCGGAAGCGGACAAGGCGAAGATAGGGCTTGCGCCGGTGACCGCTGACGACATGAGAAATACCGTGGAGGCGATTTTCAAACTGGACGCCGGCATATTGGCGAAACTAAAAACGATACTCTTTTAAGGAGTTGGGCAATGTTACAGAGCACAGGATGTTGCCGAATTCCCATTGTGACCTTCGCGCTTCTGTTCGCTACGGCTCAAGTTTCGGCGCAGCCGGTTGCGAAATCCGCGGAGAAGCCGGCTCTTAACGAAAAAGCCGTGGAGGATTTTTACCGCGGCAAGCAGGTGAGATTCATTATCGGCTCCGGGCCGGGCGGGACCTACGATATTTACTCGCGCTTGCTGGCGAAACACATGGGGCGGTTTATTCCCGGCCATCCGTCGATGCTGGTGCAATCGCGCGCCGGCGCCGGCGGGCTGATCGCGGCGAACACGATCTACAACTCGGATCCTAAAGACGGCACCGTGATCGGTTCCTTCGGCGAGACGTTTGTCTTGCGCCAGGCGATGGGCGCGCCGGGAATTCAGTTCGACTCGGCAAAGTATAAATGGCTCGGCAGCGCGATCAACACGGGGATCGCTTGTGTGGCGCGGACCGATTCCGCGGTGGCAACGTTTGACGACGTTGTCAGCGGCAAAGCCCTCACTGTCGGCACCATGGCGCCCGGCAGCACGATCTACGACACGCCGGCGATCATCAACGCGGCGTTTAACGCGCAGATGAAACTAGTGCGCGGCTTCGAAGGCGTGGCGGCGATCGTCAACGCGACGGAAGCGAAGGAAGTGGATGGATACTGCGCCAGTTGGCTGGCGATGCTGACCACCGGTCGGCATCTGCAATTGATGGAGAGCGGATTGATCAAACCGATTTTGATCATGGGCGATAAGACGCCCGATCATCCGCGCTTGAAACAAGTGCCGGCGGCGGAGGCGGTGGCGAAGAGCGAGGAAGCCAAACAGTTACTCCGCGCGATGCATGCGCCGTCGCAGATTACCAATCCCTATATGGTTCATCCTGACGTGCCGAAAGATAGAGTCGAGGTGATGCGCCGGGCGTTCATGATGACGTTCAGCGACGCTGAGTTCTTAGCCGACGCCAAAAAAACTCGCATCGAGTTCACGCCAAGCAGCGGCGAGCAGGTCACGCAGGTGGTGCGGTCGATCATGAACACTTCGCCGGCGGTGTTGGCGAAGATGAAAAAGATTTTGGTGCAATGAATGCAGGAGGGGAATTGGCCGCACCCTTCGACGGGCTCAGGGCGATCGGAACGCAAAGGGCGCAAAAGAAGTAGTCGGAATATCTCCCGCAATGCATGTCTTGAGCGACGTCGAAGGGACGCCAAGGAAGAACGGATTTTTCACCACGAAGC
>CAYZJE010000046.1:0-4921 GCA_964478485.1 uncultured Syntrophobacter sp. | reverse complement strand
CTTCGACCGTTCGAGAAGCCTCACGGCAGGCTTCCTCGACGGCCTTCAGTTCCGAGCCCGTCGAGGAATCAGCATGAACGGAAAATTCTTAAGATTATCAATCCCCTCCCCGTTCGCCCTGAGCCCTGTCGAAGGGTGAACAGGAGTTTTTCAGCAGAATCAAGAAGTGAGGTGTGAAGGGTAAGGAGTAACCCCTTGCCTAGATTTCAAAGGGGTTTTTGAGCAATATCGTCTGCTCGCGGCCGGGGCCGACGGAGACCAGGATGATTTCGGTGCCAACCACCGCCTCGATGCGCTTTACATACTTTTGCGCGGCGGCCGGTAGGTCGGAAAATTTTCTGACGTTGTCGAGGGTCTGATCCCAACCGTCCATTTCTTCGTAGACTGGCTTAGCGCCCTGCATGACTTTGGAGCTGGCGGGAAATTCGTTGATCAATTTTCCATCGTAACGATAGGCCGTGCAGATCGGTATTTTCTTAAAGCCGGTGAGCACGTCGAGCTTGGTGAGCGCGATGCCGGTCAGGCCGTTCATTCTTACCGCGTGACGCACGCCGACGGCGTCGAACCAGCCGCAGCGGCGCGAGCGTCCAGTAGTCGCGCCGAATTCAGCGCCTTCTCTTCTGAGCGTTTCGCCTTCGGGGCCATGCAGTTCCGTCGGAAACGGGCCGCTGCCGACGCGCGTTGTGTAGGCTTTCGAGATGCCGATGATTTGTTGGATATGTTGCGGTCCGACGCCGGCGCCGGAACAGGCGCCGCCGGTGATCGTGCTCGACGAAGTGACAAACGGATAAGTGCCATGGTCGACGTCGAGCAGCGTGCCCTGGGCGCCTTCGAAGAGCACGCGCTTGCCGGCGCGAATCTTTTGATCGAGCAGTAGGCCGGTGTTGGTCACGAAGTCTCTGAGCTTTTCACGGAAGCGGCCGTAGCTGTCGTGAATCTCGGCAAAGTCGAGGGCCTTCTCTTTAAGAATCGCTTTTAAGTAAAAATTCTTCTCCTGGATGTTGCGCTCGAGCTTTTCGCGAAAGGTGTCTTCTTCCAGCAAATCAACGAAGCGGATGCCGACGCGGGCGACTTTGTCTTCATAGGCCGGGCCGATGCCGCGGCCGGTGGTGCCGATCATGCCTTCGCCGCGCAGCCGTTCGCGCGCCTGATCGATGAGCTTGTGGTACGGCATGATCACATGGGCCTGCTCGCTGATGCGCAGTTGGTCGTCGCTGGCGAGATGACCCTGGGCTTTAAGCGCGCCAATTTCATCGATCAAAACCTCCGGATCGACGACCACGCCGTTGCCGATCACGCAAAGCTTATCGGCGTGCAGCGCGCCGGAAGGGACCAGGTGCAAGACGGTTTTTTTGCCGTTGACGACCAGCGTGTGGCCGGCGTTGTTGCCACCCTGATAGCGGACGATGACGTCCGCGTCTTGGGTAAACAGATCGACGATCTTGCCTTTGCCTTCATCGCCCCACTGGGCGCCAATGATTGCGATGTTTGACATATTGGTTAGGCAATAGGCATTGGGCAATAGGCATTAGGAAAACGAAGTCGTCTTAACTATTGCCTATTGCCTTGCTTTCACAATTTCACCAATTCCGCCGAGACGATTTGCGGCAGCGCGCGCAGTTCGTCCAAGGCCTTCTTCGATAGCATTTCGTCGACATGGGTGAAAGAGATCGCGTTGCCGCCTTTTTCGCTGCGGCCGAGCTCCATGCCGGCGATGTTGATGCCGTTGTTGCCGAGGATCGTGCCGATCATGCCGATGACACCCGGTACGTCCTTATTTTGCAATATGAGAATATAGCCTTCCGGCACCGCTTCGAGATAAAAATCGTTGACGCGCACGATACGCGGATGCTTGGCGCCGAAGATCGCGCCTTCGACTTCCAAGTTCGTTGCGCCGTTTTGCGCTTTGACGACAATGGAGCTGGTGAAATCGCCGACGCCTTCGCCTTTCGATTCGAGGATTTTAATGCCGCGCTCCTTGGCGATCAGCGGCGCGTTGACGAAGTTGACGGCCGATTCCATCACCGGCGACAAGAGCCCCTTGAGAACCGCCAGGGTCAGCGGCGCGACATTGTACTGGGCCACCTCGCCGCGGTATTCCACCTGGACTTCTTTCGGTAGCGCTTCGGCCATCTGGGTATGCAGGCTGCCGAGCTTCTCGGCGAGGGTCAGATAGGGCCGTAAGACTTCCATGATCTCCGGGCTCACCGACGGGATGTTGATCGCGTAACGAACCACGCCTTTGGCGAGAAAATCAACCATCTGCTCGGCCACCGCGATGGCGACGTTTAACTGCGCTTCGTCGGTGGACGCGCCCAAGTGCGGCGTGGTGATGACTTGCTCCAACTTGACTAACGGGTGATTGGCGGTCGGGGGTTCGTCGACATAAACGTCGAGCGCCGCGCCGGCAACCTTGCCTGCTTTGATCGCGTCGGCCAAATCCTGTTCATCGACGATGCCGCCGCGCGCGCAGTTGATGATGCGCACGCCGGTTTTCATCTTGGCGAAGGCGGCCTTGTTGATCAGACCCTGGGTGTCCGGTGTCAACGGCACGTGCACGGTGATGAAATCCGACTTGGTAAAAATTTCTTCCAATGTGCCCGGCTCGACGCCCATGCGCGCGATGTTCTCCGCCGCGATAAACGGGTCAAAGCCAAGCACTTTCATTTTCAGGCCGGCGGCAAGCTCGGCCACGATACGGCCGACGTTGCCCAGGCCGATGACGCCGATGGTTTTGTTACACAACTCCACGCCGACGAACTTGTTACGGTCCCATTTGCCGCTCTTGAGTGAGGCGACCGCCTGAGGGATGTGGCGCGCCAACGCCATCATCAGCGCGACGGTATGCTCGCCGGTGGTGACGTTATTGCCTCCCGGCGTGTTCATGACGACGATGCCTCTCTTGGTCGCGGCGTCGGCATCGATGTTTTCGTAGCCGACGCCGGCGCGGCCGATCACTTTTAGTTTTTTCGCGGCGTTGATCAATTCCGCGGTGATTTTTGTACCGCTGCGGATCACCCAGCCGTCATAGATTTCACAGATTTTCTTAAGCTCGTCCGGCTTAAGGCCAAGCTTCACGTCGACTTCGAACCCCTCGGCGTTTTTGAATACCGCCAGTCCTTCGGGTGCCAGCGAGTCGGTGACTAGGATTTTTATTTTCGGTTCCATGTGTGGTTTTTGGGTCGAGGATAGAGGATCGAGGATGGATCATGGCGTCTATCCTCTATCTTCGATCCTCCATCCTCGGTTTTCAGGGCAATGCCTCCATCAACACTTCCTGGGCGGCGGCGACGCCGCGGCCGAAAGGGATCTCGACGCCAAATTTTCTCAGCGCCATTTCCAAAGCCGCGATCGCCGTGATCACGTCGAATGCGCCCATGTAGCCGATATGAGCGATGCGGATCGCTTTGCCTTTGAGCTGATCCTGTCCCTCGGCGAGGGTAACATTCATTTTGTCGCGCAGATACTCGAGCACGGCGTCGGCGTCAATTCCATCGGGTAGAAAAATTCCCGTGGCGGCGGGACTTGGGTCTTCGGGCGCGAGCAGTTTTAGTCCAAGCGCGGTGGCGGCGGCGCGGGTGGCGCGGCAGAGCCGGTCATGGCGCGCGTAAACGTTGGCCAGCCCTTCGCGCTCGATCATGCGCAACGACGCGCGCACGCCGAAGATCAGTGACACCGCCGGCGTGAATGCGCCGGAGCCTTTCTGCTGATTTTTGCGCTCAAGATTCAAATCAAAATAAAAGCGCGGCAGCTTGGCCGACTTAGATTTTTCCCAGGCGCGATCGCTGAGGGCGATGAAACCGAGTCCCGGCGGCAGCATCAAGGCTTTCTGCGAGCCGGTGACGAGAACGTCGATTCCCCAATCGTCGAGCGGCAACGGGACCACGCCCACGGCGGTCACGCCATCGACGAGAAAGAGCGGGCCGTTACGTGTCAGCTTGGCGATTTCTTTTACCGGATGAAGCACCGTGGTCGAAGTTTCGCTGGCCTGGATCATGACCCCTTGGATATTGGGATCGACCTTCAATTGCTTTTCGACATCGGCGACTTTGACCGCTTGGCCCCACTCGACTTTCATTTCGATGGGACTTAGTCCATAGGCGTTCGAGATGTTGAGCCAACGCTCGCCGAACTTGCCGCCATTGATTACCAGCACCTTGTCGCCGGGAGAAAACAGATTGGCCACCGAGGCTTCCATGGCGCCGGTGCCGGATGAGGCGAGCATCAACACGTCGTTCTTTGTGCCAAAGAGCCTTTGCAAACCTTCGCGGGCTTCGTCGAAGACTTGGTTAAATTGCGGCGTGCGGTGATGAATCATCGTCTCCGACATCGCCAGGGCTACTTCATTGGGAATCGGCGTCGGGCCCGGTGAAAGAAGATAGTGCTTGATCATTTACGTTCTCTAGTTCGGATGATTCGCGGTAAAACTGCGATCGAGGTGCAACCCTTCCGGAACGAAGGCAAAGCAGTTGTGCCTTGAAGATGCCAGCGGGACGAGTTGCTTATGAGATCAGCAGCAAAAAGGTCAAACATCGTGCCGAGCGCCGACCACGAAATGAAACATTCGCGCCGGTGCCTTCGTTCCTCCAGAGTTACACCTCGATCAACAGAGTGTCGTCAGGTTTCCTAGTAGCATGAATAAACCGAGCCAGCTACCGGCGCTCCGCGATGGGATGCGAAAAACGAATGCCGACAGCGGGTCATTGGACAATAAAAAACCTGGACCTCTTCAGTTAAGAGACCCAGGCGGTCGGCCTACTTAATGCTTTGCACTTCCTCGTGGTCAATTCCACGTTCGCCAGTCGCGCAAAACTTACGAAAAACTTTTAACCCGTTAGCCCCAGGTTGTCAACGCGGCGGGCATCGGCTAGAGAATGGGAACGGTCGAGGATCGAGGATGGAAGATCGAGGATCGCGCTGG
>CAYZJE010000045.1:0-5848 GCA_964478485.1 uncultured Syntrophobacter sp. | reverse complement strand
ACTACGGGTCATCAGTAAGCTCGGCGTGTCTGTGGATGAAGTTAAGGGCGGCGCAATACAGGAAGATCGACCGAAGGCCTCGATGCCTCACTGACGCGCTGGCAAAAAGCTAAAGGCGGACTTGACCCCTTTCCCCATGTTCGGGTCTTGCAATCATACAGAACTAGAAAATTAGTCACGCTAAAAGGAAGATATCGTTGGATTGCAAGACGTGCCCCGTAAGCCCTGCTACGCTTCGCGCTGCCGCGCCGCCGCGAAGGAAAAAGCGTTGTAGGCCTGCTCTGGAATCATTCGGATCATTTCGTCTTTCGTAGGGTCGCGATTGACGCCTACCGGATCGTGGTCTGCTTGTACGGCGTAAATCTGTGCCCGCAAGAGATTTCTAAACATGACGACGCCGCGGTCACCCTCGCCCAAGTGCTCTTTGGCGCGGTCGGCGATGGCGCCTTGGGTTTCCCAGGCCATGTGGTCTTGGCTGGTGAAGTTGTCCATGTGAAATTCGCCGTATTCATCGGTCGTACCGACGTACTCGATCGGCGTGTCTTCCGGTTGCTCGACGATCTTGCCGTCCTTGCTTGGGCTGAAGCGGAATTGAAACACTTGAGTATTCTGATCGTCAATGGGCGTACGGAAATGCAAGGCGTAGCCAATGCGCACGGGGACGAATAGGATATTCGGAAACACCAGCGGGTGCGGTGTTTCCGCCGGGGCGTTCTCATCGGCGAAGATTCTTTGTTTCTGGATGCCCGCCCAGGTCGGATTAACGACCAGTTCGTAATCGATCTTGCTGACCATGCGATAGTGAAACGGCACGTGATCGGGATCGCCCTTGAGCTTGAGCGTATGCGAGTGGAGAAAGTAGGTGTGGGTCGGGTCGACCGAGTTTTCCATCGCTTGCAGCCAATTGCAACGCAAGGTCTCGCAGACATCGATCTTCTTGCCGCCGTCTTGGCGCACCAGTAGATCCCATTTCGGCAGCAGCGGTTTTTTCTCCGGCGGTCCCATGTAGGCGAACAGCAGGCCGCCCAGTTTTTCCACGGGATAGGCGGGATGGAGAATTTTATCTTTGAAACCCGCGTCGGGATTTTCAAAAGGCTGATCGACACAGTTGCCGCAGGCGTCATACTTCCAGCCATGGTAGGCGCAGCGAATGCCGTCCGGCTCGACGAAGCCGTAGTAGAGCGAGACGCCGCGGTGCGAACACTTCTCGGCGACGAGGCCATAGCGGCCGCTCTTGTCGCGGTACAGAAGTAAATTTTCACCGAGGATTCTGACGCGCTTCTTTGGCTTCGCATCGGTGAGTTCCGCGGCCGCGGCGACGACATGCCAGTAGCGTCTGAGCAATTCACCGGCGGGGGTGCCGGCGCCGACGCGCGTCAGTAAATCGTTTTCATCTTGGGTAAGCATGGCCGATTCGCTCCTTATGGCTTCCGACAGTACGTGAAATCGGCGCGAGGTGTCAACGTTGAAAGGCAATGGGCATTGGGCAATAGGCAATAGTTTTCGTAGGGTGCGCTTCGCGCACCGCCCTGCGGCTCAAAGCCTCCTGGCGGCGTGCCGGTCGGTCTCGGAATATCTCCCGCAAAGTCGCCAAGGCGCAAAGGTGGCGGGCCGAGGCCCGTCATCCCGAGCGAATGCGAGGGATCTCAGAAAGATTTCTCCCGTCGGTCGAAATGACAAGGAGTCTTTCTTTCCGAACTTTGCGCCCCTTCGACTTGGCTCAGGACATGCTTTGCGAGAAATATCCCGTGTTTTGGTTGCAGCTCCGCCGCGCTACGCCTCCGCGGTGAACTCTCTTTCGAGTTTCCGTTTCTGACTTGACCGCATGATCGTGGCCGCACTATAACTGGCGTTATCAATTACAACTCTTATTTTTAGGAGGCTTTATGGCTCAAGCTTATGTCGATGCTGACGGTCATGTGATGGAAGATGCCGAGGATCTGCTCACCTTCGTTAAGGCGCCGTTTAATAATCGCGGCACGCGCAACTGGATTCCCAGTTTGGATCATTTCCACACGCCGGCCGACGGCACGCCGCGCACGCCAGGGACTTTCGATCCGAACACCGGGCCGGAAGAGTGGCTCAAATTTCTCGACAAGACCGGCACAGACTACACGGTGCTCTATCCGACGGCCGGTTTGGCCTACGGCAACGTCGCCTATCCCCAGTGGGCGCTGGCCTATGCGCAGGGCTACAACGATTACATTCACAAACGCTACTTGCAGCGCAGCGCGAAACTGCAAGCGGTGTCGCTGATTCCAATGCAGCATGTTGCCGACGCGGTGAAAGAATTACGCCGCTCGGTGAAAGATCTCGGCTTCATGGGCGCGATGATTCCGTCCAACGGCCTCACGCGCCACGTGAGCCATGAAGAGTATTGGCCGATCTACGAAGAGGCGGAGAAGCTCAATTGCGTGCTCGCCGTGCACGGCGGCAGCTATATCAATCTCGGCTTTAACTCCTACACGGTTTTTCCGGCGACCCGCGCATTAGGCATGCCATTTCCCTTGGCTATCGCCATGACCGGCATGATGGTCGACGGCGTGCTCGATCGCTTTCCAAAACTACGCTTAGGTTTCATGGAAGGCGGCACGGCGTGGATTCCACTGGTCATTGACCGTCTGGAGCGGGAGCTGGAATATGGCGGGCTGAAGCTCAAACGCCATCCGCTCGATTATTTTACCGACGATAGAATTTTTGTTGGCTGCGAAGGCAATGAGAAAGCGCTGGCCTACGCCATCGAGCGCGTCGGCCCTAAGCCGTTCATGTTCGCGTCGGATTTCCCCCATGAGATTTCGATTTCGAATTGCATGGAGGAGATCGACGAAGTTTTAGAGCGCGACGATCTGAAAACGGAACACAAGGCCGCGATCCTTGGCGAAAACGCGCGGCGTTTTTACCGGCGGTAAGCGTGGGATTAAGCCAAGATAAGAATTGTCTCCCGCAAAGGCGCAAAGGCGCAAAGTTCGGGATCATGAGAAGATCAGCCACGAAAGACACGAACGACACGAAAAAATAGGAAGTTTCCGGAACTAACTTTCGTGCCTTTTGTGGTTAGGCCGTAGTGAATTGTCTTCGGTTGGAGAGAGGATTGACCATGCGCATTGATATGGATACCCACTACACGCCGTTCGAGGCGCTACGCCGCCTGGATGGTCAATTTGGCGCCGATGGCCTGCGCTTTGGCTTCGATCAACGGGCGGGGGACGAGGTGATTTATTACCACAAGTATACGCATACCAAGAAGTCCTCGATTCCCAATTTGAAGCAACGAATCGCGGATATGGACGTGGCGAAGTTCGATAAGCAGGTGCTGATTTGCGGCAGCCGACTCACCTATTACGAAACCGCTCCGGAAGTCGGACTGGCAATCTGCCAGGCTTGCAACGATGGTTCGGCGGAGGCGATGAATTTCTCCGAGCGCTTTATCGGCGCCGCGATCGTGCCGCTGCAAGAGGTCAACCTCGCCGTCGAGGAGCTTGACAGGGCGGTCACTAAGCTGGGTCTGAAAGCGGTGAACATCGCGACGAACATCAATGGCAAGTTATTAGATACGCCGGAGTTGCGTCCTTTTTTCGAGAAAGTCAGCGATCTCAATATTCCGGTCCTCGTCCATGGGGTATCCGATTTCATGGTGTACGGAGTGCGCCAAATTGATCAGCATCCGCCGTTTAGCCAGGTGCGCTTGACGGGCGTGCTCGGCTTTCCGTTCGAAATGCAAATCGCGATTTCAAGCCTAATTCTCGGCGGCGTCCTGGATCAGTTCCCCAATCTCAGATTTTGTTTTCTCGAAGGCGGCGTAGGTTTCTTTGCCCATCTGATGGATCGGTTGACGGGTGATGCCTACGCGTGGCTTACCTCCAAGTCCGCCGAGGAGAGAAAAATGGATCAGAAAAAGCGTGACTTGAGGGACGCCGCCGGCAACCGGGAGGATATCGTGAAGGATCAATTGATCAAGAAATCACCGGAAGAATATGTCGAGAACCTCTACCTGTCCGTGGAGGTGTTTGAAAAGCTCCTGCCCTACACGATTCAGACCTATGGCTGCGACAATCTCGTCTTGGGCAGCGATTACCCGCATCCGGACACTTTTTTCCCCTACACCGTGCCGCGCCTCATGGCTCTGGAATCAATATCGGCCGACGACAAGGAAAAGATCGTCGGCAAAAATGCCCAGCGGTTGCTTGGGCTTTAGATTCTGCTGAAATACCACGTTCACCCTTCGACAAAGCTCAGGGCGAACGGAAATTGAATTGATAAGATTTAAAATTTCCCGTTCATGCTGAGCCCGTCGAAGCATTCCTAGGGATTTTCAGCAGAATCGGCTTTAGTGGTTCGAACCCGGATCGATGGCTGGAGGCCGCATGAATTTTTTCCGCAAAACTGTTTCATTTTACGCGCTCGGTTTGATCTTATTCTTTAGCGCCATGGCCAGCGCCGCTGACAGTGAAGATCGCAAGAAGCTCGTGGAAATGGCGCAAAAAGAAGCCAGTGTGGTCTTCTATACATCGATGGACGCCGGCGACGCCCGGTCATTAACGCAAGCTTTTCAGCAGAAATACCCAGGGATCAAAACCGACTTCTATCGCGCTGGAAGAGAAGCTGTTTTTAGCCGGTTTGCGCTGGAACAAAAGGCCGGACGTTACGTAACCGACGTGGTCAGCGTCGGCGAATTTCACATCCTAGAAATGAAGAAACAGGGTCTGATCACGCGCTATCTGTCGCCTGAGACGCAAGCGTTCACGCCGGAGTTCAAAGACCCGCAAGGATATTGGACCTGTGTCTATTTGACGGTCGGTGTTTTGGCCTACAACACGAAGCGCGTCAAACCCGAGGAGTTGCCGCGCCGCTACGAAGATCTGCTGGGTCCCAAATGGAAAAATCGCATGGCGTTGGATGCCAATGAAGAGCGTTGGGTCCCTGGGCTCATGCAATCCATCGGGCGAGACAAAACCGTGAATTTTCTCAAAGCTCTGGCGCAACAAGAAATCTACATTCGCCGCGGGCGCAGTCTGCTCACGCAGCTTCTCCTTGCCGGGGAATTCGACGTGCAAATTGTCGCCTACTGGCACGAGGTCAATCGATTGATGAAGGAGAAAGCTCCCATCGGTTGGGTGGGCATCGAACCGGCCATTACCGGCGCGCCGCAGATCAGTTTGGTCACCAAGTCGCCGCACCCCAATGCGGCGCGGCTTTTTATCGACTTCGTCCTCTCCACGGAAGGCCAGGCGATGATGGCGAAGCTCGGCCGCGTCGCCGCGCGACCGGGGGTTAAACCAGAGGGATACCCGGAGAAACTCAAGCTATTTCTCCCTAACGCGGAATTGGTCGCAGCCCAGCTCGACGAAAACCACAAACTGTATGATTCTTTGTTTCTGAAAAAATAGGCGGAAATTTCTGGGTACGTAAACTTTTCGTCTCTCTTGGGGAAGCCCTTTTCTTTAGACAGGTTTCGCCTATTGCGCCTTTGACAGGGTCTCGAGCGCGTTTCGCAGCGTCTCGGCCCAGTTCTTGAGCGTGGATGGACTAATTTTTCCGTCCGGGGTATTGATGCCGATCCCATCCGTGCTGATGTCCAATAGGATTGATTCGAGATCGGCAACCACCTTGTGATATTTAACGTCTGACAATACTCGATAGTTTTCCGGCACTGACTTATAGCTCTTTTTGGCGAGCGCGGCCTCTGTGCTGCACGACATTCTTGCTAAAGGTGTGGTCAGAGCAACTGTGTTGTCCAAGTGGGTTCTCCTTTTTGGTCGTTACTCGCGCATGGCTGCGCAGTGATGCAACTTAGCAAGGAGTGCGCCAAGTGAATCGAAGATGCCACGAGCGCGTTTCGCTTAAGAAA
>CAYZJE010000044.1:0-4549 GCA_964478485.1 uncultured Syntrophobacter sp. | reverse complement strand
GTTCATGGTTCGAGAACCTCACCACGAACGGTATTGCTCGATCGCGAATTCAACTACTTATCCGTTCGCCCTGAGCGTGTCGAAGGGCTCCGAGTGAATTGCGACACAGTCTCTGACGGGGGAAGGTTAGGATAGGGGTGCCGGGCACGCCATTGAAATTGATGGGCACGTCCACCTTGATTGGGAAGGAAGTAAGAATTCGGAGATTGTCGCTAGACTGTGAACAGCGCCGACTGGGATAACAATTCCTCTCAAATCTGACACAGCAACGTACCTAATTTCGCAGTTATGAGAAGTGCGACGGCAAAGGCTCGTGTATTTGGTGGACAAAGCAACCCTAATTACAAAACGTCGCTGGCACAGACCATGCGTTTGTTCGTCGTAGCGGAGCATGGGCAATGGCCGAGAGAAAACACCGATCCATCGCTTACTTTTCCATGGAAATCGGCGTGTCGAGCGACATGCCGACTTATAGCGGCGGGCTTGGCGTGCTCGCCGGCGATACCATTCGCGCGGCAGCCGATCTCAAGGTGCCGATGGTGGCGGTGACGCTGCTGCACCGGAGAGGATATTTTTACCAGCGGCTCGACAGCGGCGGCCGGCAGGTCGAGGAGCCGGTGGATTGGGCGGTGAACGATTTTCTAACCGAGCTGCCGCAACGAACCTCGGTGACGATCGAAGGCCGCACGGTATTTCTGCGCGCCTGGAAATATGCCGTCGCCGGCCCAGCTGATTTCTCCGTGCCGGTGTATTTCCTCGACTCCGATCTGCCGGAAAACTCCGACTGGGACAGAACCCTGACACACTATCTCTACGGCGGCGATCGGCATTACCGGCTATGCCAAGAAATTATTCTCGGCATCGGCGGCGTGCGCATGCTGCGCGCCATGGGTCTCCAAGAGATCGAGCGCTTTCATATGAATGAAGGACACTCCAGTTTGCTCGCGCTAGAGCTCCTGGATGAGGAAGTGGCGCGCGCCGGCAAATCGGCATTAACTCGTGAGGATATCGAGTCGGTGCGGCGGAAGTGTGTCTTCACAACGCATACGCCCGTGCCGGCGGGGCAGGATCAGTTTCCTCTCGACCTAGTTCATCGCGTTCTCGGCAAAAAAGAAGTCGAAGAAATGAAAGACGTGTTCTGTTGCGAGGGTGTGCTGAACATGACCTATCTCGCGCTCAATCTCAGCCGTTACGTCAACGGTGTGGCGAAAAAACACGGCGAAGTATCGAGACTCATGTTTGCTGGCTACAACATCGACGCGATCACCAATGGCATTCACGCCGCGACCTGGACGGCGGAACCACTGGCGCAACTCTATGACCGGTACATTTCGGGCTGGCACCAGGACAATTGCAGCTTGCGCTATGCGCTGAGCATTCCCAAGCACGAGATTTGGCAAGCGCATACAGCGGCAAAATCGGCGTTGCTCCATCATGTCAATCGCCAAACCAACGCGGGCATGGACGCCGACCTGTTCACGATCGGCTTCGCGCGGCGCGCGGCCACCTACAAACGCACGGACCTGTTGTTCACGGACATCGAGCGGCTCAAAGCGATCGCCGGCCATCGCGGCGGTCTACAGATTGTTTACGCCGGTAAAGCCCATCCGCAGGATGAGGCGGGTAAAGAGCAGATTCGCAAGGTCTTCAGCGCCCGCGAGGCTTTGCGCGACCAGATTAAAATCGCCTACTTGGAAAACTACAGCATGGAGATCGGCAAGCTGATGACCGCCGGCGTCGATCTTTGGCTCAATACGCCGCTGCCGCCGATGGAAGCGTCCGGCACCAGCGGCATGAAAGCAGCGGTCAACGGCGTGCCGAGCCTGAGCGTGCTCGATGGCTGGTGGATCGAAGGCTGTATCGAAGGCGTGACCGGTTGGTCGATCGGTCCGCCGGACGGCAGACTAGGAGCGGCTGCCGATCATAGCAAAGACGCGGCTTCGCTTTACGAAAAACTTGAACAAATCGTCATGCCGTTGTTTGTTTACAATCGCGACGACTTCATCGAAGTGATGCGCCACGCGATCGCGCTCAACGGCTCGTTTTTTAACACCCACCGCATGCTGCAGCAGTATGTACTCAAAGCTTATTTCTAAGATGGTTCCAGTCGTTCCAAACGTTCAAGCCGTTCAAGCCGTTCAGGAGGGGATCGGAAACGAGCAAGTGACGAAATGAAGATATTAGTTATCAACTGCGGCAGTTCCACGCTCAAGTTCCAAGTCATCGAGACCGTTGGATGGGCGGAAACCCGCAAGCTCGCGCGCGGTATTGTCGACCGCATCGGCGGCGGCGCTGCTTATTGGTTCAAGGCTGACTGCGGCGCGCTTGAAGAGAAGACGTTGCCGGTTGCCAATCACGAAGTTGCCGTGCGGTTAGTGATCGATTGGCTCGGGTCGCAACCAGAATTGCGCTCCATCGACGCCGTCGGCCACCGCGTGGTCCACGGCGGAGATCGGTTCACCACCGGGGTATTAATCGACGACGATGTCATCGCCACGCTTGAAGCGCTTTGCGAGCTTGCGCCGCTGCATAATCCCGGCGCCGTGAGCGGCATTCGCGCGGCGCGAAAGATTCTCGGCGATTCGATTCCCATGGTCGCGGCTTTCGACACTTCATTTCACCACACGATTCCGCAGCAGGCGGCAATTTACGCTATTCCTTACGAACTGTCACAGCGACACAAGCTTCGCCGTTACGGATTCCACGGCCTGGCGCACCAGTACGATATCGCGCGCTACGCGGAGTTGACCGCAAAGACTGTCACGCAGGTCAGCGCCGTCACGCTGCATCTCGGCAACGGTTGCTCGGCGACGGCGATTCGCAACGGCCAATCGATCGACACGTCGATGGGTTTTACGCCGCTCGAAGGTTTGGTGATGGGCACACGCTCCGGCGATCTCGACCCAGCGCTGGTGAGCTACTTGGTGCGGAAGGAACGAGTGGAGGCAGCGGAAATTGACAGTTGGCTCAACAAAAGTTCCGGGCTGCTCGGTCTCTCCGGCCTGTCGAACGATATGCGTGAATTGACCGCCGCGTACCAGACTAATCCACGCGCGCGACTAGCGATCGACGTGTTTTGTTACCGCGCGCGCAAGTATCTTGGCGCATATCTGGCGGTGCTTGGCGGTGCCGCGCAGGCGGTGATCTTCAGTGGCGGCATCGGCGAAAATTCGCCGATGGTGAGAAAGAACATTCTCAGCGGCATGGAGTGGTGCGGGTTAATTTTGGACGATGCCGTGAATGGGAACGTGATCGGCCGCGATGGAAGAATTTCTGCGCTTCAATCGAATCTCGATGTGTTTGTCATTCATACGGATGAGGAATCGATCATTGCCCGCGAGACGGCGCGGCTGTGCCGCAACTAAAGATTCGGAACCGGAGGAATTAACCGCAAAGGGCGCAAAGAGCGCAAAAAAATTCCGAATCGTAGGGGCGGGTTTTAAACCCGCCCTCCGACTCTCATCCCTGCCTTCTCCCAAAGGTAGACGGGGTGGAGACTAGGATATACGAATATCTTATGAACGAAACAAAACTAAACATCGATATAGCTGGCGCAGGACTCAACTCTCTCCAGCGCTACCGGCGCGCGGTAAACTATCTCGCCGCGGCGCAGATATACCTCAAAGACAATCCTTTGCTCGAAGAGCCACTGCGCCCCGAGCACATTAAAGATCGACTTCTGGGTCACTGGGGTACGGCACCGGGCATCAATCTTATCTACACGCATCTTAACCGGCTGATTCTAAGGACCGACGCAAGCATCCTGTTGATTACCGGGCCGGGCCATGGCGCGGCGGCGAATCTTGCTAACATGTACCTGGAGGGGACACTCACCGAGTTTTTTCCCGAGCTGACGCGGGACCGTGCCGGACTACAGCAATTCGTCAAAGCTTTTTCCTGGCCCGATGCTTTTCCGAGCCATCTCTATCCAGGCTATCCCGGCGTGATCCACGAAGGTGGCGAGTTGGGTTACGCGCTGGCGACGGCATTCGGCGCCGCGTTCGACAATCCCGATTTGATCGTCGCCTGTATCGTCGGCGACGGTGAGGCGGAGACCGGCCCGACCGCGGCAGCGTGGCATAGCAACAAGTTTTTGAATCCGGCAACCGACGGCGCGGTGCTGCCGATTCTTCACGTTAATGGTTTTAAGATCGCCAACCCGACAATCTTTGGCACGATGAGTGACGATGAATTGCGCGCGCTATTCGCGGGCTACGGCTATGCCGTTCACTTGGTCGAGCTGAGCGACCGCATCGACGGCGATATGAGCGACGCCGTGTTCGGCTCTTACAACGAGATCGGTGCGATTCAAAATGCCGCACGCGCCGGTAAGGCCATTGAGAGACCACACTGGCCGATGATTATTTTGCGCACACCGAAGGGATGGACGGGGCCGAAGGTCGTCGACGGCAAAGCCATCGAAGGTTCTTTTCGCGCTCATCAAGTTCCCGCCAAGGATGCCAAGACCAATCCGGCCCATTTGAAGATTGTCGAGAATTGGCTGCGCTCGTACAAACCGGAGGAGCTATTCAATGCGCAGGGTAGTCCC
>CAYZJE010000043.1:0-6098 GCA_964478485.1 uncultured Syntrophobacter sp. | reverse complement strand
CGTAGAGGGCGGGGAAGTAGCGGGGGTTGGGTCCGCGCGGCGGGTCGCCTTCCTCGCGGCCGAACCAGTAGTCGAGCACGGCGTCGTAGAGGCGCGAGGGGCACGTCGAGCTCATATTCGCGGTCGATAGCGATGAGGATTTTATTGCCTGTCTTGGTCTTGTCGTAGCCAACAAACCCGATATGGCTATCGCGGTTCTCACGTGAATTGGCGAGCTGACGCGCGAACGGCATCAGCGCCGAGATATCCGCCGCGCGCAACCCGCGATTTCGCAGCTGCAACTCGCGTGGAATTGAATTGCCGATCCCAACGCCATCATCGGCTGTGTCGCACATGGAAGCACCTCGATCCAGGAAGGTTGGAGTGATGGAGTACTGGAGTGGTGGAGTGTTGGGTCCGGAAACTTCCGAAACCCATCACTCCATTACTCCAACACTCCAGTACTCCAATTCTCATTCTTACATGCAGTTCTTCCTTACCCACTCGACAATCTCCCCCCGCTTGGCGAACCAAACATCGGCAAACGACTTCGCATATTTAATGCAGTCGTCGTAGACCTTGCCCGTCGCCGGGAACGCCATCTGGCAGTGCATCGCTAAGGTCAACATCTTGGGCTCCGTCGCCGACTCTTCGTAGAGCAGATCGAACTCGTCTTTGAACGAATTGTAGACATCGCGGGCCGTGATGCCGCGCCGGTACATGCCGGTATCGTTGAGACCGCTGACGGCGTTCTTATATGGAACGATGATCATGGTCTTGCCGTTGACGTTCGCCGGATAGGGATTGTCGTCGTTCACCGCGTCGCCATGCCAAGCAAACCCCTCTTCGGCGAGGATTCCCAAGGTGCGCTCGGTATGGCGCATGCCGGAAGTTAGCCACCCGGTCGGTCGCACTCCGGTGAAGTCCTCGAACATCTTGGCGCAGGTGCGAATCTCGTCGCGCTCCTGCTCCGCCGTCAACTGGGTGAGCTGAATATCTTCGGCATAGGAATGCCCAACGATCTCATGACCGCGATCATGCACCGCCTTCACGGCCTCTGGGTAGCGGAGAATACACAGCGCGTTGGTGTTGAACGACGCCTTCACGCCATACTTGTCAAGAATCCGCAGAATCCGCCACACACCGGTCCGTCCGCCGTAATCGTTCTCGCTCGCGGTCCGGCAATCGTACTGCGACACGACGTCATCCTCTTTGATCGGATTTGACCCGCCGACATGATGGGTGCGCCGATGCTTGGCACTGGGGATCTCCGTCCAAGCTTCCAAATTACCAGCCAAAGCAATCGCCATGCGCGCGCCATTCGGCCATTTGATCTTTAGCTTCTTCGCTTTCGAATAAACGTCGTAAAAATTATCATGTTGCGGCATCATGACTGGCCAAGCCTCCTCGGATAAGTGCCAGGAATCAATTGAATTCGCGAACGGGGTCTGAACCCCGCTGCCTATTAAAATTTTGCAAAGGGGATGCTCGCCCCCTTTGGAAACCCCATTTAATTGTGCCCGCCTCAAGAGGCGGGGTTTGACAGCAATCAATTACCGTTTGGGTATATGGAAAACCTGTCAGTGTGTCAATCAACGACGCGGCGCCGCGAACGACCGGCAACGCACGCGGAAAATAATCCTGGACCGCAATTTTAACTAACCTGAGGCGGGCCAAGCCTCATCGCTGCGCGGTGCTTTGTAATTTTTTTTATGGCGTTAAATTTCCCAGCGATGTATCATTTGGGCGATTGGGGAATCGACGAGTTTTTTTCAATTCCAAGCTGGGCGGGACGATATGACGCACGAACAATTGTTAGCTCGGGTGCGAGTCGATCCAGAGATTTGCGCGGGGCGGCCCTCTATCCGCGGCACGCGCATTTACATCGCCATCGTTCTCGACGCATTAATGAAGGGTTTCTCGCCCGAGGAAATCATTGATCATTACCCATGCCTTGACTTCGACGATATCCGCGCCGCGGTCGCTTACGCCAGCCAGTTGGCCCAAGACAATTGTGGTGTGGCCTTTTTAAACGCACCGTGCGCGGCAGAGCACTTGCAACAGCGGTGACCCAATATCAGCCTAATCAAAATCCCAGGGCATAACCATCGCGGCGCGGATCGGCGCCGCCGAGCAATACGCCGGAACTTTCGTCGCGCAGGATCGCCTCGGCGCCGCCCATGGCAGGGTCCCAGGCACCGACGACCTTCGCACGGTAGCGATCCTTAGGCAGCGAATCGATCACCTCGGCGAGAATCCGACTCTCGAAGTCCACCTGGCCGGATTTTTCGCTCTGCCAGCGCGGCGCTTCGATCGCCTGCTGCACATCCATGCCGAAATCGAAAAGATTACAGATCATCTGCGCGAGAAACTGAGTCTGGCCCATGCCGCCGGGAGTGCCGATCACCATCTCCGGCTCGCCATCTTTCATGACTAAAGCCGGGCTTAGCGTATGCGCCGGCAGCTTGCCGGGAGCGATCTCGTTGGCATGACCCGGAACTAAGTTGAATCCCGGCATGCGGTCGTTAAGCACGATACCGGTGCCGTCGACCACCACGCCACAGCCGAAGCTTTGATGAACGCTTTGAATCAGCGAGGCCCAGTTGCCCTGCGCGTCGGCCACGGCTATGTAGGTGGTGTCGCCGCCGGCGTCTTGGGCAATCGGAGCCGTCGTCGCTTTTGCGTCCTCCGGATACTTCTGGAGCCATTGGCGCAAAGCGTCCAGATCGATCGAACTCGGATCGGCGATCCAGCCCGCGCCCTCGGCCGCGGCCCGCTGCTGCGCCTGTAACTGCGACGCCAATCTGGCGGCATGCCCGTCAAGACCGGCGAGATCGCATCTTTCCAGCAATTTCAATTGGAGCAACAAAAACAAGCCGTAAGAATTAGGCGGCGGCACATAGATCTCACGGCCACGATATCCCGCGTGGATCGGCTCATCCCAGCGCGAGCGGTGTTGTTTGAGATCGCCGTGATCGAAGAAACCGCCCCTGCTCTGGGAGGTCGCCACCAGGGAGTCGGCGATCCGGCCTTGGTAGAAACCGTCCCGCCCGTAGGCGGCAATTTCTTTCAAGCTTCGCGCCAAATCTTTCTGGCGGAAAATCGAACCGATCCGCGGCGCGCATCCGCCGGGGAGGAAGATCTCCGGCCAGCCCGGTTCGCTGGCGAACTTGGACGCTGAAGAAGCAACGACCCGCGCCAGATTGGCAAAGACCGGGAAACCTTCTTCGGCGTAAACGATCGCCGGTTCGACGAGCGCTTTCAAATCGCGGCTGGCGAATTTTGCCGCCGCCTGGCACCAGCCATCGACGGCGCCCGGTAACGCCGCCGCAAGGATTCCAACCTTGGGAATGGTGCCTCGGTAGCGATCCTTGACCAACCCGCGCGGCGAACGCCCCGAGCCGTTAAGCGAAAATACTTTCCGATCACGCGCCGAGTAGTAGAGCAAAAAGAGATCGCCGCCGAGGCCGCAGTGATAGGACTTGACCACAGCGAGGACGAACGCCGCCGTGAGCGCCGCGTCCATGGCGTTGCCTCCGCCCAGCAACACGCGCAACCCTTCGGTGGACGCGATCGGATGGCCGGTGGAAACCATGCCGCGCCGCCCCATCACCACCGGACGGTGCCTCTGCAAGATTTCGCTCATGACTGATCGTCTGCTGAACCAGAGCCGGCAGGCTTAAACCGAAACACGAAACCCGCAACCGGAAACCAGTTCAAACCGGCCAGCCATGCTCCGAAAGGTCGATGAGATTGCCGTCCGGGTCGGCGATGCGAAATTCCGCCTCGCGGTTGGGCGGCCTCTTTTGCACTTCGGTCTTGGCCCCCAACTCCTTCGCCACCGACCGCAAGGCATCGATGCTGTCGAGCTCCATGCCGAAATGATACAGCCCCTCTTTGTACTGCGACCGCTTTTCAATGATCGCCAAATTGATGTAGCCGTCGGACAGATAGATCGCCGGGCCGACGCCCTCGATCACTTTCAGACCAAAAGCTTCGGTGTAAAATTTCACTAGCCGTTCGCGATTCTCGCTGACGATCGCTAAGTGACGTATCCGCGCCATGATTAAACGCTCCTTTCATTGCTCATCTGTACAATTTTTCGATGTAACCTTCCTCTTTCAAACGCTGAACCGGGGCAAAATAGAGATGCTTTTTGACGTCGAGTCCGACGAGCTTGGGCGCCACCCGGTAACTCAGATCGAGAGTATTTTGAATCGCTTTGTCGTTGGGCAGCGGCACCCGTTCCAAACCATTGACGTAAACATCGTAGGAACTCTCGAGGGTCTTGGCATCGGCGGTTTTCATATACTTGCGCAGCACCGCCAAGCTTCTCGGCCGCTCTTTTATCACCGTAGCGATGCCCGCCACATAGGAACGCAGCACCCGGTTGATCAGCGCCGGATTCTCCTCGGCGTATTTTCGCGTCGTCCACAAAGCGTCGATGATCAGCGGGATCGGTTCGACGTCCAAAATATTGAGGCCTTTTTCTTCAGCCGCGGGCACCATGCCTTTAGAGATTGGCGCCGCCTGCACACGCCCGCCCGACAGTGCGGCCAGCCGTGACACCGTGCCGCCCACCGCGAGATAGGTTATGTCTTTGTCCGGGTCCAAGCCGTTATTCTTGAACACCATGCGGGCGATCTCGCCGGCGCGCCCGCCGACCTGCGAGACGGCGACGATGCGGCCTTTTAAGTCGGCAAAGCGTTTAACCTCTTTGGCGACCGCGAAGACGTAGGGCAATAAATTTTTCGCCGACGCCAATAAAACGATATCGGCGCCGGCCGCGACCGCGGCCAGCGCCGACACAGCATCGCCGGCCATGAACTGAGTGTGCCCCGATAACAGACTCTGGATCGACAACCTGCCGCCTTCCATGTAGATGAGCTTGGCGTCGATGCCGTTATCTTTGAAGTGGCCGGCCTCGCGCGCCAACCACAGACTGGAAGATTCTCCGGTGAGCCCAGGATAAGAAATGGCGATCTCTTGGGCCGAAACCGTTGGGCCGGAAAAGCATAGGGTCGCGATCGCGAAGAAAAGAAAAGGCCATCGTCTCACTGGCTCTCCCTCGTTTCGGCCGATAAGATTTTCAGCAGCCGGCCAAATCCTTCGATCGGTTCACGCACGCCGATCGTCTTAAGCGCAATATACAGCTCCGAGCCGATATGGGAAACCGCCGGTACCCCGAAGTCCGTTTCAATCCGCTCGATCACGTCTAACACGGGAAATTGCGGGCAGGGAAGATAAATCCCATCGAGACTACCCGCCTCGCTAACGCAGCGCCGCGCCGCCCGGTAGACATCGGCCTCGGTGATGTCACCGATACGGGTGAAATTGGCGCCGAGACTTACCACCGCGCGCACATCGAAGCCTTGCCGATTCAAGAAACTCACGAGCGTGTCGTTCAACTCCTGGGGATAGGGATTGACTAGGCCGACACGCTTCACGCCGAGATCGCCCATCGCGGCCATCGCCGCGACGATGCTGGTGGTCGCCGGCGTGCGCGCAATCGCTTCGATCTGCCGCACCAACTGCTTTTCGAATCCACGCTCCTGGCTCACCACCAGCGGCACGCCGGAATGAATGATGAAGTCGCACTGGCGCCGCCCGAGTTCCTTGGCGCACTGCTCGATCTGCGCCAAGCCTTTCTGATAGGCGGCGCCGGACCAGCCCTCGATCATGCAGGTCACGCCGATCATGCCGACGCCAGCCGGTACGATCCGATAAAAATCCGGGGCGATCTGCTCGAAAACCGACGGACAGATATAACCGATTCGGGCGCGCCAGCCGAACATGATGTTCGCCTATTCCTCTCGCCAAACGATTTCCGGATGGCGTTCCATCACTTCTTTGATCAACTTTTCCAGCGGCCCGTTGGCCGCGGAGCCGTCGACGACAAAGCCGCCAGCGTGGGCTCCGACCATCAGGTTTACTTTCCCACCGTCATCGGTGATCTCGACGAAAGAATTGGCCCCGAATAGGACCTGGACTCGTTTATAACCGCTCTGCCGGTCGCCCTCGACCACCACTGCTCTGATCTTAGCCATAGCCAACCTCCCAGAATATTAATCGCTTCTCGCGCGAACAAACTCAACCGGAAACTTATTCAAGCAGCGTGG
>CAYZJE010000042.1:0-2592 GCA_964478485.1 uncultured Syntrophobacter sp. | reverse complement strand
CTTCGGCATCACCGGTGGGGTGATTTCCGCTGTCGACATAATTCATGGCCTCGGCGTTTACGCCGGGCTGGAGCGCATTGACGTGCCCGGCATCACCGGCTTTCTCGATACCAATTATGTCGGCAAGGGCGAGTACGGCGTCCGTTCGCTGGAGAAATACGATTTCGTCTTCATCCACGTCGAAGCCACCGACGAAGCCGGCCACATGGGCGATGTCAAAGCCAAGATTCAGGCGCTGGAAGATTTTGACGAGAAAGTAGTCGGCACGGTGCTAAAGGGAATGGGCCAGCGCAAGGATTTTCGGATTCTCTTGATGCCCGATCACCCGACGTCGATCGCGCTTAAGACTCATGTGGCGGAGCCGGTGCCGTTCGTGCTTTATTCGCCGGCCGAGCCGCGCGATAATGGTCCGGTGGGTTACAACGAACAAGATGCCGCGAAAACCGGTATCGTCGCCAAGCAAGCTTATCGTTTAATCGAATCGCTCATCGAAGGGAGACCAACATGGACCGAAACTTAGCTTTGGAAGCGGTGCGGGTGACGGAAGCGGCGGCGCTCAATTGTGCGCGTCTAACCGGCTGCGGCGACGAGAAGGCAGCGGATCAGGCCGCGGTGGATGCCATGCGCAAAGCTTTCGATGCCTTGGCCATCGATGGCACGGTGGTGATCGGTGAGGGCGAGCGCGATGAAGCGCCGATGCTCTATATTGGCGAGAAGGTTGGCTGCGGCGGTCCCAAGGTCGACATCGCCCTCGATCCGCTCGAAGGCACGACAATTTGCGCCACCGGCGGGCCCAATGCCTTGGCGGTGCTGGCGATGGCCGATGGTGGCAACCTGCTTCACTGTCCCGATACCTATATGTCAAAGATCGCCGCCGGCCCCGCTGGTAAAGGCGTCGTCGACCTCGACAAATCGCCGACGGAAAATCTCCACGCGCTGGCCGAAGCGAAGGGCTGTAATGTTGAAGATTTGATGGTGATCATTCTCGCCCGGCCGCGCCATGAAGCGCTCATCCAGGAAGTACGCAAAGCGGGGGCGCGCATCCGCTTGATCGGCGACGGCGATGTTGCCGCTGCCATTGCCACAACCAAACCAGAGACCGGCATCGACCTGCTTATGGGCATTGGCGGCGCGCCGGAAGGCGTGCTCGCGGCGGCGGCGTTACGGTGTGTGGGCGGCGAGTTCCAGGGCCGCTTGGCGCCGCGCAATAATGAAGAGATCGAGCGCGCCAAGAAAATGGGCGTAAGCGATATCAAGAAGAAATTTAAGATCGACGAGCTGGCGGTCGGCGATGTGATGTTCGCCGCCACCGGTGTCACCGATGGCGACTATCTGCAGGGCGTTCATTTTTTCGCCGGCGGCGCCACCACTCAGTCGGTGGTGATGCGCTCGAAGACCAAAACCATCCGCGTCATCAACGCGACCCACTACTTCGAGCACAAGCCGAATTACTGACGCGATCACCCTCGCCCGCTTGCGGGAGAGGGCTGGGGTGAGGGTCCAGCGTCAGACGCCCCTCGGCGTAATTCCCCCTCACCCTAGCCCTCTCCCCCACGATGACGTGGTGGAGAGGGAAAATTATTTGGCAGCCGCACCCCCTCATGGCGCAAAAGAAGCGAAAAAAACGGAGTTGGCTCAGAACCCTTTTTTTCTATTTGCTATTTCCCTTCGTCGTTTGGTTCGTCGCGTTGCTCGTTTGGTTTTATTGGTATGATCTTTCGCGAATTTTCACCAAGGCGGCAGATAAACCGAAAGACGCGGTTAAGCGTGAAAGCAAAGTCGAAGTGCGAGAAAAGGTCGATTCAAACAAACCTGAGCAGGTACAGGAAAAGATTTTGGACGAGGATCGGCGCAAACTTGACGAGATTCTCAAGCAACGCCAATAAGCTTGGCATTGGCCGCAAAGAACGCAAAGTACACAAAATGTGAACGAGGAATCGTAGGGGCAGGTTTCAAACCTGCCCTCTTGGCTGGGCCATACGCGTAATTTATGAGCTTCTGGCAGGACATTCCCAAGCCGATCATCGGCCTGTCGCCGATGGATGGCGTCACTGACGCCTCGTTTCGCCTGATCGCCGCCAAGCATGGCGGCCCCGACATCACGGTGACTGAATTCGTCAACGTCGACGCGGCGATTCACGCGCCACAAACGTTGATCCGCGATTTTACTTACAGCGAGATCGAGCGGCCGATCATTGCGCAGATCTATGGCCATACGCCGGAGTTGTTTTACCAAGCGGCTCATGTGGTCTGCGAGCTCGGCTTCGATGGCTTGGACATTAACATGGGCTGCCCGGCGAAAAACGTCGCCGCGTCTGGTAGCGGCGCGGCGTTGATCCGTACACCGGAATTAGCCCGAGCGATTATCCGTGCGGCGCGACAGGGGATCGATGATTGGTGCGCCGGGCAGAGCCTGGAAAATCTCGGCCTGCGCCGTAAGTTGATCGAAACGGTCAGAAGCTCCAATGCCCAGCGAATCGGCTACACCCAGCCAATTACCCGGCGGCCAATTCCACTCTCGGTCAAAACGCGCATTGGTTACGACGAGGTCGTCATTGAAGCTTGGATTCGAACTTTATTGGAAGAGAATCC
>CAYZJE010000041.1:0-14753 GCA_964478485.1 uncultured Syntrophobacter sp. | reverse complement strand
TTGCACTCGGTTTGCTGATCCGCCGTCCCCTGCATCTCGGGTAAGTTCCGCGACATGTGCCGGGAATTAACGGGAATTAAATCGACATCTGATGTCAAGCGTAGGCGAAACGCGTAACGAATCATCCGTGTAGGCAATTTGTCTCTCACACTTTCGATCAGATCAGTACATGCGAACACAAGATTGGCATTTGTTCCCGCCAGGATTTCACTCAAACGATTATCGAATCTCATTTCCCACACATTTGTTACTGGCATCCTCATTGCTCCCTACTCGTGAATCGCAAGGCACCACGGATTAGCACAGCCGTGCTAAGCGACAAAATTTCGATTGCTAGGGAGACGATTGATAATCAACAGCGCCTTTTCTTTGAGGCACAAGCCAGAGCCACAATCGAGGGCAGAGGATCAAGCAGCCGACTGTAGCACTGCTGCATCAAGGAGTTCCTATCGGGTCAATTATGCACCGTGTGGCTGTCTTTGTGATTGCGTGCCATTCCAGATTGTGACGGCGGAGCCGCGATGGGCGGCGTAGGGTGACTGAAAACCGAGTCAAATCGATAGAGGTGAATGTAGTTTCGATTATTAACCTTTGTGTCGTTCTGGACACATAGTAAACCATAAAAGGAGGGTTTTGTGAGACGTAATATTCTACTTAGCCTTGGTTTTGTGATATCTATGTTAGCTATTTATTCTCGCCCGCCGTCAGTGATAGCGGCGGCAGCTAAGGACCAGTGCCCATGTGAGCAGGCGTTTTTAACGCCGGATTTAGTGACGCTTATATTGGCTGGAATTGATAAGTTGGGTGATACGGCGACGAGTTGCCAGAATATTCATCTTCCGGGTGGAACGCTGGGGGTATCGGTCAACCTATCGAACTCAACCGTGCCCTTGAGTGCGGAAGCTAGGAAAAATTCTAATGGTTCATTACAATGCACTATCAGCATACCAGGGATTGGCACAAATATTTCAGAGGTTTTCTCAATGGGGGAGTATAACAGCTGTAAGCGTTCGATCCGCCAGCTGTGCGGTGACCTTGCGAATTTAGGTTTCCTTCAATAGATTAACGCTAAATGTCGAGTGACCATATGGCGGCGGTCCACATCGGGCCGCCGTTTTCTATTCGTAGTCAAGGATTTATTTGGATTGGGGTCAAGTCTGGGATTGGGGTCAAGTCTGGAGTTGACGAGTTGTGACTTTTTTTGATAGCTGTCAACCCATGTCGCGTCCACTACGAATCCAGTTTCCCGCCGCGGTCTATCACGTGATCAACCGGGGTGAGGCACGACAACCGACGTTTGCCGACGCGGCTGACTGTCAAGCCTTTCTCGATACTGTGGCCGAGGCCCATCGGCAGTGGGGCATCGAAGTCTTCGCTTATTCTCTGATGGTGAACCACTATCATCTGTGTCTTAGAACGCCCAAGGGGAATCTGCCCCGGGTCATGCGCCACGTGGGTGGGATTTACACCCAGCGATTTAACCGGCGCCATCGGCGCGACGGGACCTTGTTTCGGGGCCGCTACCAAGCGATCCTCATCGATACCGATGAATATCTCGCAGCCGTGGTGCGCTATATTCATTTGAACGCGGTGGCGGCGGGACTGGTGAAGATGCCCGAGCAGTATCGCTGGGCGAGCCACCAATACTATCGTAAGGCAAAAGGAGTGCCGGGTTGGCTCGATACCCAAGAGGCAATGGAACAGATCGGGGGGAGGCAGGCGTTTCATGAGTTCGTGCTATCGGGAAACGAGGAATCGCTCAGGCAGTACTACCAAGCCAAGCGCCACAGGCCGATCCTGGGCAGTGAAGCGTTCATCGAGCGGATCAGAGAGCCGGGCGCGCCAGCTCCTCGGGAGCATCCGCGCTATGAGCGCCGCGTTGTCCAACCAGGACCGGAGCGTGTCATCCACCAAGTCATGCGTCATTTAACGAAGCCATCGCGGGCGGGGATTTAACCCCGCCCGCGACCAAAGGGGATGCTCGCCCCCTTTGGAAACCCCATTTAGTTGTGCCCGCCTCAAGAGGCGGGGTTAACATAGAATATAAAGTGACGCGCGGGGAGATATTTCGCGCCACGAGGGGCCGGGAGAATGAGGCGCGCAAAGTAACGCTGTACCTGGTCAAGCGGTGTTGAGACCGGACGTTGGCTGAGATGGCGCAGTGTTTCGGGTTCGGTAATTACTCCACCGTGAGTTGGAGTTGTCGTACGATAGCCACTCGCTTGGTAAAACAGAAGAATCTCAGAGATCGAATTGACGCGATCATGGCTAGTATTCATCAACTCCATACTTGACCCCTTAAGTGACCGAAAAAGTACCCGGCCCCGGAAGGAGTCGAATCGATATTGGAGGAGCTACACGGGCAAACGCCGAAGGCGAGTAATCTCCGGCCGAAAGACTTTGTCGACTCGAGTTTTGTACGAGAGCTGGGAAAATCGAGCTTTATCAACCGCCTCTAACTATAATTGCACTCTGCAACACAGCCTGAGCGCTTTTTACGGAACGATTACGTGTTTGTCTCGGCCAGCTTCAGTGTGCCTGGGAAGAAAAGATCCTGGAGTCCAATCTCCTTCGCCGCAATACCTTCGTCATAGCAATATTTGAGGAAGCGGTTAAGAACGATCTCATTGGGATCCAATCCGTAGGCCCAGGGATCACACCCAAAAATTTCCTTCTCTTGTTCTAGATAATGATTCTTCCACGCAAGCCCCATACTCGGGAGCTCCTGCAACCATTCTCGCCCCATCTTCTTCGCGTCTGAAAACAACGTGAAGAGCTTTTCCGGCAGGTCGGGGTACTTTTCTGCGACGGAGTTACGGACCACCATCACATGCATGATCGGGAAAATCCTTGTTTTCTGAAAATAGCCGACCTCAACTTCTTTAGGATTCTCGAACAGCCGCCTGACACTTGGACTTGGTCTCTTCGAAAAACTTTCGTTCTCGGTAGTTCCTAGAACGTCAATCTTACCGTCTAGCAAAGCCTGGTAGATGACCTCATGCGGATCTTCCTGACCTTGGATTTCACGGATTACCGCGCCGTTTCGAGGCTGAATCTCGTCCTGATCTTTTCCCTCCTTCCAGTGATGAATAGAAGCCACGTGCCACTGGGTATCTTTGGGGGAGACGCCATACTCGTCGATCAGTGTGCCCCGTATCCAAATCGCCGCCGTTTGCACCCAGCGCAGAAATCCAATCCGTTTTCCGCTCAATTCATGAGCGCTCCGAATGCCGGAAGCTGTGTTGTAAAGAAGAAAGCCATGCCGAAAAAACCGCGATGGAAATACGGGAATACCGGTGAAGTCATTTTTGCCGCGCGAAACGTAATAGATCAGTTCGGCGAGAGACATTTCCGAGACGTCGTACTTGCCTTGGAACATGCCGGTAAACATCCCGGCAACGTTGTCGGTCTCTACGACATTAAGTTCAAAACCGGGAAGTTGAACTCGCCCTCGGATGAGTGCGCTGGTTCCATCGTAGTGACGACAGGCCAGAGTAATTTTAGGTCTTTGCATAACATGTTTTCCTTTGCGCGTTTTCCCTCTGATTTTTGTCACCGAATGGGTCGCTGCTTGTCATACTCGGCTGCCCAATATTCTAAATCGCCCATCGTCTATGTGCGGCAATCCCGTCGCCCAAGGTTCATATTCCTGAACGTATAGTTGCACTGTGGATGGCCTTGCCGTAAAAAAAATTCGGGGAGGCCGCGGCGCTGCAAAAAAGGCCGATAATTACGGTCGAACCATCGTTCGGTTAGGTATGCGCTTCGGTCGAACGGTGCATCGAGACGCCTTTCGATTGCGTGGTATTAAAGTCAAACGCTATCCGCGCTGGCCAGTGGAAGAACTATCTGACGAAGCGATGACGACGTTAAAGGCCGCATTGGATGCAACGGGAGTCAGGGGGCGATGATCATAATAGGATCAGGGCGATCTTAACGTGGATCATCAGTCTTCTAAAAGCGAATCATCGAAACTTTTTACTTCGCTGCGACCGCCGTGGCCTTGCTGGCGGGCTCCGTAGGTTCCGTCTTTTGGTTCGGTGGCGCCAGATCCCAACCTTTCGATGAGATATCGAAGATGACGCGATTGGGTCCGCGGTATTTCAGCTCAAAGTAAAAACTATGACCGCTTCCTGCCGCTTCACCCAGACGTTCGGCATCTGTTTCTTCAAGAACCTGGGCAGTTCCATCGATATCCTCAACCTGGAATCCCAAGTGATGCAATCCTTCATAAGTAGCGCCGCCTTCCATGTCCGCCGCTTCGTCCGTAGGGAAATCAAGAAACGCGAAGTTGATATGTCCGTCGGTCAAAAATACACCACCGCCGCGCGGGGAAGTAGGCACGCGCTTGACAAATTGCAGTCCGTAAACTTTCTGATAGAAAGCCGCCGTTTTTTCCGGATCTTTTGTCGCAATGGCAATGTGCCGAAGCCTGGCCATATAAACCTCCGTTATTAAGGTATTAAGAATCGCAATTAATTTAGTTCCGTTATCGCCTGGGTCACTCCGCCGAGGAAAACCCTCCAATAGTCAAAGGATTCTTTGGACGCTTCGACGATCCCCTGCCAATCCTCTTCGGACCTGACATACTTAGCAATTATCTCCATATTCTCACTCTTGTGGTCCATATCCGCTTCACGGTGGATACGAAAGTTGGGTATCTCTTCAGGTGATAATCCCAGATCCTCAATCCAGCGTCTTTCGGCGCGCGTTTGATGCGCGCCACCGGGTATGATGTTGTCCATATTGACTCTCTCCAACACGGAAACCCCCGCAAGCGATTCCACCCAGGGTCGGTAGTTCGCAAGATAGATCCACCCTGCCAGAGCCGCGCGCGTAGTGGGAAGCGGCTCGGCATTGATGATCTCCTCCGGGCTCAGTCCGACCGCCTTCCCGTGAATCACCCAAAGGCTGTAATGATCTGAGTTGCAGCGCGGGTCCTTGATGATCTCTTCGGTTTCGTGCATGAGCAGAGCCCGCCGGGCATCGAGATAAGGAGAACGGGCGATCAGATAGGCCCATGCAGTTCTCCGGTGCCTGACGAATAGACCGAACTGTTGCGCGATGATCTGCGCTCGTCTTCGCGTAAGTCGTGTTTCGAGAAATCCGTTTACTTCCTTGGTACGAAACAGTTCTCGCGTCATGTCATTCAAAATTTCGTCGTATTTGTTTAGCAGGTTCATAGACTCCTCTATTAGCGGTAAAGTTTGGCGATGAAGCCGTCTTTCTCCATCTCATCGACGAAGCGCATGTCAACGACTTGTTCGAAGGTTACTTTGTCAATTTGCGGGCTGAATGTTTTCATCCCTTGGGACATTAGTGTGAATGCCTTTTGAGAAATTCGTGGCGACCGCGGCAGCTTCTCGGCAAAAAAATCATAAGTCGCTTTAACCACCTCCGAATCGTCGAGTCTTAGATACTTGCGAAGAATGGCTTGAGTTTCCTTTGGGCTTCGCCTAAAAAACGCGATTGCCTCGGTCCAAGCCCGCACGAAGCGTCGAACCTCGTTCGGGTTGTTCTGAATGCGCGCTTGTGTGGTCACGAGAGAGCTATTAGGGTAATCACCGAACTCGCGAATATCCACAAACACCGGGAGTCCGTCTTTCTCGGCTTTGAATAAAGCCGGCGGCGATAAGACTGTGGCCGTCATTCCACCAGGAATGCTCAGCGATTGAACCCGCTGCGCAGTATTCCCCGCAACAATGACGGTCATATCCCGTTCTGAAAGTCCGAGTTTTTCGAGCGCCAGACGAACCGAGAGATGGTTGGTTCCGCCGAAGGCCGCGACCCCGACGGTTCCTCCTTTGAGCTGCTTTGGGTCGCGAATTTCCTTGCGCGCGACAAACTTATAGGAAAACCCGAATTCGGAGGTGCCCAATGTCACTAGGTCGCCTCCCTGCGCGGCCGCCGTCATGACACTTTGAAGTGCCGTTTGAGCATACTGAAAACTCCCACCGATGAGGCCAACTGTGCTTTGCGCGCTACGGGTCAAAACAGTATTGACGTCAAACCCGTACCTCTTGCCGATTTCGGTCGACTCCAGAATCCAGATCGGGAGGTTAAATCCAGCGGTACCATCGTAGGATGCTTGGATCTTGGTGAGCGCTTGGGGATGGGCATTAACTGGGAAAAGAAACAAAACAATTCCCAAAAATATCCGTGTCCCTCTCCACGTAATGAATTGAGTCACCATCATCTCCGTGAGAAAAACTGTACTCCTTAGTTACATCAGGTTGCCGCTTATCAACAAAAATGCGAATTTATACAGGATCGCTAGCGCCTGAAACTGATCTATACCGGGGACAGCTTCAGAATGTCAAGACGAGTAGCGCAGCAAACATCTGTTTGAATTCCCGACGGCCTCGTTGTTATATGCTCCGGTTACCATCTTCGTTTCTAATGCGTTGCCTAGTACGTGCTCACCGCAAAATGGTAGCTCACTCTTTCGGCACGTATTGCTGTCAGTGAGTTTTAAAGGTATTGAGGAAAATCAGAGCGTTTGTCACGGGCGTTAATCTGAAACAAGCAAGGCTACTGGCGCTGCTCATTAACTACAAGCATACCCAAATTAAGAAACTTGCTCAGCCCTTGCCGCAACGCATCCCAAAGGACTGCGCTGCCAGAAGCAGTGCTTGGATCCGGGTAACCGATCCGGAAGATTTTCACTGGCTGCTGCGCCTGGGCTACCACTACAACAGTAAGCAGTAACGCGACGACCAGAATCGATAAGAGAAAAGTTTTCTTCATTGCCCACCTCGTTCGTGAATAGACTTTTCACGCGCACGCTATTTGCGAAAACGCTTGTTTACGGCAGAAGGAAAACCAGGTTTGTCGAGGAGAAAAAGGCTAATTTCGTCGTAGGATTGAATCGTCTGACGCCACAGTTCAATCGCATAGAATTTATCAGAGAAGAAAATGTTCAAATACGAGGTTAACGTTTTGGGTGAGCGCGGCTCCGAGCGTCAGGCCCACCCAAAAGTTAGATGCCTTGCGGATGCGTCAGGCCAATCGTCTCCGACTAAAAGACGCGTTGACCGCGCATTAATTTATTTCTCTCGATTGGTCTTGCCTCAGCGTTTCTTCTTCCTCGTTTTTACTTTGGCGGATTTTTTAACGACCTTTCGGGCCGCCGGCTTGGCGTAATGCGTCATGCCGGAAATATCGATTGCCACGACCGGCTGATCGCCAACCACCCAAGCGTCGTGGCCAGGAGGAATGACTCCCACATCACCGGGGCCAAATTCCTGTTCGCTCCCGTCCGCCATTTTTACTCTTAGACGACCCGAGACGTGATACTGAACATGGGGGGCTTGGCAGTATTCGGTCTTGACAATCGGTTTAACCGACTCGGACCATTTCCAACCCGGCTGCAAACTAGCCCGGCCAAACGTCACCGTTCCTACCGTGGCCAACTCCACCTTGCCCTTATCGAACGTTCTAACCTCGTCAGGAGCATTCAGGGTTTTCTTCTGCATGGATTGTGTTTGTTTCGCCATAGTCGTTCCTCCTATTCAGCTGGTTAATTCTATGTTAACCCCGCCTCTTGAGGCGGGCACAACTAAATGGGGTTTCCAAAGGGGGCGAGCATCCCCTTTGGTCGCGAGCGGGGTTCAAACCCCGTTCGCGAATTCAATTGATTCGGCTTGAATTGTTACTCCCCGGCACAACAAATGTCCAGCTCTGCCTGAAAGCAGATAATCGGTCGATTTGCGCTCCATGCGAAGACACTTTAAAATTCGTCGTGGAGGTCGATGATGAAAGCCAACCCAAGATGGAAAAAACTAATGAGAGTTGCCATCGCGGCGTTGCTGCTTGCCGCGCCAGTATTGGCGCCGGCGGCGCAGCCGGCGAAAAAAGTGGCGCCAGCGAAGGCCGCGCCGATCGACGACAGCGGGACCTGGATGCTCGCAGGGAGGGAGGGCGAATGCGCGCCGTTGTCGATTCTGGGGAAAAAGGGCGAGCAGCTCAAAGGAGTTAAAAGCCCGCTGCAACTAAGCGAGAAGTTGAAGGCGATGGGCCATCCGGCGGAGGTCAAGGAATTTAAAGCCGGCATCCGCCCCGCTGTCGAAGTGCGCGCGCCTTCGGCGGGGCTTTACGTTATGTTCGTTAGACAAGAGAACTGCGACAAGAAACCGGCGGCCAACGAGAAAAACTAGCGCTAGTCTTCTTGTTCGTGGCGCCGGCGCGGCCGGTCGGCCTGTTTAAGAATTTTTTTGCGCAGTCTGATTGACTGCGGCGTCACTTCCACGAACTCGTCGTCAGAGATCCATTCCAAGCCTGCTTCCAGCCCCATTTCGCGGTGCGGCGAGATGATAATGTTTTCGTCTTTGCCGGCGGCGCGCATGTTGCTGAGCTTTTTCTCTTTGCAAACGTTGACGTTCAAATCGTTCTCGCGGGAGTACTCGCCGACCACCATGCCTTCGTAGACTTTGGTTCCGGGCGCGATGAACATGACGCCGCGTTCCTGCAGATGATAAATCGCATAGGGCGGGGCTACGCCTTCACGGTCGGCGACCATGGCGGCGTTGGTGCGCGATTGAATCATGCCATGCCAGGGCTCCCAGCCGTTGAACAGGGCGTTCATGATACCGGTGCCGCGAGTGTCGGTGAGAAAACGCGAGCGAAAGCCGATCAGGCCCCGCGAGGGCACGGCAAATTCCAAACGCACGCGGCTCGATCCGCCGTGTGTCATCTTGGTCATCTTGCCCTTGCGCATGGCTAACAGCTGCGACACCACGCCGATAAAATCTTCGGGAACATCGATCACCAAGAGCTCCATCGGTTCATGGATCACGCCGCCTATCTCGCGGGTGACGACGGTGGGTTTGGAGACCATCATCTCGTAGCCTTCGCGCCGCATCGTCTCAATGATGATCGCCAGGGCGAATTCGCCGCGGCCGGTGACTTGAAAGGTGTCCGGTTGGGCGGTTTCCTCCACCCGCAGACTGACGTTGCGCCGCTGTTCGAAAAACAATCGTTCGCGCAGCTTGCGCGAGGTGACGTGTTCTCCTTCGCGGCCGGACCAGGGCGAATTGTTGGCGATGAATAGCATCGCGATGGTCGGTTCGTCGATGCGCAACGGCGGCAGCGGCAGCGGTTTTTCGCGGTCGCTAATGGTATCGCCGATGCCGATGTCCTCGATGCCGGCGATCGCGGTGATGTCGCCGGCTTGCACCGACGGGACTTCGACGCGCTTGAGCCCCTGCCAGCCGTAGACTTGAGTGATCTTAACCAGTTGCTGGCTGCCGTCGACGCGGCAGAGCATGTATTGTCCCGGCGCCAGCGTGCCGTTTTTCACTCGGCCGACCGCGAGCCGGCCGACGTAGTCGTTGTAATCGAGATTGTTGGCTTGGAATTGCGTCGGCATCGCCGGATCATAGCTTGGGCTCGGCAGGGTTTCGACGATCAGCTCGAACATCGGTTTAAGATTTTCACCGGGCTGTTTAAGATCGAGCGTCGCCGTGCCGGCGCGGGCGTTGGTATAAACCACTGGAAAATCGAGCTGGTCTTCACTGGCATCGAGATCGATGAACAAATCGTAGATTTCATCGAGCACCACGGCGATACGCGCATCGGGCCGGTCGATTTTGTTGATGCAGACGATCGGCGTGAGCTTGGCCTCCAGCGCTTTTTTCAACACGAAGCGAGTCTGCGGCAGCGGTCCTTCCGAGGCGTCGACCAGCAGCATGACGCCGTCAACCATCGCTAAAGTTCGTTCGACTTCGCCGCCGAAGTCGGCATGGCCGGGGGTGTCGACGATATTGATCTTGACGTTGCCGTAATGGATCGAGGTGTTTTTCGCCATGATCGTGATGCCGCGCTCACGCTCGAGGTCCATGGAGTCCATGACGCGCTCGGCGACCTGTTCATTGGCGCGGAAAATACCGCTTTGGTGCAGCAAGGCATCGACCAGAGTCGTCTTGCCGTGGTCGACGTGGGCGATGATCGCGATGTTGCGCAGATCGTCGCGGCGGGTGAGTTGAGCTTGAGTCATGACCAACTGTTATCAGGGAGCGAACTCGCGAAGTCAAGCGAGCGAGAAATAGCGCATTGGAGTAATGGAGTGATGGAGTATTGGGTCGGAAAATCCTCAGTCTTCGTCTTCACCCATCACTCCAATACTCCATCACTCCAGCCTTTTCCGTGCCCCACTTCCTTGCGATCCGCTGAAGCGTAGCGTAAATTTGTCGGATACATGGGGCGGCTGTGGCACTACTTAGGGCGTTATCGACGCCGATACCTGATCGGCGGCGTCTGTTTACTCGGCACGGCGACGCTAGTCATGTGGATCCCTTGGTGGACCCGCGAGGTCGTGCGCATCATCGAGCAGGGCGGTTCGATGCGCGATGTAACCTTCTACGCCGTATTGATCATCGCCGCCGCGTTGTTGCAGGGCGTGGTGCGCACCTATTCGCGCGCGCTGATTTTTAATGCCGGGCGCGACGTCGAGTACGATCTGCGCAACGATCTGTTTGCCCATCTGGAAAAACTGCCGCTGTCTTTCTACCAATCGCACCGCACCGGCGATCTCATGTCGAGGGTGATCAACGATATCTCCGCCGTGCGGGTCATGCTCGGTCCCGGCGTGCTTAACTTCGTCAACGCGCCGCTCTATTACGTCTACGCGGTGGCACTGATGCTATCGATGGATGTGCGCATGACTTTGGCGGCGCTGGCGCCGCTTCCGCTGCTGATGTATGTGGCGCGCAAGTTTCGCGGCCGGATCATGAACACCTCAATGCAAGTGCAGCAGCAGATGTCGGTGCTGAGCAGCCACGTGCAGGAGAATCTAAGCGGCATGCACGTGGTCAAAGCCTACTCCCAGGAAGATTTTCAAACCCAGCAGTTCATCGGCTTCAACAAAGACTACGAAGTCAAAAGCATGGAGATGGCCAAGATGCGTGGCATCGTCAATCCGGTGCTGCAGGGCATTAACGGCCTCACCGTGCTGATTGTTATCTGGTACGGCGGCGTGCGCGTCATGCGCGGCGATTTGCTCGTCGCTGACATCGTCGCTTTCATCGCTTACTTGAACGTGTTGGCCTGGCCGACGGCGGCGTTTGGCTGGATGTTGTCGCTGGTCGAGCGCGGCCGAGCGGCGATGCGGCGCCTTGAAGAGATTTTAGAAGTCAAACCGGAGATCGCCAGCCAAACCGCGCCGCTCGCAAGCCACGGACTTAAACAAGGAATCGAATTCCGCAATGTCTCCTTTGCCTACGATCGGCAAAGAAACGGCCACGGTGTCCTCGAAGGTATTAGTTTTAAATTGCCGGTCGGAAAATCGGTCGGCCTGGTCGGCCGCATCGGTTCGGGCAAAAGCACCGTGGCGCAGCTCGTGCCGCGACTGTTAGATGTCTCTTCTGGAGAGATTCTTCTCGACGGTCAGAACATCAGCCAGCTTTCCTTATCGGAACTCCGCCGCATGATGGGTTACGTGCCCCAGGACCCGTTTCTCTTCTCGACGACGCTCAGGCGCAATCTCGCCTTGGGCCGTGAAGATTACACTGAAGAAGAGCTCGATCGGGCGGTCAAGATCGCCAAGCTCGAGCGCGATCTGGAAATCTTTCCCCAAGGGCTCGAAACCATGGTCGGCGAGCGCGGCGTGACGCTTTCCGGCGGCCAGAAACAACGCGCGACGTTAGCTCGCGCGCTGATCATGGACCCACCGGTGTTGGTATTGGACGACTGTCTTTCCAGCGTCGACGCGCAGACCGAAGCGGAGATTCTCCAGGGCCTGCATTCGATCCTCAAAGAAAAAACCTGCCTGATCATTTCCCACCGCATATCCGCGGTCAAAGACGCCGATGAAATCCTCGTCCTCGACGAGGGCAAGATCATCGAGCGCGGCAATCACGATGAATTGGTCCGCCAAGAGGGTGTCTATGCCGAACTTTATCAGCGGCAACGGCTGAGCGAGGAGTTGGAAGAAATTTAAATGGCGCAGCCGTCGCAATCGGAAGAAATCCTCGGTAAAGCTTACGATTTTCAAATGATGAGGCGTCTGTGGCGCTTTATCATTCCCTACAAGCGGCTGTTTTTTCTCACCATGCTGCTGCTGCCCTTGCAGCAAGCCTTCGGCTTGGCGCAGCCCTATCTGATGAAAATCAGCATCGATCAATACATCGCCGGCAAAGATCTCTGGGGCTTGCAAAACGTCATGCTGCTGTTTCTTTTGGCGCTGATCGGTGAAACCGTGGCCGCGTTCGCGCACCAATACTTTTCCATGATGGTCGCGCAGCGCTGTCTCGCCGACATGCGCGTGGCGATCTTCTCCCATGTGCAGAAGCTGCCGATGAGCTATTTCGACCGCAATCCGGTCGGCCGTCTGGTGACGCGCATGACCACCGACGTCGACGTGCTGCAAGAAATGTTTTCTTCCGGCGTGCTGACTCTTTTGTCCGACTTTATTATGGTCGCCTGGATCGTCGGCATCATGTTCTATCTCCATCCTGGTTTGGCGCTGGTGTCGCTGGCGTTGATCCCGCCGATGGCGTTCGCGATTAACTTCTTTCGCGTCAAGGCCCGGCAGAATTATCGCCAGATCCGCGAGCGTATCGCCCGGGTGAATGCCTATCTAGGCGAAGCGATTTCCGGCATGGCTGTCATTCAACTTTTCTCCCGCGAGCAAAAAACCTACCGCGAGTTTGAAGCGCTCAACGCCGACCATCGCGACGCCTACCATCTGTCGAACACCTACGAGGCGGCACTTTACTCGATGGTCGAAGCGGCGGGCTCGGTGAGCCTCGGGCTGCTGCTCTGGTACGGCGGCGGCGAGGTGCTGCACGGTATCATCGGTATCGGCACGGTGGTGGCGTTCAAAGAGTATATTCATCGATTTTTCGTGCCGCTGCGCGACTTCAGCCAGAAATACGCCGTCATGCAGTCGGCCATGGCTTCGGCGGAAAGAATATTCCAGCTGCTCGACACGCCGGTCGATATTCAAAATGCCAAAAACGCCGTCGTGCCCAAACCGTTTCGCGGGGAAGTGGTATTCGACAACGTTTGGTTCGAATACAAAGCCGGCGACCCGGTCTTGAAAGGCGTGTCGTTTCGCATCGCTCCCGGCGAGAGAATCGCCGTCGTCGGCGCCACCGGCTCAGGAAAAACCACCACGATCAAACTGCTCAACCGTTTCTACGATATTCAGAAAGGCTCGATCAAAGTCGGCGGCGTCGACGTGCGCGAGTGGAATTTACAATCCTTGCGCCGGCATATCGGCGTGGTGTTGCAGGATGTATTTCTTTTTTCCGGCGACGTGCGCGGTAATCTGGCGCTCGGCGATCCGACCGTGCCGATGGCGCGGATCGAAAAAGCGGCGGCGGTGGCCAACGCCGATAGCTTTATTCGCCGGCTGCCGGAAGCTTACCACGCGCCGGTGCGCGAGCGCGGCAGCAACTTTTCCGGCGGCCAGCGCCAGCTGTTATCTTTGGCCCGCGTGTTGGTGTTCGAACCGGAGATTCTCGTGATGGACGAAGCGACCTCGAGCGTCGACACCGAGACTGAGGCTTTGATTCAAGACGCTTTGGAGAAAGTCATGCGTAACCGGACTTGCCTGCTCATCGCGCACCGGCTCTCGACCATTCGCAACGCCGACCGCATTATAGTCTTGCACCACGGCGAGATTCGCGAGATCGGCAGCCATGCCGAGCTGATGGACCGGCAGGGGATTTATTACCGGCTTTACCAGCTGCAATACGAGCGCGAAGAACTCAAGCTCACGCCGCATGAGAGCGCGGCGAAGATCAACGCGTAGCGGCGCCGCGCTAAAACTCAATCTTGCGCCCTTCGTTCGTCTAACCCGTGTGAAACCGCACCAACTTGTTGCGCCAATTTTATTGGGAGTCGTCATGGGAGCGATGCTCTCCGGCTGTTCGCCAATCTATGTGCTGCGTGCCGCCTATGAGGAGGGAAAAATTCTCTGGCGGCGCGAGCCGATCGCCGATTACATTCAAAGACCTGAAATTACTCTCGACACTCAGGAGAAACTAAGACTGGTCTTGGCGGTGCGCGAGTATGCGCGCGACGTGCTCAAGCTCAACGTCGGCGGCAGCTATTCCAGCTACTCTTATGTCGACCGTCCCGATCTCACCCACATTGTCGTCGCTGCGCCGAAGACCGAACTGAGACCTTACACTTGGTGGTTTCTGATCGTCGGCAGCGTGCCGTATAAAGGTTTTTTCGACAAAGCGGATGCCGAGGCGGAGGCTGAAAGATTAAATGCCGAGGGCTATGACACCAACATTCGACCGTCGGCGGCATTCAGTACCCTTGGCTGGTTCGACGATCCGCTGCTGTCCCATTTGCTGCGCTACGATAAAATCGTGCTGAGCGAGATCGTCTTTCACGAGCTGTTTCACAACACGCTTTATATCAACGGCGCCGGCGCGTTCAACGAAAGCGTGGCAAACTTCATCGGTCACCGCGCCGCCATCGATTTTTTCCGCGAGCGCTTCGGTGCGGCTAGCGCGGAGCATCAACGGGCGATCCAAGTATGGGAAGAAGAACGCGAGTTCGGCTTATTCATTGCTGAGCTGGCGCAGAGGTTAACCGAACTTTACAACCGTGACATTTCGCGACAGGACAAGCTGCGTTTGCGCGAAGAAGTCTTTACGCGCGGCAAAGCCGATTGGGCGCGCCAGATCGCCGACCGCCCGCAGCATCGCGCCCGCGCCTTTAGCCAACAGCCGCTCAACAACGCCGTGCTGATGCACTATGTGGTCTATTTGAAGGACCTCGATCTTTTCGAGTCGCTG
>CAYZJE010000040.1:0-3298 GCA_964478485.1 uncultured Syntrophobacter sp. | reverse complement strand
CGCGCGGCCACGCTCAAGTCCCGGCAAATCGCCGCCGCACCCGTCGAACCAATCAGTCTCGGTCGCGCTAACATCGTTCAGCGACTTGCCGAAGCGATCCAGCTCAAAACGATCTCCTTTCAATCGCCGACGGACTCCAGCACCAAGGAGTTCCAGCGGTTTCACAATTTCCTGACAAAAACCTTCCCGCGCGTCCACGCGCAACTCGCCAAAGAAATCGTCAACGATTACAGCCTGCTGTTTACCTGGAAAGGCAAAAACCAACAGCTGAAGCCAATCTTACTGATGGCGCATCAGGATGTCGTGCCGGTGGATCCGGCGAGTGAGCAATCATGGACCCGCGCACCATTCTCCGGACAAATTGCCGACGGATTCATCTGGGGCCGCGGCGCGATGGACGATAAGGCGAGCGTGATGTCAATTCTCGAGGCGGTGGAACATTTACTAAAAGACGGCTTCACGCCAGAGCGAACCATTTACTTGGCCTTCGGCCACGACGAGGAGATCGGCGGAAACAACGGCGCCGCGAAGGTCGCCGAGCTGTTACAGTCGCGACGGGTCGAATTGGAATTTGTCCTCGACGAAGGGATGAATATTCTTAGCGGCATCATCGACGGCATATCGTCGCCGGTGGCGCTCATCGGCATCGCCGAAAAAGGATATCTAAGCCTTCAGCTGACCGTGGATAGTTCGGGCGGTCATAGCTCCATACCCCCGGCTGACACCGCCATCGGCACGCTCAGCCGCGCGCTCCAGCGCCTCGACACCGCACCGTTTCCAGCCCAGCTGCGCGGCCCCACACGCCAGATGTTTGAATTCCTCGGCGCTGAAATAGCGTGGGGCAAGAAATTAGCCCTGGCCAATCTCTGGTTGTTCGAGCCGCTGGTGAAAAAGCAATTGGCCGCGGCGCCGCTTACCAATGCGATTATTCGCACGACGCTGGCGCCGACGATCTTTAATGCCGGCGTCAAGGAAAACGTCTTGCCGACTCGAGCGAGCGCGGTAGTTAATTTACGCGTCATGCCCGGCGAGACTACTGCCGACGCCATGGAACATGTACGTAAAGCGATCGGTGATTCGCGCGTCAATCTAGTTGCATTGCCAATTCGCGTGGAGCCATCGGCCGTGTCAAATTTCGAGAGCTCAAGCTTCAAGCTAATCCAAAAAACCATCCGCGAAATCGCCCCGGCAGCGATCGCCGCTCCGGCATTGCTCGTCGGCGCCACCGACTCGCGCCACTACGCCGCGCTCACAAGAAATACCTTTCGCTTCTTACCGATCACGCTGAGACCGGAAGACACCAAGAGATATCACGGCATCGATGAGCGAATCTCGATCGAAGACTACGAACGCTGCGTAAACTTCTACGCGCAGCTGATCCGGAATAGCCAGCCATAACCGCCATTCCCAGTTACATTGACGCTCTTCCGCCACAGTGGTAATAATACCCCACAGACGCGAGGCTAGCATGTCCATTCCAATGCGCATACCCGAGGGGAAAATCGTCCTTACCTACGAGGATTACGCCGATCTGCCAAACGACGGCAACCGCTACGAGATTCTGGAAGGAGAACTCGCCGTGACGCCAGCGCCGAATCCGAAGCACCAAACCGCGTCAGGAAACCTTTTTTTTCTTCTGACACAACACATCCGAGAGAAAGATTTAGGTAAACTCTTCCACGCCCCCATCGATCTCATCTTAGAATCCACTTCCGTGTTACAACCCGATTTAGTGTTCGTTTCAAAAAATAGCCAGAACATCATCACTGACCGGGCCGTTGAGGGCGCGCCGGACCTCGTGATCGAGATCCTATCGCCGTCAACGAGCCGTAGCGACCGCGTCACCAAAGCGCAAATTTACGCCCGGCATAAAGTGCCCGCTTATTGGATCGTCGATCCCGACCAAGAGACCGTTGAAGTCTATCTTTTGAACGTGGATAGCTATCGCTTGGCCGTAACCCTACAAGGCGAAACCCCATTGCCCGTGCCGCCGTTCAGCGAGTTCAAGTTTGCCGCCAAAGACATTTTCATTTGAACGGAAAAGCGGCGGGTTCGGCGCTCCGCAACCCACCCAACGGCCCGGCGCAATCAAAAGCAGAATGTCCCCTTTTATTTTCACGGCAATCATAACGATTGTAGCGCCAGCGGATACATGCGTTTCGGGTTCTCGAAGCAGATTTTTTGTTTGGTCTCCGCGCTGACATCTCCGCGCGCCATGAACTTTGCGAAATTTTCACGAAACTCGCTGCGCGGTTCGTGCGGGAAATCGCTCGCGCAAAACAGGATGTCGTCGCGCAGGACCTGCGCGATCTGCGCAATGCCGCGATCTTCCAATTCGCAATGAATGAAGATGCGCCCGCTCTTCAAGTGCTCCGACGGCAGCGCCTTGCAATCCGGCGCCTGCGCGCTGCGATGCTCGTATTCCAAATCCAATCGTTCCATGAGATAGGGCACCCACCCGCAGCCAGCTTCGGCGTAAGCAACCTTCAATCTTGGAAACCGGTCATACACGCCGCTGTAAATCATACTCGTCATCTGGATCATCTGGCCAAAGCCATGACTCAAGGTGCGCACCTCGATGAGCTTGTCGAACCCATCCACGCCGATCCCCTGTGTCGGCGCCGCATGCACGGCGAGCAGCGCGCCCAACTCTTGGGCGGCCTCATAGACGGGGAAAAACTTTTCATCGCCGAAAGGTTGGCGCAGTCCCACCGCGGGAAGGATGGCGCCGACGAATCCAAGCTCTGTCACCGCGCGCCTCAATTCTCGCACCGCGTCGGGAATATGCTGTAGCGCTATGAGCGCCATCCCCTTTAGGCGCTTTTCCGACTTGGTAAAATTTTCGTAAAGATAATTGTTGTAGCCGGTCGCCAGCGCGCAAGCCCAATCCTTGTCGCGCACCAAGCCAAAAGTTAGCCCCGTGGTCGGATAGAGAACCGACCAGGCGATTTCGTCTTCGTCAAGAAACTGGCGCCACTCTGCCAGGCTCGCCTTGGCGATAAAACGCCCCTTGCCGTCCGCCACCCGGCGCGCCTGGCGGTGAAAACCGTCGAGGGTGGGAAAAAACGGGAAGGCGAGCAGGTCCGATCGCCCGGTGTACGGCGCCGGCAAGAATTCCAGTAACTCCGAATCGCTTTCGACCACATGTCCGTCAGCATCGATGAAACCTTTTACGTTTGCCATGGCTGTCAGTCTCCCTATATCCGGTATTTGAGCGCACCGATACAATCGAAATCGCACTTACTTTCGGTTATCTTTAAGGACACTTAATTTCGCCGGTATGTTCATCTTACCATTC
>CAYZJE010000039.1:0-2035 GCA_964478485.1 uncultured Syntrophobacter sp. | reverse complement strand
AAGGCATCGATCATCAGCTCACGCGCCCGTTTGTCGACATCGTCGGGAAAATACTTGGGCGCGCTATCGGCTGTTTCAAATGGATCGTAATCCGGCATTGGGTTGAGAATTTTTTCCAACTCCAATTCGCGATTTTGCGCCTTGGCGGGAACGGTTGCCGCGGCGAGAAAGGCGAGCAGCAAGATAGGCAATAAACGAAGCCACTTCGCGGGCGGGGTATTCAACCCCGCCCTTGACCAAAGGGGATGCTCGCCCCCTGTGGAAACCCCATTTGATGGTTCTACGCTGTTATCAGCGTGGTCAATTTGGGATTTGCCGATAGCTGGCTGCGTCATCGGTTGAGCCTGGTCAATTTTTCGAGAAAGCCACGGGTCGCTTCGATCTTCCCCTGGGCTTCGAGTTTTTCGACGATGCCGTCCACTTGTGCGACTTCGGAATAAAGTTTGAGAGCGGATTTAACGAACTGGTCAAATACTTTGAGTTCGAACGCCAAACCTTCGGGATCGTACTGGGATGCATAGTCTTTTGCAAGGAGCAGGTAAAAGTCGCCGAAGTCGAGCAAATAGCGCTGGATATTCTTACTCGCCTGGTGTTTGGTGACCAACTGGCTATAACCGACGATGACCAGTTGGTTGCCTTCCTTGAGCCGGGCGCGGTTGGCCTCGACGAAGGCAACCTTGGCGCGGTCGATGCGTTCCTCTTCGACCCGCGCCAGAAACTCGTAGGACGTGCCCTGATGCCTCTTGATCAGACCGTTCCAGGCGGCGACTTTCTCGTCCAGCCCGGCAATGTATTTAAACGGATCGTCGCTTGGAATCGTGCGGTCGAAAATGCGCAGAAAGTTGTCGAGAATCTCGGCGTTCTTCGCCGCCTCACTGCCCAGCCGGCTGTCGGTTTCGGCGACCTTGCGGTACAACGCCGCCGCTTGGTCGTACTCGCGCAAGCGCTCCAGGGCGAGGGCCTTGTTGTATTGCACGATGTCGCTGAACTGGCCGCGGTTCTTGCCCTCGTAGTCGTCGAGCCGCACCAGGGTCGCTTTCATGATGTTGATGCCGGTGACGTCCTTGGGAATCGGAAAGCGATAGGCGTCTTCCTTGGCCAGCCGCTGAAAGTCCTTGACGATGTCAAGCAGGTCGCCAGCCGGCGCGTAGCGTGCCTCGGAAGGCGCCGTGCGGGATGAACAGCCGGAGACGGAAAAAAATAATGATGAAGCGAAAAGGGCGCTAGTCAATTGAATTCGCGAGCGGGGTTTGAACCCCGCTCGCGACCAAAGGGGATGCTCGCCCCCTTTGGAAACCCCATATAATTGTTCCCGCCTCAAGAGGCGGGGTTTACTTAGAATGAACCACCGTCGTAATAGGTGAATGAAGCTCAAGATTGCATTCGGCGTGAAAAAATTTTCGCGATCCGCATGATCGAACCTGCAAGTATTTTCCGAGAAAACGCCGGCAAGTCAAGGGAAAAGTGGCAATAATCTAGGCGTGAGCAATAAGGCGATGACCAAAGTCAGCGGTGAGTCGAGAAAAAACAACCCCGCCGGGTTCGCGCCGGCGGGGTTGTTTGAGGTCTCGGTACGGTTACTTCTTTTCGGCTTTTTTCTCGTCCTTGGTGACCTTAGTATCTGGGGCTTTCTTGGTTTCCGCCTTCGTCTCCATCTTGCTTTCGGCCTTCTTCTCCGTGGCGCCTTTGGCCTTGTCGTCGGCCTTTGACTTGGCGGCGACTTGCTCTTTAGCTTTCTCCGCCTTCATGGCATCGCCTTTGGCTTTGGCCGCTTTCTCCGGCTTGTCGATGGTCGTCTTTCCCGTGACGGAGAGTTGCGCGCGGAGCTGCTTCATGGTGCCGGGGCCGATGCCTTCGACCTTTTCGAGATCGTCGACGCTTTTGAAATCACCGTTCTTCTTGCGGTAATCGATGATCGCTTGGGCCTTCTTATCACCAATGCCCTTGAGCGTGGTCAACTCCTCTTTAGTCGCGGTATTGATGTTGACCGCCGCCATCGCGGCGCCCGCGAACGCAAACCACAGGGCCAGTACCA
>CAYZJE010000038.1:0-6643 GCA_964478485.1 uncultured Syntrophobacter sp. | reverse complement strand
GGGGGACAATCGCGATGGCCAAGTTACAGTTCAGTTTCATCACCGGGGAGAATGAGCGGGTCGAACCGCTGATCAATGGCGCGGTGCCGATCGAAGGCGCCGAGCTGATTACGACTTACTCCGATCCGTCGGAAACTTTTTGGCGCCAACTCAATTTTCAAGAGTTCGAGGTTGCCGAAATGTCGCTGTCGTCTTACTTGATCGCCAAGTCGCACGGCATGGACATGATCGCGATACCGGTCTTTCCGTCGCGCCGCTTCATGCATTGCCAGCTTTCCTACCACGTCGATTCGGGCGTCAAAAAACCGGAAGACATCGTCGGCAAGCGCATCGGCGTCGGCGAGTACCAGCAGACCGCGTCGCTTTGGGTGCGCGGTATTTTGGAACATGATTTTGGCGTGTCCCAATACAAGGTCGACTGGTACATGGAACGGAGCGAGGAGTTGAGCCACGGTGGCGCTACTGGCTTCACACCGCCGCCGGGAATTAAGTTCCACCGCATCCCTAACGATAAAAGCTTGGCGTCGATGATGGTCAACAACGAGCTCGACGTGGCGTCGGTGCACCGCGCCTTTTCGCGCGAGAGCAACATCGTCGACCGCTCGACGCAAATACGCGCCCGCGGCGGCGACTGGAGCAAGGTGAAGCCGTTATTCCCCGACAACATCGAAGAGGGCACGCGCTTTTTCAAGAAACACGGCTACGTCCCGGCCAACCATGCCTACATCATCCGCGGCGACATCGACCGCAAGTATCCGTGGCTAGCGTTTAATCTTTACAAGGCTTTCGTCGCTAGCAAAGAGTATTGGCAAGAACGTTTCAAGGACAGCATTCCGAGCGGATTGATTTTCCGCGATGAATATTTGGCCAAGACGCGCGCGATCTTCGGCAACGATCCGTTCCCCTACGGCATCAAGGCGAACAAAAATATGTTGCAAACCATCGTCGACTACTCGCACGAACAGGGGCTGACGAAGAATAAGTTCAAACTGGAAGAACTGTTCGCGCCGGCGACGCTGGAGTTGTAGACGCTGGAGCGTGGGTTTGGAGAAATGGAGTACTGGAGTGGTGGAGTGATGGGTTTTCGATACCGCACCACTCCAGTACTCCAATACTCCGGTGGGGCAATCTGGAATCGGTGTCATTATGATAGCTCGGTCCGTGAATTAAATAATTAGGTGGCCCATTACAGTTTAGGAGAGGGGGGTTGCTGATGCTTGAACCATGGCGAGAAGTTGAACGCGAGCCGGATCAGATGAAGCGGTTTGTTTACCAGCAGCAAGAGGACGCCAAGGCGCGTTCGCTGCCGCATGTGTTGAAACAATTGCCGATGCAGCCGACGGTGATGGGCATGGATAGTCCGCACCAGACCGGCGACCATGTTTGTTACGACATGCTGACGCGCGGGCCGCTCTACTGTATGACCAGCCATTTCACCCGGGTGGCGCCCCAGGCGCCGGTGCGCGGCATGCACCGCCATATCGGCGCGCCGACATTATTCTGTGTCACCGGCAAGGGCTGGGAGTGGAACGACGGCGAGACTTACAATTTTGAAACTTACGATCTACTGATCGTGCCGCCTTACACCATGCATCAGCATGGCGGCGACAAGGACATCGGCTGCACAATTTATGTTCCCGAGACCGGCCGGGTGGGAAATCTCATGGGCCTCACCTGGCGCGAGCAACATAAGCTCAACGAGAAGCCGACCTTTCGCGACGGCACCGAGCCGATCTACGGTGAAGACGGCGTATTAAAAGGCTACCGCATCAAGAAAGGCGTGCTCGGCATCACCGAAGACATCGAAGTCATCCTCGGCGCTGAACCGAATCGCGAGGCAAGCTTTCAAGCGCGCCGGACCGCGGGGTCGTTCAAGGATGCGGTCGAATCGACCTACGACCGTTACGTGAAACTGATGCATGACGAGGCTGACTTTTGCCGCAAAGTCGATCACGTCGCGCGCGATGTCAAAGAGCCGTGGGAGCAGACGCGCCAGGGAAAAATTAAATGGATGGTTGATCCAGGCACACAGACGGCGACCAATCATGCATGGATTTACTTTCAGCAGATCGAGCCGGGCAGCCGTTCCGGGCAGCACCGGCATGTGGCCGAAGAATTGATTCTCGTTCTCGAAGGCAAAGGCTACGACATCCACGATGGTGAGCGCTGGAATTGGGAGCAGGGCGATCTGATCTGCATCCCGCCGATGACCACGCACCAGCATTTTTCTCTGGGCGAAAGCCCGGCGCTTTTGTTCAGCGCGTCGCCGAGTATTTACGCTGACTTAGGATTAGGCGGCATCGAGCATTTCGAAGACGCACCGTTGTAGGGGCGCGATTCATCGCGCCCGGATTCGGATTGGTTGGCCGCAAAGTACGCAAAGGGCGCAAAAAATTCTGACGAGGTAGAATCATGCTTGAACCATGGCGAGAAGTTCAAACAGAACCGGACCAGATGAAGCGGTTTGTTTATCAGCGCCAAGAGGATAACAAAGCGCAGTCGTTGCCGCATGTGTTGAAACAACTGCCGATGCAGCCGACGGTGATGGGCATGGACAGCCCGCATCAGACCGGCGATCACATTTCTTATGACATGCTGACGCGCGGGCCGCTGTACTGCATGACCAGCCATTTTACCCGCATCGCGCCGCACGCGCCGGTGCGCGGCGCCCATCGGCATATCGGCGCGCCCTCGCTGTTCTGCCTCACCGGCAAAGGTTGGGAATGGAACGACGGCGAGACCTACAATTTTGAGACTTACGATATTCTCACCGTGCCGCCTTACACCGTGCATCAGCACGGCGGCGACAAGGACATCGGCTGCACGATCTTCGTTCCCGAAGATGGTCGCATCCATCATGTCTTGGGACTGATCTGGCGCGAGCAACATAAATTGAATGAAAAGCCGACTTTTCCCCAGGGCACCGAACCGATCAATGACGCCGAGGGCAAACTGATCGGCTACCGGATCAAGCAAGGCGTGCTCGGCATCACCAAAGACATCGAGGTCATCCTCGGGCCGGAGCCTAACCGCGAAGCGAGTTTTCAAGCGCGCCGCAGCGCCGGCAACTGGACCAACCCGGTGGAAAATACCTACGACCGCTACATGAAGCTGATGCATGAAGAGGCCGATCTGTGCCGCCACGCGGAGCACGTGGTGCTCGAGAAGGAACAAACTTGGGAAATGACGAGGCAAGGGCGGATCAAATGGTTGATTCATCCAGACATGAGGATTGCGACCAAGCGTAAGTACATCTACTTCCATGAAATCCCGTCCGGCAGCCGCTCGGGCCGCCATCGCCATATGGCGGAGGAGTTGATTCTCGTGCTCGAGGGCAAAGGCTACGATATCCACGACGGCGAGCGCTGGAATTGGCAGCAGGGTGATTTGATTTGCATTCCCGGCATGACCGAGCACCAGCATTTCAACTCTGGTTCCGATCCCGTGCGTCTACTGTGCGCGTTCCCGGCGACCTATCTTAACTTAGGCGTCGGCGGCATCGAGCAGCTGGAAGACGCGCCGGAGTTTGGCGGATGAAGGCAGGGATAATGGCAAAAGTTAAAAGGCAAAAGGAAAAAGTTAAGAGGACAGAGGTCGGCGGCCAGAAGTCAGAGGTCAGCGGTCGGATTTACCGACTTCTGACTTCCGACCTCTGACTTCTGGTTATCCATCCTCCATCCTCGACCCAGTTTTTGAATCGGAGGTTTTGAATGTCAGATCTAACACCTTGGGACAGTAACGCGGAAGCCGCCCACTCAGATCGGCTCAAGCGCTTCGTGCATCAACAGCGGGAGGAATACTTCGTCAATAGTTTGCCTCATGTGATGAAGCCGATCCCGCCGCAGAACACCATGAATGGCCACTCGAGTCCGCATCAGACCGGCGATCTGCTCTGCTACGACATCCTAAACCGCGGCCCACTGCATATTCTCACCTGTCATTTTTCCGATATTCCGGCCAACGCGCCGGTGCGCGGCGCGCATCGCCATATCAGCGCGCCTACCTTATTCTGCATCTCCGGCAAGGGCTGGGAGTGGAATGACGGTACGACTTATAATTTCGAAATTTTCGACCTGCTGATCGTCCCGCCCTACACGATTCACCAACATGGCGGTGACCGTGATGTCGGTTGCCAGATTTATGTGCCGCAGTCGCGCATGATTCATGCGCTCGGTTTGCTGCACCGCGAACAGATCAAGTTCGCCGACAAGCCGACTTTTCCCGACGGCACCGAGCCGCTTTACGACGACGACAAAAAGCTGATCGGCTATCGGATCAAAAAAGGCGTATTGGGCATCACCGAAGACATCGACGTTTTCCTAGGCCCGTCGCCCGATGTCGAGGGTGTGTTTCGCGCCCGTTTGGAGAGCAAAGAGTGGGTCGGTCCGACGGAAAATACTTACGACCGATACTTGAAACTGCTCGGCGACGAAGTGAAATTTTGCAAGTCGATCACCCACGTCATTCGCTACCAAGAACAGCCCTGGGAATGGACGCGACAAGGGCGCTTGAAATGGTACACCCATCCGCACGTCGACTCCTCGGCGCGCCGCGTCTGGCTCTACCTGCAAGAAATCCCGCCGGGGAGCCGTTCGGGCAAACACCGGCACATGGCTGAAGAACAGATTTTTATCATCAACGGCAACGGCTACGACATTCACGACGGCCAACGGTGGAATTGGCAGAAGGGCGACCTGATCAATATTCCGGCGATGGTCGAACACCAACATTTTAATTCGGATCCCGATAATTCTATGCTGCTGATGAGCTCGATGCCGAGCATGTGCGCCGATCTGGGCGTCGGCGGCATTGAGCAGTTGGAAGATGCGTCGGAGTTTCGGGGATAGGGTCACGGATACGAAAGGTCGAGGATTGACGGGTAAATTCGGGTCGAGGATCGATGATGGAGGATGGAGGATCGAAAGACGGAGGTCAGAAATCAGAGGTCAGCGGTCGGAGGTCAGAGATCAGCGGTCAGAGGTCAGCCGTCGGATTCGCCGACTTCTGACTTCCGACCTCTGACTTCTGGTTATCCATCATCCATCCTCGACCCGGTATGCACTGAGTGCGGACGCGCTGAAGGAGATGCTAAGTTACGAGAAAGGACGGTAGGAATCATGGCGGAGAAAGAACGAGTACGAGAAGGTTTACGCGAAACGGAAGTCGACCCGAAACTTTATTACGATTATGAGGGGCGGTTCATTAAGCAGAAGCTTGAGCGCGAGCGCATGGAGCTTTTGCCGCGCGTGGTCAAGCCGCCGATGTTCGCCAAGGGCGGCCATATCCTGGGCGACTTGCGCGTTTTCGAGCGCTTCACCGTGGCGCCGCTGAGCGCGTTGACGGCGAGCTTTATGGATCTCAAAGCCGGCGAGCGCAGCGAAAAAATTCGCCTCATTCCGTCGATGACCGCGTATATACTCGAAGGCAGCGGCACTTGTGTACAGGACGGCCAGAGCCACGCTTTCTCGGCGAACGACGTGGTCGTAATCCCGCCGTACACGACCCAGGAATTTATCGCCGACGGTAAGACCGGCTTTCGCGCCTGGCTGCCGCAAGTGCGGCTCTGGCATGTGCTTGGTCTGCTCTGGCAAGAGCAGTTCGATTTCAAAACGATTCCCGAGGGCACTTTGCCGATCAAAGACGGCGCGGGGCTTCTAGTCGGTTTCAAAGTGCCGCGCGGCTTACTCGGCTTGGAAGAAGACATGGAAGTGCGCAAAGGCGCCGACGGCAAACGCGAAGCGGTATTCAAAGCACGGCGCAACGTCAGGCAAGGCGCCACGGGCAAAACCAAGTACGATTGGTTCCTCGACCGGCTGGTGGAGGAAAATAACGTCGAAGCGAAAGGGCCACGGGTAATCAAGAGCGCCGACACCAAGCTGGAAAATACTCGGCAGGGCAAGCTTAAATTTTACATAAGCCTGTGGACCGAGGTAGCGGCGCGGGCGATGGACTTGATGACGATGGAAATCGAGGCCAACGGCCACACCGGCAAACACCGCCACATCTTCGAAGAAATGATTTACGTGCAAGAAGGCAAGGGCTACGACGTTCACGAGCAGACCAAATATACCTGGGAAGCCGGCGATGTGATCTGCATCCCGCCGATGACGGCGCATCAGCATTTCAACGACGGCAGCGGCCCGGCGCGGCTGATTTCAAGCTGGTCGCGCCAACTGTCCCATGAATTTCTCGGCGGCATCGAGCATATCAGCGATGCGTCGAGTTGGATGAAGTCCTGAGCCTAATTGAAATCTCGGCGGTGCACGAAAGATTGATTTCACCACGAAGGCGCGAATCCCCCACCTTCATCCTCCCCCGCGTCGCGGGGGAGGATGAAGGTGGGGGCGTGCCTTCGTGGTGAAAACCGCGTCTGCGGGTGGCGCACATGGTTATTCAATCGCTGACGGAGGAACTTACGAATGGCACAAGTGCCGGTTGAACGGCTACCGAGCGCGGAGAGCGGGCGCAATATCGCCTTTGTCGATCCGCGCATTCTCGCTGAGACAGGCATCGCTGACGGCAGCGTCGTGGAACTCACCACCCAGCGGGCGCGCCGGTTGTTGGCGCGAGTGGCGGGGCGGGCGCAGGATGAGGGGCGCGGCTGCGTGCGCTTGGACCGCTTTCAGATTCAGTTTTTAAAACC
>CAYZJE010000037.1:0-15000 GCA_964478485.1 uncultured Syntrophobacter sp. | reverse complement strand
ATATTATGGCAAAGTCAATTGACGTCACTAACTCTACTGAATCTGGTCCGTCACTCCACCAGCCCTTTCAAAAATGCATCCTTCGGGTCGGCGTAAAATTCGATACTCACTTTCGTTGCCAGTTCGTCGGGTAGTTCAAACAATTGCCGGCGCGCAGCAATCGGCATCAACAGCGTCGCCGCACCTTCTTCCCCTCTTGCTGCTATTCCATGTCGTTCCTCGCCTCCTTGTGAACAACTCACTTTCTACACCGTTTCTGTCTCATTAGTAAAAAAACAGGTCAAGCTGAACCTTGACTCCGTTGATCCGCAGATGGTGGGCGAGATAAAGTCGCATCTGTTCGAGATCGATTCCTTCGAGATGGCTTTTTGCCACGATGCGCGAAGCGAGCGGCAAGGAGGAGCGGTACTGAAGCAGATCGATGAGATTATTCTGGCCCCCAAGAATCACGGGCAGATGAGGTTTGGAGTCGGCATCGAACTGGCAGAGGGTATGCAGTTCGGCGAAGACATCGAGCCGCAAAAGACTGGCCTCATCGATGATGAGGAGCGGTTGGATTTTCTTGTTTGCGAGCTCGACGATGGCGTGGCGAATGATGCGCGTGAGAGCAGCCTGGGAAAAGCTTTTGGTCTCGACATCGAGGGTGGCGGCCAGTTGGTTCCGTGAAATCGGCCACGGTCGATGCGCAACCAATTAACTTTGCTGCGCGCGCGGCTTGGCCTGCTCCATCGCGATTCTGTTGATTTGGTTTAGCGCCTGCGCACCCGATGCTCCTTCGATGGCTTTGACCGCGATGTCCTGGACCTGGCGCTTAGCTTCATCGACTTGGGCTTGCAGCTTTTCGATCTCCGCCGACTGCCGCGCTACCGTGTCCTGGTGCGCTTTGATCTGCAGTTCGCTCAGACGCTTTTCCGACTCGCCATTGAGTTTGAGCAGCGTCCGTTCCTGTTCAAACTTCTGCTCGGCCGCTTTCACCGCGTTGGTGACGGCAAGATCCACCTCGGTTTTCAGTCTGACCGCGAAGCCATCGATTTCCTTTTGCAGGCGCGACCATTCCTCTTCTTTATCTTTCAGCGCGGCTTCACGCTGTTTCCAGATTTTTTCAAGGTCTTCCTGTTTCTCTTTGTTCTTCTTTTCGAGCGCGCGCATCTCTTCGTCGTATTTGTCCTGGGCCTTCTTGCGTTCCAGCGCCTTTTTGTATTCGTAATCTTCCACTTCGCGTTGGCGCAGCTTTTTGAGATTGTCCTCGTATTCCTTCTCTTCGCGGCTGCGCTGCAGCTGCTCTTCGGACCAGGCTATGCGTTGTGCGGAAATCTCCGCTCCAAGCTTTTCTTTCTGCGACTCGTAATCCTGGATCATGTAATCGATCGCTGTCGCCGCCGTATCGATCTTGTGCAGCCGATCGATTTCTTTGGTTTGTAATGCGACAGCCTCGCGCACAGAAGTCAATCGCTCCACCTCTGCCACGAGTTTCGCGGACACCGCCGCCAGCGCCTTGGAAACTTCCAGACCCAAGTTCGACAGGTTTTGCACCACGCCTTCGACCGATACCGCCTCCACAGCTTGCTCAATGTCTGCTTGGTGAAACTTCGCAACCTCCGCAGCTTTTACGTCGTAGCTTTCTTTTTGTTCGGCGACTTCTTCAACAAGCTTGGCAAAATCCTTTTCTACTTCCGCCTTTGCGCGCCGGGTTCGGAGCGTCGATGCTTTAGCCATTGCTCTCACCTTTCGAGGGATAATGTTCGCTAACCGAATTCTAACCTACCCGTCACAGCGACTTCCTGCAAGCCGCTTTCGGAAATACTACCCGTTACCTGAGTTGGCGTTAGCGCCTTGTGTGATCGGCGGATCATTTGCGAGTTTGCGTTAGCCGCAAAAATCCTATCGCGGACAACGACTTCGATGGTCCGGCTGCCGAGGGAGCGGTACGGGTATTGTAAGCCGGCGCGCTCTACGTTTGCGCTCGCGTTAAACATTTCGACAACGCGTTTCTTCGACCAGCGTTTGTCGAGTGTAAGCGGTGCGATCGCGCTAAATTTGGGCGCCAGTACCCAACCTTCGCCGCTCGTCTCAACGAGCGGGAAAGTTTCTTCGTTACTTAGATCGAATTTTTTCACGCGGCGCTCAAATTGTTGAATCGTGTCGCCACTGACGAGTTCCTCGCCGATCTTGCAGATGATTGGAAAACGCGGCCGACGAAATGCACAGCGTAATTTGTCCAAAGCTTGTTCCTACCACAGTTGACCGGGCCGGCCAAATTGGCGGGCAAAGTCAGCCGCATTCCATTGGCACCGATCCATCGACGGCCATCGAGCTGTTTAGGCTGAAATTGAATATGGCGCGTTAGCGGGCGTCTAAGGATATTCGCGAACCCGCCAGGCTCCGTGTTGCTAGTTGGCGCGGTCGAATAATTAGCAATGCAGTGCGGAAAAACCTAACAGGAGACATTCATGCGAGATGATATGGCCAAAGTGATCGTCGAACGGCCGAGACGGAGCGCTTCCGGTAGGCATAAAGGGCGACTAGGCACCGATTGGGGATTGCAACCGACGAAGCAAGGAATGAAATATTGCTTGGCCGATACCAAATCGCTCAACGAAAATCTCGCGCCGCTGCGGCGCTATCTTGCGCGTCAGGTCGGTCGACCGTGGGACAAAGTCTACTCGGAGATCAGCGCCAACCTTAAAGCAACAAATGCCGTGCACCAGCATGTGCGCGATCACCTGAATGACTACGTTGCGATCAAGGTGAGTTTTAACAAAGCCGGGGAGTCGATGAGTGTATCTCGTTGGTGGCGTTCCTACGATTTCTATGTGGACCCGCGCGATGGCATCCTCAAGCGCGCAAAGAACGATACCGACAAAGCGCGCAAACGCGCCAAGGAACAACGCCGCCGCCGACTGGCGCTAGAGCAGACGAAGGTCAACAGAATCCGTTTGGCGCCCGGCTCGGACTTGCGACGATTACGCGGCATCTGGTTTGCGCTGAACTACACAGTGACTCCGGAGGGCAGCGAACTGATCAAACAAAAGCGGCAGCTTTCCTCCAAAGAGTTGCGCCAACGTCATCTGACCAATCAAGCACTCTAACCCGCAAATCGCCTGATCGACATGATCCTATGGGGTGGCCGGCAGCTACGCGTGGCGCATGACCCGGCCGGAATTCGAACTTCTTACCATGAATTCGAAACTCTGAACTGTGTGCCTGCGGGTCTTCTCTCGGTCACATCGCAATCGGCTGTGGCTCACTCGATTCCCTCGGTGGCGGGAAAATCGACGAAGTCGCCGAACGGAATCGGAATCAGCTAACGGTGATTCAATGCCAATTCCGCTTCGTGTTGTTAATTTTCTTGTAAGGCGAGCGGATAATCGGTAGGCTTGCGCAACCGAAAACACTTTGCGCAAAGGAAAAGTCTTTCATGCTCATCGAAGAACAGATCGCCGCGCGCCAACTGCGGGCGCGCAAGGAAGCCTTTAAGATCGAGGCCCAAGGCCGGACGCTATTCGGCGACTATCAGGTATTCTCTCCGACGAGTAAACGTACCTATCGAGTCGCGTTTCGTGGCGTCGGCCTTTTTGATAATTACTGCGCCTGTCCGGATTACGCGGTCAACACTTTGGGGACGTGCAAACATATCGAGGCGGTGTTATTGCACGCGCGCTCGCGCTTCGGCGGCAAAGTTGAAAAGAGCCGCTACCAGCGCCAACACAGCACCATCTACCTGGACTACCGCGAGCAGCCGCGAGTTCGCATCGCTTCTCCGGCGAAAATCTCAACCGAACTCCTTGCGCTCAGAGAAGAATTCTTCGATGCCGACGGTTTTCTCAAAACCCAGCAAATGACTCGCGTCGCCGACGCTCTGGCTCGATTACGCGGCATCGATGAGAAGGTAGTGATCTACGGCGACGCTCTTGAATGGGTCGATCGTGAGACCGCGGCGGCTGAAGGTCTCGCATTTGAAGCCCATGAGCTGCGCTTGTTGGATCAGGGCAAGCTGCCGCTGGATAACCTGCTCAAAGTTCCTTTGTATCCGTTTCAGATGCGCGGGGTTCTATTCGCCGTTTCTCGAGGAAGGACTATTCTCGCCGACGATATGGGGCTTGGAAAAACGATCCAGGCCATCGGCGCGGCGGAGATGTTGGCGCGCCGCCGGGGTATTGGCCGCGTGCTGGTGATTTGTCCCGCTTCGGTGAAGCATCAGTGGCTGACCGAAATCAAGCGCTTCAGCGACCGCAGCGCCGTCGTGATCGACGGCTCGCCCGAGCAACGCCGCGCGCTTTACAATTCAGAAGCATTCTTCAAGATCGTGAACTATGAGCTGGTGCGCCGCGATCTTGAAAATGTCTCGGCGCTGTTGCCTGATCTGATCGTGCTGGACGAGGCGCAACGGATTCGCAACTGGGAAACCGCCACGGCGCGCACGATTAAACTCCTGCGCAGCCGTTACGCGCTCGTCCTCACCGGGACGCCGTTGGAAAACAAATTGGAAGAACTCTATTCCGTGGTGCAGTTTGTCGATGGCCGACGGCTTGGGCCGGCATTTCGTTTTCTGAGCGAGCACCGCCAAATCAATGAAAAGGGCAAACTCATCGGCTACCGCAATCTCGATCAAGTGCGGCAAAAGCTCGAGCCGATCTTACTGCGCCGGCGCCGCGACCAGGTATTAAAAGACCTGCCGCCGCGCACCGACAAGATTTTTCGCGTGCCGCTGAGCCCTGAACAAACCGTATATTACGGCGATCAACAAAAGATCGTCGCGGCGCTGATGCGCAAGTTGGAACGACAAGGCTGGCTATCGCCAGTGGATCAGCAGCGCATGCTTTGCGCGATCCAAAACCTGCGCATGATCTGCGACTCGACTTTTCTTTTCGATAAAGAAACCAAAGTTTCGCCCAAGCTGGAGGAGTTAAAAGAAATTATTCACGAGCTGATCGTCGAAGAAGAGCGCAAAGTGGTAATCTTTAGCGAATGGGAGAAAATGACTCAGCAGGTCGGCGCGCTGCTCGACAAGATGAAAATCGGCTATGTCTCGCTTCACGGGGGTATTCCCACGCGCCGGCGCGGCCAGCTGATCGCCAAATTTCGCGACCACCCAGATCTGAAAGTGTTTCTCTCCACCGATGCAGGCGGTGTCGGAATCAACTTGCAAGCCGCTTCGGCTGTCATCAACGTCGAGCCACCGTGGAATCCCGCGCGTCTCGAACAGCGCATCGCCCGAGTCCACCGCATGGGACAGGTGAGGCCCGTGCTCGCGATTCACCTGCTGACTGAAAACAGCATCGAGGAGCGGGTTTGGGAAACCATTCGGCTCAAGAAGGAACTATTCAACGACCTCTTTGACGGCACGGGCTCGGAGGTGAGCTTCGAGAAACTCGGCCGAAGATCGATGATCGAAACTTTGAAGGAGATCGTGCCTGATTCCGACTCTCCGGTATTTGCGCCGGAGATTCAAAAGACGGAAAGTAAATCCAATGGACTCGACGGGCGCGACGCTTCCACTCCTGTGCCAAGTAACGGAGCCGACGGCACCGGCCACGCGCTGGCCATGCTGCTGGAAGCAGGGATAAAATTTCTTGAAACACTATCGCATTCCGGTCGCGGTGGGTCCGTGGAGAAACCGTCCGATGTTGAGCCAAGCGCGGATCATCAAACCCATTCGCGTGACGCTGCCTTGGGACGTATCGCGCGTAACATCGAAGTGGCGATTTCGCCATTGATCAAAAAAGAGCCTGCTACCGACAAAGCGGCTCTCCATATCCCGCTGCCGGCATCGTTGACTTCGGCACGAATCGCGCAGACGATCACGTCTGCGCTTTCGCGGCTGATGGCCGGATGAAAAATAGAGGCAAGCGAGGATGGACACCGTTGTTGATCCACACGCTCTTTCGCTCGCCACCGAGCTGATCGGTCTCGATGAAAAGTGGCTGCAGCCGTTCGCTGTCGAGGATCCATTCAATGACGATCTTCGGCTGCGCGGTTTTCTCTGCCAGAAGCCCGATCACCGATATGGGGCGTTGGCGATTACTCATGTCGGTGACGCGGAAACGCCGCAGCTCATTCTGGCAACGCCGAAGTTGCACTACCCTTTTGGCAAAGACGGTTCTTTTCATTTTCCGCCGATCAAGACGATTCATCTCTATGAAAAGCTCGATGGCACCAACGTACTCGCTTACCGTTATTGCGATAGTGACGGTCAGTGGCGTCTGACTTATAAGCTCCGTTTATCTCCCACTCTACGCAACAGCCGCTGGGGGCCGTTTCTCGACATGTGGCAGGAATTGCTGCAAACCCATCCGACGATTCCGCAACTCGTCGAAGCCAACCGCTGCCACATTAGTTTTGAGATGTACGGCGCACGCAACACGCATCTGGTCGTCTACAACCGTGATCTCGCGGTAGCCGTCCTGTTTGGCGTTCGCCATGACGCCAGTGTTATCCCGTTACACCAACTTGAACTTTTGGATGTGCCCGGCGCGTCCCTGATTGGCGCACTGGTTGCCGGCGAGGATCCGGTGGCGAAGTATGGCGAGATCCGCGCCCAAATGGAGCAAAAAAATAAACTAACGGAAGATGAAAAATTAACCGGCGTCGAGGGAACCGTCTGGTACGTCGAGGAACCGAGTGGCCGGGTCACTTTGTGGAAATGTAAGCCGGAGTCCGTGGAAGCGATCCACTGGGCGCTCGGTGTTAACAAGAAAGCCGTGATCGCGACTTGTTGGAATTTGCTCGAGACCAGCGACGATCTCAGCTACGAAACGCTTCTGCCCATGCTCCTCGAAGAATATGAACTGCGCGACATCGAAGGGTTCCGGCCGCACATCGACGAATGCATCCGAGAAGTCCAGCACGAATTTGAATTTAAGGAACGGGTGTTGGACGAGTACGCCAAGCTCGGCATGTCGATCCATGCCGATAAAGCTGGAGTGATGCGCGCGCTGTCGCAGTGTTTCGCCAGAAACGAGATGAAGAAGGTTTACGCGTTGATCATGACGAGCAGTCCAAAATCGTAGGCGGCTTTGGCTCTCCGCTTGTTTGAACATGCAGACTTGACAGTGGATTCCTGGCGCGCATAAGATCGCCGAAAATCACAGGCGCGCTTAGCAAGACGAGTAATCTTGAAAGGCGGCCAAACCATACCGAAGGACTGCGGCAGAGGAATATATGACAAACCTGAGCGGCAAATGCGCGATCGTTGGCATGGGGGAGACGGTGGTCGGAAAACGTCCGGACGCCACGACGAATTCGCTCCATCTCGAGGCGATCAAGGCGTGCCTTGACGACGCCGGCATCAAGGCGTCTCAAGTGGACGGCCTGTTGACCAACCAACCTTTGAACGACTCGCACCGGAGCTACGCGGTAAAAATTGCGCATATGGCGGGCATCGATCCGGCCTTCGCGACCGACCTCGCGCTTGGTGGCGCGACGCCGATCGCCATGGTTCAGCATGCGGCGATGGCCATTGAGGCGGGCATGGCGACCACCGTCATGTGTGTCCATGCGCGCAAGCGGTCGACCGCCGACCCGACGCCCGGTCATCCGATCCGGCGCGGCGACGAACATTGGGAGGAACCTTGGGGCCACTTCGCCGCCGCCGGCGGCCATGCTTTCGCGGCGCAGCGTCACATGTATGAGTTCGGCACCACCAGCGAGGATCTCGCTCATATCGCCGTGTCCACGCGCTATCATGCGAGCTTCAACAAGAACGCCACGCTGCGTAAGCCCATCACCATCGAAGATCACCAGCAGTCGCGGATGATCGTCGCGCCGCTGCGCTTGTTCGACTGTTCTTTGGAATCCGACGGCGGCGGTGCGGTTCTAGTGACGAGCGTTGAGCGCGCGCGGGATTTTCCCAAGCGGCCGGTTGCGATTCTCGGCATGGGGCAGCACCACCCGCACTTCGGTCTTCTCGACGCGCCGACGCTGACGACTCTCGGCGGTAAAAAATCTTCGGAGCTGGCTTATCGAATGGCTGGGCTACGGCCTAGAGATATGAACTTCGCCCAGATCTACGATTGTTTTACGATCACGGCGTTGATCACGCTCGAAGATTACGGCTTCTGCAAAAAGGGCGAAGGCAAGGACTTCGTCAAGCATGGGCGCATCAGCATCGGCGGGGAGCTGCCGCTCAATACACACGGCGGTTTATTATCGCAAGCGCATCTCGAAGGCCAGCTGCACATTACCGAAGCCGTAAAGCAGCTTCGCGGTAATGAAGTCGAGCCGGAGCGCCAGGTGGCCAACGCCAAGGTAGGCATCGTCAGCGGCCATGGCGGCAGTCTCGCCATGCATGCAACTTTAATCCTGGGGGCTCTATGAGCAAAGACGAACGAGGCCGCGCCGCGCGCAGAGGCGAACCGTTTCTCGATGAACCTGAGGCCAAGCCGTTTTGGGCCAATCTGCGAGAGCACAAACTAACCGCGCAGCGCTGCGCTTCATGCAAGAAAATTTTCGGCTTTCCGCCCCAAGCGCTCTGTCCGCATTGTCTGGCGTCGGATTACGAATGGGTGACCCTAAGCGGCAAAGGGATAATCTACTCCCACATAGCCTACCACCGGGCCTGGCACTCGTCCTACCAGGACAAGACCCCCTACAACGTCTCGCTTGTCGATCTCGATGAGGGCGGGCGACTGGTGACCAACGTGGTGGACTGCCCGCTTGAAGCAGTCAGCATCGGCATGGCCGTGGAAGTGGTTTTCGAAGACCTCGCAGAATATACGCTACCGAAGTTTCGCCCGGTGAAATAGGCGTACTATGGTGACTCCGAAGATCACCAAACAAATCATCCGTCATTCCGGGCAAGCTAGCGATAGCTAGCGCGACCCGGAATCCAGGTGGGGTTGGGAGCTGGATTCTCGCCTGCGCGGGAATGACGGTCAGAAGACCGGAACTTGTTTCGCGAACTACAGGATCAGCTCACTGGGCACGCCTGGTGGCGTTTACTTTCTCTCCTGCTCGATGAATTGCCGGATGAACTTCGCTAAGTCGGGAGATATTTGAGTCGCTCTTTGATAGAGCCGTTCCCCTCCTGAGCCCATTTCGAAGCGGGGACGAAAGCGCATCACCTTGGTCGCGTCGGCGAGATACTCTTCATCCTTCGATAACGAGGCGATGGCTTGTTTAAGCGCGGCCACCGCTTCTTTTGGCGCACCCGGCGGCAGCAAAATCGCGCGCGTCATGTTGGTGCCGGCAATGTTGGCGGCTTTCAAAGCTTCGTATTTGATCCCGGACGGAGGCTTGCCAATAACCTGCGTGTAAAACTTAGTGAAAGAAAGCAGCTCAGGAACATCCGGACTATCGGTTACCCCGCCCTCGGCATCTATTAGGTCGGCATGGTAGAGCGGCGTCACCTGGCCGGGTTTTACCATGCTGGGCTCCACCTGAGATCGGTACGCGGGCAGCGTCTCATCATGATATTGAACCTCGTTGCGCTGCACCGCGAGCCGCGCGTCGGCGCTGGAGTTGTAACCGGTCACGTAGTCGTATTGTAGTCCTAACAGATCGAAGGAAAGGCGAAATGCGACATCTTTGAAGCTGTCGTAGCTCAGACCTCCCGCTTTAAACCGTTGCGCTTTGATGAGATCAATGGGCCTCTTGATGCCGGGAGGCACATCGGAACGAATATAGGACACGGTGATTCCCTGGATGCCCGAAATGAAAGCATACTTGGACAGGTCGGTACGCAGCGCTGGATTTCTCACCTGCTGATGAAACAACGCGCCGGTGAAATAGCCCAGCATCAGCCCATCGGCTTTAGCGACTTGCCCCAAGTAGTTGGTGCCGATAACGCCGCCCGCCCCGGATATATTCTGCACGATGACATTAGGTTGTCCCGCGACATGCCGGCCAAGATGGCGCGCCAGCAGCCGGCCTTCAACGTCGGTGGGACCGCCAGCGGCGTAGTTGATCAGGACAGTGAGGGTTTTGCCCTCGAAGAAAGGTTTTTCCGCGGCGAAGCTCGGCGATGCGCCAATGACAAAATAGCAGAACCCGATGAGAGACACGGCGCGTCGTGGCGAGGTTGTCTGCATATCCTGCTCCTCTCAATTGCATACGGTAAAGCGTCACCGAGTAATCCCGGAGGCTGGCTTCGGACAGTAGTCGACTGCGTTTGCGGGTGTCAAGTCCGCTTTATTCCACTTTACTTCTAGCCGTAAGTATCGCTCCCGGTCCGCAATGGCTTCTTAAAGCCAGACAGGCAAATCGCTTTCAACCTGTCGCGGTCTAAGTTATCTGTAGAAGATTCGCGCGGCGCTGAGTGTCCAAATCACTATAACGAGCGGTCGCTGAGCACGCCCATCGCGATTATCACATTTGAGATTGACCACGCTGTTTGCAGCGTGGAACCACTAAAGGGGGTTTCCAAAGGGGGCGAACATCCCCTTTGCGATATTTAAATTAGCAGCGGGGTTGATACCCCGTTCACGAAGTGGCTGCGTTGATTACTATGACTACTGCACCGCACTTTCTAACATCGATTCGCGCGCTCGGTAAAGAACGCATCTGGCTCCTCGGAGTTCTCACTGCCGGCCATTTTGTCATTCACTGGTTCCAGCAGTTCTTTCCGGTGATTTTGCCGTCGATCAAATCGGGATTGGCGCTGAATAATGTTGAAGTCGGAGCCTTAAGTTCAGCGCAACAGGTGGTTGTCGGGCTCGGCCAGTTGCCGTTTGGTATGGTCGCCGACTCCATGCTGCGCCATCGGGGAACGATTCTTGCGCTTGCGCTGGTCTCCATGGGCGCCGCATATTTTCTTTTGGGGCTGCCGGTTTTTATTTGGGCGTTGCTGGGCTCGGCAATGATCGGTTTAGGCACGGCCCTGTGGCATCCCACCGCCTCGGCGTCGCTGTCAAACCGTTTTCCGGAACGGCGCGCTACCGCGCTATCGATTCACGGCACCGGCGCGACGCTGAGCGACACCCTGACACCGCTCTGTGTCGGCGTGTTGCTGGCAAACTTTACCTGGCAGACGGCTGCGCAAATGCAATTGCTCCCCGGACTCTTGTTCGCCTTTTTGCTCTGGCGCGCCTTGGCAGGAGTCTTCAGCGATGATGTTGCCGCTTCCCAGCGCGTATCAGCGCAACTTCGAGACGTTGTCGTTATCATCAAGAACCCGGCCTTTTTAGGCTTGTCGGTTTCGACCGGCCTGCTGTCAATGTCGCGGCTGGTGGTGCTGACGTTTCTGCCGATCTACTTGCAGGAGCATCTGGGCTACTCGAGCGTTGCGCTGGGAATATATATCGCTTTACTGCACGCCATGGGGACCATCTCACAACCGCTGTTGGGCATGCTTGCCGACCGCTTCGGCCGCAAGGCGGTGTTGTTGCCTTCGTGTCTCTTGCTCGGATTATTTTTTGCCTTGTTGGCGGTGGCGCCTCCGGGTATCCTTCTCGGCCTGGTGATTGTCGGCATCGGGCTGTTTTTCTATACGCTGTTCAACATCTTCAATGCCGCAGTCATGGACGTCGCCGGTTCCAATGTCCAGGCCGCCACCTACGGGCTTACCTCTCTGATCACTCAGCTGGTCGTCATTCCATCGCCGATGATCACCGGTTATTTGATCGGCGAGTTGGGGATCAAGTTCGCATTCGTCTTGGCTGGAGTATTTCTGCTAATCGCCGGCCTGGTGCTCGCGCCTTTGCAGTTATATCGCGGCACGCAAAACGCGTAACCAGAAATATTACGACTTCACTTCGTTGTATTCAGTTCAGATTCGTGTGGGCCACGCTGAAATCAGCTTAGCAAAATTATTAACATTCGGTCCCGGCCGCTTGATTACCGTAGTTTTATCCTCTAGTAAAAACACCCATCGTGATTAAGATTAACCAACTTTCCAAGTCGTATTTTGCGCGCGAGCTGTTCACCGGTGTCACCTTGCAGATGAACGCCGGCGATCGTTTGGGTTTAGTCGGCCGTAACGGCCACGGTAAATCGACGCTCTTTAAGCTCATCTTGGGCGAGGAAGAGCCCGATTCCGGCGAGATCACTATTCCGCGCAACTATCGCGTCGGCCATCTCGAGCAACATCTGCACTTCACTCAGCCGACGATTTTGGCGGAGGCGGCTTTGGGGCTGCCGGAAGAAGAAGCTCATTCGATCTACAAGGCCGAAGCCATCCTGTTTGGTCTGGGATTTTCCGAAATCGATCTGGAAAAGGCGCCGCGAGAATTTTCCGGCGGCTTTCAAGTTCGCATCAATCTGGCGAAGCTCTTGCTCTCCGATCCCAATCTGCTTCTGCTCGACGAACCGACCAACTACTTGGACATCACCTCGGTTCGGTGGATCGCCAGGTTCCTGACCAATTTCAAAGGTGAGCTGATTTTGATTTCTCACGATCGTGACTTCATGGACAGCGTCACGACCCACACCGCGGTGATCCATCGGCAAAAGATTCGCAAATTCGAAGGCGGCACCGCCAAGGCTTACGCGCAGATCGTCCTCGAAGACGAAATCCACGAAAAGACCCGCGCCAACGAGGATAAGAAGCGCGCTCATGCCGAGGCGTTTATCAATCGCTTTCGCGCCCAGGCTTCAAAGGCCAAGATGGTCCAGTCGCGCATAAAAATGCTCGAGCGGTTGCCCAAGCTTGACGGCCTGGCCGCCATCGAGTCTTTGGATTTCGAATTTCGCCACGCCCCTTTCGCCGCGAAAACCTTACTCGACGCGCGCGATCTTTCGTTCGGCTATCATGCCGGCCATCTGTTGTTTAAGGACATCAATCTTTCCATCAACGCCCGCGACCGAATCGGCGTGATCGGCAACAACGGCAAAGGCAAGTCAACGCTGTTAAATTTGTTGTCAGGCGGACTCAAGCCGGTGACCGGCGAGCTCAAAGCTCATCCCGACGTGAAACTCGGTTACTTCGGCCAAACCAACATTCAACGGCTCAATCCAAAGTTGACCATCGAACAGGAAATCGAACACGCCAATCCGGCATTGACGCGCACGCAAGTGCGCAACATTTGCGGCACGATGATGTTCGGCGGCGATTTGGCGTTAAAGAAAGTTTCCGTGTTGTCGGGCGGCGAAAAAAGCCGAACCTTGTTGGGTAAGATTCTCGCTCATCCATCGAATTTACTTTTGCTCGACGAACCCAACAACCACCTCGATATGGAATCCATCGACGCCTTGATCGAGAGCTTACAAAACCTTGCTGGCGCTTTGCTGATCGTCACCCATAACGAACGGATTCTCCGCACCCTGGCGACCAAACTTATCGTCTTTCACCGCGGTCGAGTCGATGTCTTCGACACCGGTTATGACGAGTTTCTGGAAAAGATCGGCTGGGAGGACGAAGGGCAGGGCAACGGCGCACAGAAAAAGCCCATGATGCAAAGTCATTACAACGAGAAAAAAGAACGGGACAAAGCCGAACGCAGAGAAAAAGCCAGAATCGAAAAGCTCGAAGCCCAGATAATCAAGAGCGAAACCGCATTGAAGCAATACGACGCGCAACTCGTGCTCGAAGCGAATCGAAATAATCTCGCGAAGATGCGCGAACTGTCCATGAAGATCAGTCAGGTGAAGCGGGAGATCGAGGATTTGTATGGTCAGTATGTGGAGTAGAGTTTACCGAATTAAATGAAGTCCAAATGGGAATCAACGTTCTCCCGTCGCTCCCACCACTAACCGGGTAATCCGCGCGCAGCCTAACAGGCCAAGGTTTGACAATAATTCGGCCCTTCAATTCCGGTGACTTTACTGCTCTTGGTCAAGTCAAGACTTAGCCCAGGTCATCAGGTTTTTTAAGCTGACTGTAAAATGTTATAGGAGTTGATCAGCTCCAAGGCGGCGCGTTAAGGAAGGAAAGAAGCCCATGGCAACGAAAGCGCTCGCAGGTCGATTCGATCACATCGTCCTCACGGTCAATGACATTGAAGCAACCGTGAAGTTCTACGAACGGGCTCTCGGTTTCGCAAGGGAAGTGTTTCAAGGTTCCGACGGGCAGCCGCGCTATGCGCTGCGCTTCGGCGATCAAAAGATCAACCTGCAGGACCGCGCCACCGCCACCGTGAATAAAGCTCAGGTGCCGACACTTGGCTCGGCCGACTTCTGCATGATCGCGGTGGTTCCCTTAGATCAGGTCCTCACCCACCTGCGCGCTGAGAATATCGCGATTCAGGCCGGCCCCGTGATCAGAAGGGGCGCCATTGGCCAGATGCGCTCGGTCTATTTCCGCGACCCCGACGGCAACCTTGTCGAAGTGGCGGAGTACGTCAGTGAGACCAGAGTGGTAAGCAAGTAAACAAAGCTTGACGCCGAGGCTTCAGACGCTCTGCAGGATCTCTAGGCTGACGCGGAATGTCAAAAGGAAAGTTGCGACCCCATGGCCGATTCGCGGCTTAGCAATGGCGGTTAGCCGAAATTTGAGAGGAGAGATTCGTTGAACTCAATCGCAAAGTATTTTGATTGCCATTTTCATATTATCGACAAAAACTTTCCCGTCGTGCCCAATCAAGGATTCATGCCCGACGCGTTTACCAGCGAGGATTATTTAGACCGCTTGAAAGCGGTTGATCTCTGCGGCGGGGCGGTGGTGTCCGGCTCTTTCCAGGCATTCGATCAAACTTATCTGTTTCATGCTCTGAAAGTACTCGGTCCGACCTTTGTCGGAGTCACCCAGGTGCCGCAGACCGTGTCGGATCGGGAGTTGCAGGAACTCAACAACGCGGGCGTTCGCGCCGTCCGTTTCAATGTCAAGCGCGGCGGTTCGGAAGAAATTCATCACCTCGAAAGCTTCGCCCGTCGCGTTCATCAACTGCTCGGCTGGCACACCGAGTTGTATGTCGATTCCACCGAGCTTGCCGATCTTTTCGATACACTGGTGTCGTTGCCGGCGGTCAGCATCGATCATCTCGGTCTCTCCAAAGCGGGTTTTCCCATCCTGCTCAAACTTGCGGAAAAGGGCGTGCGGGTCAAGGCCACTGGCTTCGGCAGAGTCGACTTCGATGTGCGCCCCGCTCTGCGTGACCTCTATGCGGCCAACCCGTGGGCGCTCATGTT
>CAYZJE010000036.1:0-5511 GCA_964478485.1 uncultured Syntrophobacter sp. | reverse complement strand
CTGTGTCGCAATTCACTCGGAGCCCTTCGACACGCTCAGGGCGAACGGATAAGTAGTTGAATTCGCGATCGAGCAATACCGTTCGTGGTGAGGTTCTCGAACCATGAACGGTATTGCGACACAGTCTCTCAAGGGGGAAGGGACAAAGGCCAAATCCAATGAACCGAACCATACAAAATCTTCTACTGATCGCGCTACTGCTCAGCGCCTTCGCGCCGGCCGCACACGCCGCCACCAAAGTATCTTTTCCTTTCACGCCAATCAGCGCCGCCAGCTTGCCCTGGTGGATCGCCAAGGAATCGCACTTTTACGAAAAATACGGCTTGGACGTCGACATGATCTACGTCGGCGCCTCACCGGTGATCATCCAGGCAATGCTCGGCGGCCAAGCTTTCGTCGGCGCCGGCGGCGGGCCACCGTTGGTCAGCAACGTGTTGCAAGGCGGCGACATCGTCCAAGTCGCCACCACCGTGCCCTTCGCAATCCAATCGCTGATCGTGAAAGCGGATATCAAGACGCCAGCCGACTTAGCCGGCAAAAGAATCGGCATCAGCCGCTTGGGCGCGATTCCTCATTTCACCTTGCAGGCGATCGTCAAAATGCACAACCTCCAAGGCATCAACATCGTCCAAACCGGCACGACCACGCAGGCGATCACGAGCCTGACCCAAGGATTGGTCGACGGCATGATCACCTCCGCGCCGTTTACCTTTCGCCTGATCAAGGACGGCTACCGAGAACTGGTCGGTCCGAAAGAGTTCAAGAAAGCCGGCATTGAATTTTTGATCCAAGGCCTGGTAGCGCGCAAATCCATCGCTGCCAAGAATCGTGAAGCCATGATCGGCATGATCAAAGCGACCATGGAAGGCATCAAACAGATTTTCGTCAACGAGAGGCTGACCAAATCCGTTCTGGCCAAATATACGCGCCAGACCGATCCGGAGATTCTCGATCAGACTTACAAATTTGCTCTCGATATTTTCGTCAAAGACCCGACCGTCACGCCGAGTTCTATTCAACCGATCGTGCAGCAATCGGCGCAGTTCAATCTCATTGACGTGAAACTGGCGAACAGCACGCCGTTAAGCGCGTACTATGACAACAGCTATATCGACGAAATAAAGAAATCGGGGTTCTTTGCGCAGCTGTGGCGGTGAGGGTTGTGGGTCGAGGAGTTTGTCGCCCGTGGACCAAATCCAATTTCTAAATGCCGGTAACACGATAGAATTTCCGAAATCTCCGCGCTCCGCCGTGAGCCGGCCGTTACTGTTTCTATTGGGTTTTGTCCCCCTATACGCACCTTACGATCTTTTGATTCGGCCGGCCTGGCCAGCCGCATTCAGCATCGCGTTGTTGCCCGTTGTAGTGATATCGGCAGGCGCAGTTTTTCTCAGTGTCCTGCTTTGGGCTTCGGCAATTTGGGGGCTAAATCAATATGCGCGGTTCGATGCCACCTCTGGAGTGTTCATCTACGGCTACGAAACAGGTGTGACGAAATATGGCGAGAGAATAATTCCTTTTGCAAAGATTGAGGACGTCAGTTTGAAGATACATTCTTGGACTGACGGCCCAGCGAGTTACAGTGTCGTGGTAAAATTTGCGCGTGAGCGAACGAAGGAGTTGTCGGCACCCTCAAAGGAGGAAGCTGAGCGGTGCGTATCCGCCATAGATGAGATGCTTAGAAAGGCCAGAGCAAATCTATGATCGGAAAAAGCGGTTGACCATTACGTGGTAGCGGACAGCCGCCTACGCCGTCTGCCGGACACGCAAATTTTATCTCCCCCAACGTCTCACTTTGTCTGAGTGCCCTTTTGCAGGGCATGATGAACCTTCATAAATGAGCCGACCTATGAACCAAGAAACGACTCCGACAGTTATGAAACACTCCCGCGTCGATCAGGTTGGGAGTCTGCTTCGCCCCCAAGCGCTCAAAGACGCTTACGCTCGCCATGGTAACGGCGAAATCGGCGACGACGAATTGACGCACGTTCAAGACGAGTCCGTCGCACAGCTCATCGCAAAACAAGCAGCCCTCGGCTTATCGATCCTCACCGACGGCGGGTATCGCCGGCTCAATTTTCAAGACAGCTTCGTCGAATCGGTTGCAGGATTTGTTCCCAAGAAACAAACCATGCAGTTTCAAGAGAGCCGCACGGTCGGCGGCGAGTTTGTTTGACAGCTCGCCCCCACCCCTGCGTCACGCGGCTGGTCGCGAATGACTTTTCCCAGCGCGTCGTCCATTGGCGGCAGATTTCCTTCCAGGATTCCGATTGACCGAGCGAGTAGCTTTACAGGTTCAGCCGGAGAATTTTATCATCGCGGCGGTTCCCGCGGGACGGGACGAGATCAGGAGCCTCGGCGCCGAAATGGGCAGATCAACAGTCAACAAACCGGCTAACCTACCGCTCAACTCGGACATGCGCGTTCAAGCCATTGCGAGGCGGTGAGCGGGGTCGCTAGCTTCCGCGAGAGGTTTGCTGGTAGACTGGGCGAACAATGGCATCCTTAGTCTATGTGGAAACATCCGTTGTCAGCTATTACACAGCTCGGCCGAGTCGAGATATCGTCACCGCCGCTCGGCAAACTATCACTTAAGAATGGTGGGATGAAGCGAGAAAACGATATGAAATCTATATCTCCACTCTGGTAGTGGAGGAGGCGAAAACAGGCGATTCTGAAGCGGCTCGCAAGCGGTTGACGGCTATTTCAGGCCTGCCCATTTTAGAGATCAACAATGCTGCCGAGGAATTAGCCAAGCGTTTGGTGGATGAAGAGCTGATACCTGAAACCAGCGCGGAAGACGCGCTGCATATCGCCTTAGCCACCGTACATGGGATGGATTTTTTGCTGACCTGGAATTTTCGTCATATCAACAACGCCGAGATGAAAGCCAAGATTAGGGCCGCCATCGAGGCGGTAGGATACGAGTGCCCTATAATCTGCTCACCGGAAGAGCTGGGAGGTATCGAATCATGAAACTCGATCCGATCGTAGAGGAAGTGCGCAAAGTGCGCCAAGCCCATGCGGCTAGGTTCAAATATGACTTGTCGGCCATTTGCGCGGACTTGAGGAATAAAGAGAAAACCGCTGGTCATCCTGTAGTTTCCCGTCAACCTAAAATGCGGCTGAAACCCACCGGAAGCTAACATCGCGCTCAGCCCGCAGTGCGGCATTTCATCGAACATCGTCGGCAACTTGATCAGCGAAGATGAGCAATGGCGTAAGCTGGAACTGATTCCGCGAGTTGCGGCGGAGGTTTGGGGAAACTAGAGACCATAAGATTTTTTCCCGCAAAGCATGCCCTGAGCAAAGTCGAAGGGGCGCAAAGACGCTAGGTGACTGGCGTGGCCCGTCATCCCGAGTGGATGCGAGGGATCTAAGAGAGATTTCTCCCGGTGGTCGAAATGACAACACATCCGAACTCTGCGAACTCTGTGCCTCTGTGGTGAATACTTCTTCAACGCGCGCTGGCATAATATTCGACGCGGCGCTCAAAATAGGCGACTGCTTCGGAGACCGCGAAAGCGAAGGAGAACACGATGATCACCAGGGCCCAAAATTCCTCCATTAGAAAATGTTGCGAATAGAGCTCGAACAATTCTCCCACGCCGATGATGGCGATGAGCAGCTGACCGATCACCACACCCTTGACGCCGCGGATCACACCCAGACGCACGCCGGCGAGAATCTCCGGCAGGGCGCTCAAGATAAGCACTTTGGTGTAAACTTGCCGGCGCGTCGCGCCAAAGCAACGCGCCATTTCGACCAGTGATCGGTCCGCCTGCTTCATACCGACCTGTGTGTCCAAAATGATCACGAAGACCGCAAAGAGAAAAACCGTAACCACCACAGTGGATTCGCCGATGCCGATCAGCGCCATCAGGACCGGCACCAGCGCTGAAATTGGCGCGCTGACGAAAATATTGACCCACAGGCCGAGAATCTTGCCCAAAGTCATTACTCTTGCCATGAGTACGCCGATAGGAATGCCAACGAGTAGCGCCAGCGTCATACCGAGCGCAAAAGAGCGTAGCGAAATCGACACCGCCGCGCTGAATTTCACCGTCGGTACGATGGTCATTCCCGCCACGATCACGGCGGAAAAAGGCGGCACGATCGTCGACAACTTGGCGCGGCCAACGATCTCCCAGATAATAAACCAGACCGCCAACGAGAAAAGGATCGGAATTCTTTTGCCGAACAGAGTCATATCAGGTCAGGAGGCTCGAAATGATCGCACGCGGAGTCCAAATTGCAAGCCAGACGAGGCCCGAGGAAGGAGCCGCCCGGAAACGTACATTGTTGAGTACGTTGAGGACCGGCGACGACCGAGAACGAAGTATGGCGCCGCAAGTTGGACTCCGCTAAACGTACCGCTTCAGGATTTGCCATATCTCGTCTACCGTATCTAAATAGTTCTTGTCCCGGCGGATATCCTCCGGGTTTCGTCCTTCGCGATTGATGTTTGGCTGGATGATCTTCGATATCGTTCCCGGGCGCGGCGACAACAGGATGATCTGATCGGAAAGATAGGCCGCCTCTTCGATACTGTGGGTGACGAAGATCACGGTTTTACTCTTATGCCGGAGTAGATCCAAAAGCTCTTCCTGGAACTTGCGCCGTGTTTGTTCATCGACGGAAGAAAACGGCTCGTCCATCAAGATAATATCGGCGTCGACAGTAAGCGCGCGCGCTAGCCCGACGCGCTGGCGCATGCCGCCCGAAAGCTGGTGTGGAAAACTGCTCTCGAAAGTGGTTAGGCCGACTTCGGCGATATGTTTGCGGGCGATTTCATGGCGCTCTTCCTTGGCCAAGCCGCGCAGCTCCAGACCGAATGCGACATTGCGCAATACATTCGCCCAGGGCAGCAGCGCGAAATCCTGGAAGACAAAGGCGCGCTCGGGCCCCGGTCCATCAACCTGGACGCCATTCACCCAAACTTCGCCCTGAGTGGGCGAAATCAAGCCGGCGATGATCTTCAGCAGCGTCGTCTTGCCGCAGCCGCTAGGGCCCAAGAGCGTGCTCAGCTTGCCCTGAGGCAGCGTCAGATCGATACCCGTAAGCGCCTTGACGCCGCCGTCGTACGTCTTGCCGACATCCTTGACCTCGACGATCGAATCAGCCGGCATTTTCAAGGCCTCGCATTTCCGGCGGGAAGAGCTTGCGTTCGAGCCGCTCGAGCGCGTGGATCGTCAAGGCAGCGACGATGATAATGGAAACTATCGCTGCGAACATCTGCGGGTAATCGGCCACCGAGCTGTTATAGGTAATCAGATCGCCGATTCCCGTCGGTGTGATCAGCAGCTCGGCGATCACGATGCCGATGAATCCCATCGCCACTCCCAACCGAAGTCCGGCGAAGATCAACGCCGCCGCATGGGGCAAGACGATCTTCACAACTTCCTGTCCTCTTGTGCCCAGAAAGGCGCGGCACATCTGGATCAACGAAGGGTTGGTGTTGCGGATACCCTTGTAGGAGTTCATCACGATCACCGGCGCCGCCAAGACAAC
>CAYZJE010000035.1:0-4601 GCA_964478485.1 uncultured Syntrophobacter sp. | reverse complement strand
CCGATCGATCCCTTGGAAAGGCGCGAACAATCTGTCTACCGGCTGCGCTCGGGAGAAACTCTGACCGAAGTGCTAGGCCGTTTTGGGGTGCCCCAAGCGGACAAGCAGCTTTGGGTGCGCACCATGAAGCGCAATTTCGGCGGCGAAATATTACCGGCCGGTAAAGAACTGCACCTTTATTTCGCCAAGCCGACTTTTCGCAGCCGAAGCCAAAACCCCGGGCAGCTCAAAGCGCTCGAAGTTGACCTAGACCATAGCTACAACTTAACGTTAGAGCGAGGCATTCGGGGGATCTTGTTCCAGAAACGGGAAAAGCCGTTTGACGTGGAAGTGAAGTCGATCAGTGGCTCGGTCGTGACCTCGCTCTTTGACGACGGGCGCAAGGCTGGAGTCCATCCAGCTTTGCTCTCACAACTCACCGACATCTTTACCTGGGATATCGATCTGGAAAAGGATATTCGTCCCGGCGATAGTTATAAGATTCTCTACGAACAGCGTAGCCGCACGGGCCAGGAAGCTAAAGCGTCATTACGAATCCTAGCCGCGGAATTATTAAACGGCGCGCAAAAGTACACCGCCATCTATTTTGAGAAGCAAAAAGGCCATGGCAACTACTATAATGTGGACGGTCGAAGTCTGGCTCGCTCATTTCTGCGCTTTCCGTTGGAATTTACCAGCATCACTTCACTGTTCACTGAATCCCGCTTCCATCCAATCCTGAGAACCAACCTGCCCCATACCGGTGTCGATTTCGCCGCGCAACGTGGCACGCCGGTGCGCGCGGTCGGGGATGGCATCATCGCCGAGGCGGGCTGGAACGGTGGCTATGGCAAAGCCATCGATATCAAACATGATGGCACATACTTGAGCCGCTACGCTCATCTCGGCAGTTTCGCCGAAGGCATTCGTAGCGGGGTGGCCGTGACTAGGGGTCAAGTCATCGGTTATGTTGGCTCCACCGGCCGATCCACCGGTCCACATCTCCACTTCGAATTTTACAAGGACCAACAATACGTCAACCCACTGAGCATTGACGTTCCCGCCGACGAGCAGATCGAGCCAGCGTTGCAGCGTACCTTCGAGAACCAGAAACGCACCTTTCTGGTCGAACTAGCCACCACACCTCAGTCCTAGTCCGCCTAAAGTCAGCGCTAAAATTTGCCCTCAGTCTTTGGCCGCAGTGGCTTGTGTGCTATATCTCGCGCACAACGCGCGAGCCCACTGGCGCTCGTTTGGGAGTTGGCGTGATCGAAAAAGCGGTAATCCTCAGCACGGGAGACGAACTCACCACCGGCAAAGTTGTCGACACCAACTCGGCTCACATCGCCGATCGATTGCTCGCCCTGGGCATCAAGGTCGCGGCGGCACTCAAAGTCGGTGACGATAAAGACCAGCTGCTTTGGGCTTTTCGCCAAGCCCGCGAGTTGGGCGATCTGGTCATCGGCACCGGCGGCCTCGGTCCGACCGCCGATGATCTGACGACGGAAATGGTCGCCCAGTTCCTTGGCGTAAAAATGGTCGAGGACGAGCAGGTCGCAGGCGATCTCAAAGCCCGCTTCGAGCGCCGCGGCGTGCCGTGGACGGCGAACAATCTCAAGCAAGCGCTATTTCCGGCCGGCGCGACGATTATTCCCAATCCGGTCGGCACCGCTCCAGGTTTCAACGTCGACATCGGTCAAGGCAAGAGACTGGTCTGGCTCTCCGGCGTACCGCATGAGATGACAGCGATGCTACGCGAAACCGTGCTACCGTGGATCATTGAACAAAAAGGCAGCCAGTCGGTAATTCACGAAGCCGTCTTTAAAATTCACGGCATCACTGAATCGAAGCTCGACGATCTCGTGAAGCCGCTGGAACTTGGCGACTCAGCCAAACTGTCCTTTCGCGCGCACTTTCCTGAGCTAACTCTGCGCCTGACGGTTAGCGGCAACGACGCACAAGTGACAAACTTCAATTCGCTGCGCCAGCAGCTGGGCGCGATCTTGGGCGATTACATGTACGCCGAAAGCGATATCACGATGGAAGAAATCGTCGGCCGCTTGCTCACCGAGAAAAACCAGAGCTTGGCCTTGGCGGAGTCCTGCACCGGCGGGCTGATCGCCCACCGCATCACGCGCGTCGCCGGCAGCTCGGGGTATTTTCTCGGTGGCGCGGTGACCTATTCGAATCAAGAAAAAATCCGGGCTCTAGGGGTCGACCCGGCGACCTTGGAAAAATTCGGTGCGGTCAGCCGCGAGACCGCGCTGGAAATGTCGCAGGGCATAAGAGAACGCACCGGCGCAAGCATCGCGCTCAGCGTCACCGGCATCGCCGGTCCGAGCGGCGGCAGCCCGGAGAAGCCGGTGGGCACAGTTTGGGTGAGTATCTCGCGCCCTCATCAGCACGACGCGAAACTGCTCCAGCTCCTGGTTCTCACCGACCGCGAACGAATTATTCAGGGCACGTCACAAGCCGCGCTCAATTGGCTGCGGCTATCGCTCTTGGCATCGTAACCGCCCGTGCTGCGCGCCTTTATCGCCGTTGAAATCGCCCCTGCGATAATTTGTCGAATCGCCGAGGCCATTGATCGACTGCGACCTCATATCAGTGGAATTCGCTGGGTCGCGCCGGCGAATTTTCACCTGACTTTTAAGTTCTTGGGCAACATCGACGACAGCCAGATCGAACCCATCGGCCAGGCCCTAACCGACGCCCTCCGCCCCTTTCCGCGCTGCACTATAAATGCTAAAGGATTAGGGGTATTTCCCAGCGTGAAACGACCGCGTGTGTTATGGGTCGGTCTGATTGGGAGTCAACTAATTTCATTGGCGGCAAAAGTGGAATCGGCGTTGGCGCCGCTTGGGTTCATACCAGAGGAACGAAATTTCACGCCGCATCTGACCATTGGACGCTGGCGCCAGGGCGACCGGACCGACCGAAGTCTTGAGCAAGCGCTGCGCAAGTGGAGCAATTTCGAGTTCGATCAATCGCCAGTCGACGAAGTTATTTTATTTGAGAGTGTGCTCAAGCCCGCGGGTGCAATCTATACTCGGCTAAAAGTCTTCGCGCTTGAGCGTGACGGGTTTCGTGAAGGAGACAGCAATGGACGCTAATCGTGAGAAAGCTATCGACCTCGCCGTAAGCCAGATCGAAAAGCAATTCGGCAAGGGCGCGATCATGAGACTTGGCGAGGGCGGCATCGTCAAGGACGTGCAGGTGATCTCGACCGGATCCCTGGGACTCGATGTCGCGCTCGGCATCGGCGGCGTGCCGCGCGGCCGGGTGATGGAAATCTATGGACCGGAATCTTCTGGCAAAACGACTTTGGCGTTACAGATCGTCGCCGAAGCCCAGAAGCTCGGCGGCATGGGCGCTTTTATCGATGCCGAACATGCCCTGGACTTGGGTTATGCGAAGAAACTCGGCGTCAACACCGACGATCTACTGATCTCGCAGCCGGACCACGGCGAACAGGCGTTGGAAATTACCGAGACGCTCGTAAGGAGCGGCGCCATCGATGTGGTGGTCATCGACTCGGTCGCGGCGTTAGTGCCGAAAGCGGAAATCGAAGGTGAGATGGGCGATTCCCATATGGGACTTCAGGCCCGTCTCATGTCCCAGGCGCTGCGCAAGCTCACGGCGACAATTGCCCGCTCCCATACCGTGGTGATCTTCATCAACCAGATCCGCATGAAAATCGGTGTCATGTTCGGCAATCCCGAAACCACTACTGGCGGCAACGCGCTCAAGTTCTATGCCTCGGTGCGCATGGACATCCGCCGCATCGGCGCGCTCAAGGATGGCGACAACATCGTCGGCGGCCGCACTCGCGTCAAAGTGGTCAAGAACAAAATGGCGCCGCCGTTCAAGGAAGCGGAATTCGATATTCTCTACGGCACCGGCATCTCGCGCGACGGCGAGATCGTCGATCTCGGCAGCGAGTGCGGCGTGGTCGAAAAAAGCGGCGCTTGGTACTCCTACGGCGGCGAGCGCATCGGCCAAGGGCGTGAAGCGGCCAAGCAGTTTTTAAAAGATCATCCGGAAACCGGCCTGACCATCATGAACAAGGTGATGGAAAAAATGGGCTTGAAGCGGCCCGAAACGGAAGCGCCGGCGGAAATGGTAGCCGTCGAGAAAAAAGGCAAAGGCCGGTAAGCGAGGTTCTTGCAAACGCTGAAGCAAAGAACCCGCGGCGCTCAGCCGATCGAATCAGCCGACCAAGCATTTGCCTGCGCGCTCCGTTATCTCGGCTACCGCGCGCGCAGCGTCGCGGAAGTGAAAGATTACTTGCGCCGGCGGGGCGGTGCCGACGCCGTCGTCGACGCGACCGTCGAGAAGCTGCGCGGTTTCAACTTTATTGACGACGAAACCTTTGCCCGCAACTGGGCGCTCTCGCGGGCGCAAAGCCAAGGCTACGGCCCGCGGCGAATTGAACAGGAGCTAAAAACCAAAGGCGTCGTCGATTCGGTCGTCCGCGCCGTGGTAAAAGAAATCTTCGATCAGGAAGACGAAGAAAAAAGGGCAAGAACGATTTTACAGAAAAAATTCGGCGGTGAAAATTTCCAAGAGCCCGGCACGCTACGCCGGGCGGTCGCCTTTCTCGAGCGCCGCGGCTACAGCAG
>CAYZJE010000034.1:0-1526 GCA_964478485.1 uncultured Syntrophobacter sp. | reverse complement strand
CCGGTCTTCGTCGAGTCCATCGTACCCGCCGCCGACCGCGTCGGCACAGGCGAGACCCCGATCGGCATCACTTTTGTCCGCTTCGTACTCACCTACAATAAGCAAGGCGCGAGTCTCGACTACGTCCGCGACTACAACATGCTCGGCGACGGCCAATACATCAGCCTCGGGGCCAAAGCACCTAGGCCGAACGCGGGCAAAGCATTCATTGATTTTTTTCTCGAAGAAGAAAGCATGAAGATCCAGGCCGACACCGGCGAGTTCGTCAACCGCCGCGGCATCCATCCGCCGCTGCCGGACGCCGACAAGATCAAGTTCGTACAAATGTACCAGTTCGGCAAGGAAGATTACGAAAAGAAGAAGAAGGAATATCAGAAAATTTTCATGCAGTAGCGTCGACAAACGATTCAGAACGGGAACATCTCACCACGAAGGGCACGAAGATCACGAAGTTTTGGTAGGGGCGGGTTTCAAACCCGCCCTTACATTAAACCCTTCGTGTCCTTCGTGCCTTCGTGGTGAATAGAATTTTCGACTTATACTGACATAACGAAAAACATTGGGAGACAACGCACATGGCAGAATTCATCATCGACTCAGACGGCCACATCATGGAAGATCACAAAGACATCTTCGCCCATATCAAGGGCACCTTTGCCGAGATGAACTGGCACTCGACTTGGCCGATGTTCGACGCCGACGGCTGGCAGCGCGGCCTGGCGCGCAAGGGCAAACGCGAAGACCCGGACGCGCCGGCGTGGCTGCGTTTTCAGAACGAAAATGGCATCGACATGGCCGTCCTCTACCCGACTTCCGCGTTGGCGCTGGGCATGATCCAACTGCCCGCTTGGGCATCAGCCCTCGCGCAAGGATACAACGACTGGCTCTACGATCGCTTTACCACCCAATCGCCGCGCCTCAAAGGCGTCGCCCTGCTTGCTCCTCAAGATCCCAAAGCCGCGGCCGCCGAGCTGCGACGCTGCGTCAAAGATCTCGGATTCGTCGCCGGCTTGTTGCCGTCGGCGACAAACAACCGAACGCCGCTCTACGGCTCGCCAACCTTCCATGAAATCTACGACGAAGCCCAGCGTCTCGACGTGCCGATCACGATCCACGGCGGCGTCAGCCAAAATCTCGGCCTCGATCGCGTGTGCAGCTTTCTCGAAGCGCACATGCTCGAGCATCCGGTGGGACTATTTCTGCATATCACTAACATGATGTTCCAAGGCGTCTTTCAAGAGTTTCCCAAGCTGCGCGTGGCTTATCTCGAAGCCGGCGCCGGCTGGGTGCCGTTTATGATGGATCGCATGGAGGAAGACTACGAAAAATTCGCCGCGCGCTTGGCGCCGCAGTTAAAGAATCCGCCCAGCCACTTTTTCAAGTCGGGAAACATTTTCGTCACCATGGAAGTCGAAGAGCGCACCGCGCCCTACATCGCGGACCTGGTCCATCCCGACGTCATCATGTGGGCCTCTGACTTCCCCCACGAACGCGAACGCGACCAATTCGGCGGCGACCTGCCCCAC
>CAYZJE010000033.1:0-2852 GCA_964478485.1 uncultured Syntrophobacter sp. | reverse complement strand
CATATCGTCAAGAATCAAATTGGCCGTCTCTTTGCCGGAATGCACTACCCCAGGAATGCCGGCGCCGGGATGCGTGCCCGCGCCGACGAAATAGAGTCCGCGAATATTTCGGTCGCGGTTGTGCACGCGAAAATAGGCGCTCTGCATGAGGCGCGGTTCCAGTGAAAACGCCGAGCCATGATGAGCGTTGAGCTCGCTCTTAAAATCGGCCGGGGTAAATATTCTCTGGGTGACGATCGATGCCGCGAGACCGGGCATATAGCGCTGTTCCAAATAATTTAGAATCTTTGCCGCATAGCGTGGCCCTTCAACTTGCCAATCGATCGCAAGCTTACCTAGATGGGGCACCGGCGAGAGCACGTAAAATGCCTCACAGTCTGGCGGCGCCAGGGACGGATCGGAGCGCGTCGGCGCATGCAGATAAAGCGAAAAATCATCGGCCAGCCGGCCGCGCTCAAAAACATCGCCCAATAGTTCACGGTAGCGCGGTCCGAAGATGACGTTATGATGTTGCAAGTTGGGATATTTCCGCCTGGTGCCGAAGTAAATCAGAAACAACGACATGCTGTATTTTTTTCGCCCGAGTTTACGGCGCATCGTGGCAGCGCGCGGTTCATCTTGGAGAAGCCGATCGTAGGTGTGAACCACGTCGGCGTTGCTGACGGCCAGATCGAAACTTTCTTCTCGGCCAGTCTTAGTTTGCAATCCGGCCACCGCGCCGTCGCTGGTGACGATCCGGTCAATCTCCGCGTTGTAGCGGATCTCACCGCCCAGCTCCTGAAATAATTTCACCAGCGCCCCGACCAGCTGTCCGGTCCCGCCCTTGGGAAAATAAACTCCCCACTTGCGCTCGAGATAATGAATCAGGGTGTAAATCGATGTCGTCGTAAACGGATTGCCACCGACCAGGAGTGAATGAAAGCTAAACAGTTGGCGCAGATGCGGATCACGAATATGTTTGGCGACCACGCTATAGACCGATCGGTAAGCTTCGAGCCGGATCAACTGCGGCGCCACCGCCACCATGCTCGAAAGACTCAAGAACGGCACGTGGACCAGCTTCTCGTAGCCTTCGTGAAAAACTTCTTGCGAGTATTTTAAGAATTTTTGATAGCCCGCCCAATCGCCCGGCGATTTGGCGCGAATTTGTTTTTCCAAAGCGTCGTCGTCATCTGAGTAGTCGAACTCATAACCGTCGTCCCACAGCAAACGGTAAAACGGCCTGACCGGCATCAGTTCGACGTAGTCTTGCATCGATTTGCCAGCGACCGCGAACAGCTCTTCGAGACAGTGCGGCGCGGTGATCACCGTCGGTCCGGCGTCGAAGGTAAATCCGTTGTCACGATAAACGTAAGCCCGCCCGCCAGGCTGATCGCGCTTCTCGAAAATTACCGTCTGCAATCCAGCCGCCTGCAAGCGAATCGCCGCCGCCAGACCGCCGAAGCCGCTGCCGATTACGGCAGCTCGTAGCTTATCCATAAGCAACCGCGATCTCTTCGCCGAGCTGGCGGAGTTCATTCAATGCGCGCGCCGACCACGCGATGTCATTGGCGGTTAGGCGCCTTTCAAGCCGAGCAAAAGCTAACTCAAGATGTTCGCGCGCGCTTTTGCGCGTGACCTCTATCAGATCATTCGAGTCGAGCCATTTTTCCAACAACGTCGCATCCGGCAAGCGCGCCACGGCCGCCAAGAACCCTTCGTACGAGTAAGCATCGCTGAGATCAGCTGCGCAAGCCCAGACCCACGAAGGCCGCGAAAGCGAAAGGTCCTCGTAGCGCTTGAGCGGATCGCACTTGCCGATCACGTTGCCCAAGTCATCGAACATCTGCAGTGCCATGCCGAGATCGACGCCGAAGTCGTCGAGCACGGTCAGAGTCATTTCCGATGCACTCGCAACCGCTCCGCCCATAAGCGCCGCGAATCCGGTCAAGGCACCGGTCTTGAGTTTGATCGAGGCGAAGCAGACTTCGGCAACCGAGGATTGCGCCAGATGATTGACTTTCGCCCCCAAATCGATGGCCTGGCCAAAATGGGCCCGTAATAATGTCCGATGACAATGTTCGTAAACAGTAAGGAGCTGATCGCGCGAAAGCCCGCTGTCCTTCAGCACTTCGAAGGGCCAAAAGTAAAGCCAGTTGCCGGCGTTGAGCGCTAACGGCATACCGTACTCTACATGCACGGCCGGCCGGCCGCGGCGCAGCTGACTGCCGTCCTCGATATCATCGACGATCAGTGACCCGGCGTGAATGAACTCGACCACGTCGGCGCAAGCACGGCATTGTTTGGCGGCCATCAACGAAGCAGTCGCGTCGCCATGCACCAGGCGATAAGCCATGCTCACCAACTGCGCGCGCACCCGCTTGCCATGGTTTGAAGTCAGCGTAGTGACCGGATTGAGCAGCGAATTTCTCAGCACCTCTTGGACGACGCCGGCGCTATCCAAGCCGAGTAATTCGGCTAAGTGGCCGTCGGCAACGATGTCCCCTTCAGTGCTCGGCGCTTGCGCGGCAAGATGGCGACTTTCCGCATGATGCTGCCGAGCGGGCTGCTTTGCATAAGCAGCGCTTACGTAATCGTTCCGTTCCGAATTTTTCATCTCTCCCCCATGAGTCATTCTTCTACCGACAGCAATGTTTCCGGCGCCACGCCCAAGGCATTGGCCAGGCGAACTAAAATATCCATCGAGACGTTTTGCTTGCCGCCCTCGACCACAACGATGCACACTCGCGTTACCCGCGTCGCTTCGGCCAATTTCTCCTGAGTCCAGCCTTTCTGCGTGCGCAGGTCGCGTACCCGGCGCGCCAAAACGAGCTGATACTCTTTCAAAACCGCGCCGGGACGATCCGCTCGTA
>CAYZJE010000032.1:0-2400 GCA_964478485.1 uncultured Syntrophobacter sp. | reverse complement strand
GGCCGTCGACCCGATCGTGGCGATTTTTGTCACGCATTTGAAGCAAGTTGATTTGCCGCATCGACCAATTATAGCGGCAAGTAGCGCGCGACGCTACAAAAAAATTTAGGTTCAGCTGGAGTGCGTTAGGGCTTCGAGGTTAGCCGAGCGCTAGGTAAGTTATTGTCCGACTCCTTCGCGGGCGGTTTTGATTTACCGAATTGTTTATCCTGATTGTCCCGCGTCAGTTACCGGTTGAGACATTTCTTCATGATGTTGTTGGCAATCTCCTTGGCGCGGGGGAGTTGTGATTTAACAACGGCCCGGCTGTGCTTGTCAAAAAAAGTTTGATGGAGATCCCGGAAAAGCGTTGCGTAAAGCCGGCGATCGCGCGCTGAATTCGGCATTTAGCCCCTTGACGACGGATTTCGATCTGCCCTATGGTTTCAAAACGCGGCGCCTTAGTACGTCGCTTTGGCGCGATCCTATTCTCGTCATAGGAGGTCATATGAAAAAAATTTCCGCATGGTTCATCTTACTGTTGGTTTGGGCCGCCGATGTCGCGGCGCAAACACCCTACTTTCAGGGCAAGACGATAAGGATTGTCGTCGGCTATCCCGCCGCCAGCGCCCACGACTTATGGGCGCGCATGATTGCGGCGCAGTTACCCAAGCATATCCCCGGCAGTCCGGCGACCATCGTTCAAAATATGCCCGGCGCCGGCTCAGTAACCGCGACCAATTATGTTTACGGTGTGGCCAAGCCCGATGGCTTGACCGTCGTCGTCAACAACGCGGCTCTATACTTCGAACAGCTGCTGAAAAAGCCGGAAGTCCAGTTCGATTGGGCGAAGGCCACTTGGGTCGGCAGCATGACCCCCACCGTGCCGTTGCTGTATATGTGGGCGAACACCCCTTACAAGACGATTCACGACGTCCGTAACGCCACGGTACCGCCGAAGTGCGGTGCGACGGGCACGGGGAACAACGGCTACTATATTCCTAAATTGCTCGAACAGACCATCGGCGCGAAGTTTCAAATAGTCACCGGTTATGAAGGCGGCGCGAGTATCGAATTGGCCGTGGAGCGCGGCGAGGTGCAGTGCCGCGCCTTTACCGTCCAGGTTTTCTTTGGCCGCGAGCCGTTTAACACCTGGCGCAGCAAGAACTTGGTGCGCGTACTGGTTCAAGGCGGTAAAAAGCGCGACGCGCGCTTGCCCGACACACCGCTGCTCAGTGAGTTATTGGATCAATACAAGGCTTCGGATCAGAATCGCCGCTTAGTGACCGTGATGTTGGGATCGGGGGATTTCGGCAGCGCGCCGATGCTGGCGCCGCCGGGAATTGCCGCAGAACATGGCAAGATTTTGCGCGCGGCTTATGCCAAGGCGCTGACGAGCCCGGAACTGATTGCCGATGCCAAGAAGCAAGGATTTGACGCCGAGCTGATTCACGGCGACGACCTCGAAGCGCTGGCGAAAGAAGTGATGAACCAACCCGCCGATGTCATCGCGGCGATGAAGAAGGTGATGGGAGAGTGAGGGGAACGGGAATGGAGTACTGGAGTGTTGGAGTGGTGGAGTGATGGGTTTTCGGATCCGCCCAATACTCCATTACTCCAACACTCCATTCCGTCTGTACTCCATTACTCCACCACTCCAGTACTCCATCACTCCAATTATCCGGTCACTCCAACACTCCAGTACTCCAATTCTTCTCACCGCTTGCTGCCCCACAGGCTGTCGAAGAAGCCGCTGCGTTCCATTTCTTCCAGATAACGGCGGTCGATCAGTTGCTGTGGCTGGACTTTTTTGGCGCGCGGGTCGTTGACGGCGAGTTCATCGAGGATCGCTTGCAGCGCTTCCGGGCGTGCGTCGAATCTCGGCTCCATCGCTTTGACTTCGTTATTGTACGAAGTCTCAAGAATCTTCCGGTCGTTCACCCGCAAATATTTGGCCAAGATTTTAAACGTCGTTTCCCGGTCGGTGTGAAAAGTTTTCGACGCCTCGGCCATGGCACGCATGAACTGGCCGATCACTTGTGGTTTGCGTGCGATCACTGAGCGCCGAGTGACAAAAGCCGCGGCGGCGTAGGGAATGCGCAGATCGGGGCCGTAGATCAAATAGTGGAAACCCTGGGCGACGGCGTTTTGACCGTAGGTCAGCATCGCCGAGGCGTCCACCGAGCCATTTAACAGCGCGATTAGATCGGCGGCATCGCCGCCGGTTTGGCGAAAGATCACATCCTTCGCCGGGTCCAAACCGATACGCTGTAACACTTGAATGGCGAAGTAATGATTGTTGCTGCCGAGGCGGTTGACGCCGATGCTTTTGCCCTTCAAGTCCTCGGGCCGCTTGATCTCCGGTCTGGCGACGATGCTGTGGGTGAGAATATTTTTCACCGCGCCGACGATGACGAAGTC
>CAYZJE010000031.1:0-12929 GCA_964478485.1 uncultured Syntrophobacter sp. | reverse complement strand
CCAAGAAAACCAATTTATTCCGACACAGTCTCTCGAGGGGGAAGAAGTTCGAACAATGACCGGAGATCGAAGGCTCTGCAATTCCAATCTTAGGGAAGAGCTTCCAACAACCGACTCGCCCCTTTCATCGGATTCTTGATTCGCAGCAATTTTTGCACGTACCAGACGCGCGCGGCGACCGGATGAACGACCGGCACACCGAGGTCGTTTTCCGCCGTGACGATGTCTTTCACCCCCCATGCCCCGGAGCCGAGTAAATAAATCCCCTGCGCCGATGGATGTTTATTGAACGACGCTTTCAAGTGCTGGTAAATCGTCTCGGTAGAAATGGAGTCTGCTTCACCTGGCGATGTATCCATGCCTTCCATGCCGAGCACTTCAAAGCCGGCGTCGGTGAAGTAACGGGTAAATATATCGTTCATCTTTTGGTCGCGGTAGTAAGTGCAACCGACAAATTTTTTAATGCCCAAAGCGCGCAGCGCTTCCGCTTGCGACATGCCGGATGTGAAGATGGGAATCTTATACTTTTCTTCCCAGCCACTGACGATCTCCTGCTCGGCCTTGTGCCCGCGCACCATGAACGGCGGCCCGCCTTCCGGATGCATGACATCGACGCCGATCTCGGCGAGCTCCGCGACTTTCGCGTGGTAGGTTTCCATCGCGCCTAGATAGCCGCGCTCCGAGTGTTCCTTGATGCCGGCATACATCGGGATGCAACCGACCCCTTCCGGCAACAGCCGGATGAACTCCACTAGCGATCCCGATCCGTAAGTAGGTTTTATTACGCCAACAATCCCTCGCCATGTTCCGGAAGCCATAGAACCGCTCCTTTCCTAACCCGTGATCTCAATTGACACAATCCTAGTCAGGACACACGTCTAATAACAAGAGCGAATCGTCCGACGCGATCATCGACCCTCGACCCAAACCCAGTGCCATTCTGTTGACGAAGATAAAAGGTAAGTGATACACCCACGCTGAACGTAAGGCCGAAAGGATCAGCATGGCGAACAATGCGACGGATGCCCTGACTCAGGAATTCGGCAACCTGGTGCCCACCGCACGGCTGCTCGACGGCAAGCCGCGCAGCATTTTATTCGACGCGACCAAATGCATCGGCTGCCGCCACTGCGTGCAGGCGTGCAAAGACTGGAACGACCACGACCGCACCAGCCTCTACGAACTCTCCAGCACCAACTGGATCACCATGGAGCCGCCGGTGCTCGAAGGCATGGCGCCGCTGTGGGCGAGAAATAGCTGCATGCACTGCAATTTCGCCGCCTGCGCCGCTGTCTGTCCAGTCGAAGCGATCACCAAATACGAAGAAGGCCCGGTGGTCATCAATAAAGACGCCTGCATCGGCTGTGAATACTGCATCCACGCCTGCCCGTGGGAAGTCATCACTAAGGACGACATCACCGGCAAAGCGAGCAAGTGCACCATGTGCAGCGACCGCATCAGTGAGGACAAACAGCCCTTCTGCGTCCAGGCCTGCCCGGTGAACGCGCTGGACTTCGGACTGTCGGAAGAAATTTCCGACAAAGCGAAAAAGCAGGCCGAAGCCGTCGGCGGCTACACCTACGGCGACAAAGAAGCCGGCGGCGGCAGCGTGGTGTATGTGCTCAAAGAAAGCAAAGAGAAATACGGTGTGCGCAATATTAGCGAGCAAAAATTTCCCAAGCACAAAATTCCGCTTGGCTTGATGCTCAAAGATCTTTTCACGCCGCGCTGTGGCATTGCCGGCAAGATGCGCGCGCTCTGGCTCGCGATCACGCACCCGAAGCGATTGATCTACCGGTATTTCTCGTGAGCAACGACCGGCAAGTGAGTTTTTCCGAATTCTTCTGTCCGAATCTTTTCCTTCCCCCTCAAGAGACTGTGTCGCAATTACGCAAGGGTGGTGGGCGGGAGGTAATTTTCATTTCAGAACCAATTTTTTAACGAATCTGATCTATCGATATGCTAAATTCGCAAGCAAGAAAAGGGGAGCAGCGATGGCATATCGATACGGAGATCGTGGGCAGTGTGGACTTTTTCCGCAGAGCGTCGAGGACTATGTCGGCAAAGAAGATGCTGTACGGGTCTACGATGCCTTTGTGGAAAGTCTGGACTTTAAGGAATTAGGGATCGAGCTAGACGAGTTGCAGGTGGGTAACTCCGAGTACGATCCCCAGGCGATGTTAAAACTGTTGGTGTACGGGTACTCCTACGGGCTCAAGGGGTCGAGGAAGCTAGAGAGGGAGTGCCATCATAATTTGAGTTTCATGTGGCTGATGGGGGGATTAAAACCGGACCACAAGACGATAGCGGAATACCGGCGCCGACATAAAGAGGCGCTCAAGAAAGTGCTCAAGCAATGTGTCCGGCTATGTATCAAGCTCGATCTGATCGCCGGCAATGTGCTGTTTGTGGACGGGACCAAGATTCGCGCCAACGCGGGACGAGGGAAGAGCCATGAGCGGGGCTGGTATGAGAAGAAGCTCAAAGAGATCGATGACCGGGTGGAGAAGTTAATCGAGGAGAGCGAGAAGACCGACGCCGAACAAGCCGAGCTGGGATCGAGCGTGGCGATGGGCAAGGAGCTCGCCCAAGCCCAACGATTACAGGACAAGATCAAGCGGGCGTTGAAGACGATGGTGGAAAGCGGGCGGAAAACGATTAATCTGACCGACCCGGACTGTGCGCTGATGCACAGCGTACAAGGGAGCCATGCCAGCTACAACGTGCAGAGCGTGGTGGACGACCGCCATGGCTTGATCGTCCATGCCGAAGCGGTGAACCAGACCAGTGACATCAATCAGTTTGCCGAGCAGATCGATCAAGCCAATAAGAGGTTGGATAAGCCCTGCGAGGTGGCGTGCGGGGATGCCGGGTATGCGGACACCGCCGAGCTTAAAAAGATCGATGAGCAGGGGATCAAAGTCGTGGTTCCCTCCCAACGCCAGGCTTTGCACGACCAAGAGGATAAGCCATTTAGTAAGAATCATTTTCGTTACGACAAAGAAAAGGACAGTTACTATTGTCCCGAACAAAACGTTCTGCCCTATGAGTTTACCGACAAAAAGCGCGGCAAGAAGTACTACCGGATCGCTAAGTCTGGGCTATGCCAGGGGTGTGTTCATTTTGGCAAGTGTACCACCAACAAGAAGGGTCGGCGGATCATGCGGCTGGAGCTGGAAGATTTCAAAGAGAAGTTCGAAGTGCAGTATGAAGCGGGCAAAGAGATCTACGATCGCCGAAAGATGCGGGCCGAGCATCCCTTTGGGCACGTCAAGAGAAATCTCAAGACCGATGGCTTCATGTTGCGCGGCAAAGACGGAGTTCAGGCGGAGACATCATTGCTCGCGACCTGCTTCGATCTGAGGCGGATGATGACGATTGTCGGGATCACTGCGCTCATCGAGAAGCTCGCAACCGTGCCGATGCCGGCATGGGCTTAAACTGCCAGGGGGAATCCATGGACAGCGTCTAGAAAAGGCAAAAACACTCACAAATCACGGTTTCACAACCCCTGTGATCTCCCGCTTATCTCTGTGGTGGGCAGGAATCCTTTATGACCAAGAAAACCAATTTATTGCGACACAGTCTCCAACGGGGGAAGGTGAGGATAGGGGTGCGATGGATGGGGGTGCTTGCACGAATGAGAATCACCCCTACCTTTATCCTTCCCCGTCAAGGGGAAGGAATGCGGAAAACGCGAAGAAAATATTGCCATTCGGTTTTAGCGCTCATTGTAACCGCATTCACTGCGACCATCACCCGCGCCGAAAAAATCCGCACCGCGATTCCCCAAGCCAACTTAAACTACCTTTCCATCCACGTCGCCGACGCGCGCGGTTTTTTCAAAGACGAAGGGCTCGACAACGAAACCGTGGTCATCTCCGGCCCGTTGTCGATCGCCGCATTGCTCAGCGGCGACGTCGATTTCAGCGGCGCCGGCGGCAGCGGTATGCGCGCCGCGCTCAAAGGCGCACCGCTCAAAGGCATTTATTTTCAGTCCGAGAAAGTCACCTTTTATTTAGTCGCCGATCCGAGCATCAAAACTGCCGCCGATCTGAAAGGCAAGAAAGTCGCCATCGGCAGCACCGGCGACACCCAAGATCGCATGATCACCATGTTCGCGGAGCGTAGCGGCGTCGCCAGCCGGGATATCACTCGCATCGCCGTCGGCGCCGATACCGCGACGAGAATCCTGGCGATCAAGAGCGGCAATGCCCACGCCACCACCGTCGACCCCGGCGGCTTGGTCTTCGCGCAAAAAGAAGGTCTCGTCTCGCTCGGATTTCTCGGCGACTTGTTTCCCATGCCGTTTCAAGGCTTCGTTGCCACCGACAGAAAGATTCGTGAGAACCCGGCGCAGATCAAGCGCTGGCTCAAAGCGGCGATCCGCGGCCTGATGTTTGTCCGCGAGCGGCCCGAGGAAGCGGTCGATCTCGGCATCAAAAAGCTTCAGCTCGGCAAAGCCTCGCGGGCGATGATCGTCGAGGGCACCAAGAACTACCTGCGCGCCCTGCCGCAAGGCGTGCCAGGGTTGCCGACGGCCGAAGGCGTGAAGAACTTTCTCGAATACGACATCAAAATACCGCTGCAAATTAAGGACGACATTCCTCCCGAACGTCTGCTAAACTTGCAGCTCGTCGAAGAAGTCAAGAAAGAATTGGAAGCTCTACAAAGGAGAACCACGAAATGATGTCGGAACAAGAACTACGCGAACAGCTCGCCACCTGCACGCGCATATTTGCCATGCAAGGGATGATTGGCGTGTTCGGCCATGTGAGCGTGTATCAGCCCGATAGGAAGATAGTCCTCATCACACCGGGCATGGGCTCGAACAAAGGTAGTCTGGAGGGGAAAGATATGGTCGCCACCGGCCTCGATGGCAAGCCGCGTCGCGGCACCGAAGGCCCACCGGTGGAGTGGCCGATTCATACCGCGCTGCACGGCGCGCGTGCCGACGCTCTCGCCGTGGCGCACTTGCACACACCCTATGCGACGCTGTTCTCCATCGCCAAAAGAGAATTCAAACCGGTAACGCTCCAAGGCGCGATCTTTAGCGACGGCGTGCCGCTTTATCCCGAGGCTCAATTGATCACCAATCCAGCGCGCGGCGAGGCGCTCTTGAAATCGATCGGCAACAAACGCGCCGTGCTGCTGCGCGGCCATGGCATTGTCGTGGTTGGCCAGAATCTACCGGAAGTTCTCTACTCATCGTTGGTCTTGGAGGACGACGCGAAGAAAACCCTGCAAGCGGCGGCCCTCGGCGAAGTCGGCACCATTAGCCGGGAAGAATGCAAAACCTTCGGCGCCGAGATCGCCCTGGAGCGCCGCGCCCAGCGGGCCTGGAACTATTTTTGTAGTCTCGAAGCCAAATGGGACAAGCAAGCCTCGACCGGGCGCAGCGAACTGTTTCCATAAACATGAGAACTACCGTTCAAAACGTTCAAATCGTTCAAGCCGTTCAAACCGCCGGAATCGGATGTGACGTTTTGAACCTCCGAAACGGCTTGAACGGCTTGAACGTTTTGAACTGCTTGAACGAAAAGTGATTGAGGCGCAGTGATGTCAAACTCAAGTTCGGACTACAAAAATTTCTTTCCAAGTGCTCGTAAAACTGGTCTCCCCGGCGGCTACATGGGAAAGATCTTGCGCGTTGACCTGACGACAGGAAGACTCACCGATCTGAATCTCCCTGAAGAGCCGCTGCTACGAAAATATTGGGGCGGTCAGCTTTTCGCGGAATATGTGCTGCTGAACGAGTTGCCATTTGACATCGACCCCTACCACGCCAAAAACGTCATCGTCGGCATGACCGGACCGATCACCGGCACCGGCTTCACGCCGGGCGGCACCAAGATGTGCTTCGTCTATTTAAGCCCGGCGACCAAGTACACCCTCGGCCGCGGCGCCACCAGCGGCTACTTCGGCACTTCGCTGAAAGCCGCCGGCTACGATGGCGTTATCGTCATTGGCGCGGCGGAAACGCCGAAATATCTTTATATCGGCGAAGACAAAGTCGAGTTGCGCGACGCCGGCAAAGTGTGGGGCAAAGGCATCCGTGAGACGGAACAGATATTGCGCAAAGAGTCCGGCCATCAAGACGCGCGCGTCGGCGCCATTGGACCGGCGGGCGAGAATCTGATTCGCGCCGCGATGCTCGTGAACGACTACAACCACACCGCGGCGCATGGCTTGGGCGCGGTGATGGGCTCGAAGAAGCTCAAAGCCTTCGTCGCCTGGGGCACCAAGCGGCCGCGCTTGTACGACAAGCATCGCTTGATCGACGCCGGCATGCGCTGGGCCAAAGCGATCTCGTCGCGCAAGACCACGGTTAAGAAAAGATTGACCAGCGTCGGCCACGGCGAGGACTGGGGCGCGATCACCAAATTGAATTGGCGCAGCACCATCATCACCGACGAAGCCAAAGGCTTGGATCAAAATCGCGTCACCCTGCGTCCCTGTTTTCAATGCCCGCGCATGTGTCCATGGGATGTTGAAATCGGTGAAGGCCGCTTCAAAGGCAAGATCGGCCACTTCAACGCCGGCAGCGAGTGGATGGACACCTTTTACAATCTCGGCTTTAAAGGCAACGATGTGCTCTATCTCTCCGAGCGCATCAACGACCTCGGCATCGAGTGCAGCCACTTCGCCTGTGGCGCGGGGCTCGCGTTCGAAGCCTGGGAGAAAGGCGTGCTCGGCCCGGACAAAACCGATGGCTTGAAACTGGAATGGGGCAACATGGAAGCGGTCGAGACATTGCTCGAGCGCTGCGCCCGGCGCGAAACCTGGCTCGGCAATATTCTCGCCGACGGTCCCAAGGAATTGGCCGAAGAGTTAGGCGGTGAAGCGAAAAACTGGGTCGTGCACACCAAAGGCGGCACGCCGGCGCAGCATGAGTGGCGCCCGATGTTGAGCCAAATGCTGCGCGAACTGGTCGCCAGCGGCGGCATGAAACCCCAAGGCGCCGGCGGCACCGAACCGCCCGCCGATCTAAAGTATCGCGAGAAATGGGGACCCCTCGATCCCAATCAACCCGATGGTTGGACTAGCTCGCATCTCATCACTGAGAAAGTTCGGCAGGCGTGCGGCCTCATGGGCGGCTGCTGGTTTGCCTTGAATGACAAGCCGCCCGACGGCGTAAAGAGCATGCTCGATTCGCTCAACGCGACGACGGGTTGGGACGTATCAATGGACGAGTTAGTCGACGCCGGCCACCGCGCGATTATTTTACAGAGCGTCTTCGGCACTCAGCGCGGTTGGATCGCCGAGCATGACTGGCAAGATGTCGGCCCAAGATTTTTAGAACCAATCCCCGACGGCAAGTACAAAGGATTTACCATCGCCAAGTGGCTGCCAGAACTAGTTTACGAATATTATAAAATCTCCGGCCGCCACGAACACACCGGCCGCCCATTCATGGACACACTGCAAAAACTTGGGCTCGAAGAGTTCAAAGAGTGGAGCCAGTTGGATTGATGACGCTGCATCGAAAAAATGCCGGCTATAGTGACCTTGCACTTCTTCCGTCATTCCCCTGCAAACATGTCCTGAGCGGAGTCGAAGGGCGGGAATCCAGGTTGCCCGTTCGGCGGACTCCCGCTGGAGCTTGTCCTGAGCCTTGTCGAAGGACGGGAATGACGAGAAACGGAGATCGTAATGAAAATTAGCAGAAACATGTCAGTCAGCTGGTTGCTACTGATTATTTTCATATCCGGACTAATTCCGGCAGATTCCGCTCACTCCCAATCGCTCAAAAAAGTCCGCATGGGCAGCTCGTCGACCAACGTATCGTTCCTCGCGCTCTACACCGCGCTGCATCGCGGTTTCTTCAAGGACGAAGGCATCGATTTGGAAATTATCTTCATGCCGGCGAATCTCGCCAGTACGGCGGTGCTCAACGGCGACGTCGACTTCAATGGCGCGGTCACCGGCACCATCGGCGCCGCGGTGCAAGGCCGGCCGATGAAAGTCCTGCTCTTCACGGTTTCGAAACCGCTGCTATTTCTAGTGGCACAAAAAAACATCAAAGACCTGAAGCAACTCAAAGGCAAAAAAATCGCCGGCAGCTCGCCGGGCGGTTCGGCGACATTGCTGGCCAATCAGGCGCTTAAACAAATCGGCCTGGAGCCGGGAAAAGATGTCTCGGTGCTGCAAATGTCCGGCAACGCCGCCAGCCGCTACGCGGTCCTAGAGTCCGGCGTGGTGGAAGCATCGCTGTTGTCCGTGCCGGAAAATATAATCGCCTTGGAAAAAGGCTTTAACGAATTGCTTTTTCTCGGCGACGTCATTGAATTTCCCCAAAACGGCTTTGGCACGTCGGACAAACGCATCCGCGAAAACCCCGACGAAGTCTACCGTATGGTGCGCGCCACACTGCGCGGCCTGCAGTTCATCTGGGATAAAAATAACGGTGAAGCGGTCACCAACGTTTTGATGAAGCAATGGAAAGTAAACGACCGCAAGATGGCCGCTGAAATGTCCCGCCAAGTCGGCCGGGTCCTCACCAAAGACGCCTACGTCAAACCCGAATCCGTGCAAGTGCTCATCGACCTCGCCCGCGAAAGCGCTAAGGTCACCAAACCGGTGACGGTCGCCGATGTCGTCGACTACAGTTTCTTGGACAAAGCGCGCAAGGAATTGGGGATTACCCGATAGTTCCGGGTCTCGGGTTTCCGGTCTCCCGTTCTTCAACTCGAAACCCGTAACCCGAGACTCGAAACCGATCCGATCACTTCGTAGGATGGGTTGAGCCCTTCGGCTATCGCTCAGGATAAACTCCGCAATACCCATCCATCCGGTTGCCCGTGCCCTTCGATACGGGAGCGCCTGCTCTACCTACTCAGGGTAATCGGATTTCCCAATTCCGAGATCCCGAGTAGCCCGAAGGGCCGTAGCGAGGGACCGTGTCTCAAGATGTTGTGACGCTGGCATGCCGTGTTAGATACGCCAAGACCTCGTCTTGCATGCGGACAATTTCTGCTCTGTAGCCGCTCGCGACCGCTGGAAATTCCTCTGGACTCGCCGTCACTCGCAGTTCGGCAAGTAGCCGCTGAAAATAGCCAATGCGATCTTGGGTCACAGCGAGCTCTTGGTCATTGTGAATCATGTACGCACCTCAACAATTCCGCGCCGAGCGCCGCCCCGTGTTATCTGCCAGTGAGCAATGAAAGTCTCCAGCACCTCAAGGATAAGCAGAGAGGGACGAATCCAGAAAATACTTGCGCCAAACTCTTCCTCCGCATCCATGTGATCGAACAGCGAGCGCGTTTCCGCATCACAGGCCGGCAGATCAAAACTATCGTCCATCACCAGGACAACGTCAACGTCATTGGGGTCCGGTTTGCTCGTGACATAGCTCCCGAATATCACCAGCCGCGCCAGTTTTCCGGTGGCGCTGGCAAGCTGAAAAATTCGCTGGAGACGGGTTGTGACGGCTTGGCGTTGTGGCGTGCCGCCACCAAACTGTGTGAGCACTTCGTCCATCGTCGCTTGGTGCACCCCTTCGGGTAATTCTCCATTGCTATTAAGCGAAGGCAACGGCATATTCTGCTGTCTCTTCTTTCTCGCTCCAGATCGCTAACGAATAACACAAACCACGTGTTTGTTCGACAAGAGTAAACCTTGGGCACGTCGCCACGCCCAAGACTAGGTTTTCGCAGCAATACTCAGCGTAGTCCCCGGCAGCGTCTTGGGAATGTCACCATGGGTTTCGATGGCAGTCCCGTAGGATGGGTTAACCCCTTTTGGTATCGCTCAGGATAAACTCCGCGATACCCATATGGTTCGACGTTTCGTGCGACCAGAGCCGATGGGTTTCGTCGGAACTCAACCCATCCTACGTCGCTCAACATCTCCCGTCGGAAAACTCCAACGCTAGACGCCAAACACTAGACGGTTTAAATCAACGGATCGATAATTACCTTGATCGAATCCAACCCGCTCGCCGTCAACTGAAAACCCACACCGGTCTGAGCCAGCGGTAAACGATGCGTCACCATGTCGGCGACGCGCACTTTATGGTCGCGGATCAGCGCCAATGATTCTTTCAAATCATCACCGCTCCCCGCGTAGGAAGTCACGACGTTGATCTCGTCGCGCCAGAAATCGAACAAAGGAATCGGCACGTCGACGCCAGCTGCGGTCGGAGCGAAGAATAGCAGCGTGCCGCCGCGATCGATTGACTTGGTCGCTTGCTGCGCCGCCGGCAGCGCGCCAGCGCAAACGACCACTAGATCGGCGAGCCGACCGTCATTCAGATCTAAAAGCTTTGCCGGCACATCCTCGGAAGCGTGAATTGTCGCGTCGGCGCCAAACTGCTTCGCCGCATTCAAACGAAAATCGCTAATGTCGGTTGCAATGATGCGCTCGGCGCCCCGCGCACGAGCGAGCTGAATGTGCAGCAAGCCCGATATGCCACTGCCGATGACAAGAACCGTCTGCCCCGCACCCGACCGCGCAAACCGCTGAGCCCGCACCACGCACGCCAAAGGTTCAATGAACGAACCTTCATCGAACGTCATCGAATCCGGAATACGCAACGTCCCCAACTCAACATTGATCTTCGGCACACGAATATATTCGGCGAACCCGCCGGGATCGAAATGCGTCGTGCGCAGTAGATCGCACACCGATTGATGGCCTGCGAGGCAATAGCGGCATTTACCGCAAGGCACATGATGCGCCGAAAAAACCCGGTCACCGAGCTTAAACCTATCGACGCCCGCGCCGACTTCCACGACTTCCGCGGTGATCTCATGGCCCAGTACCAACGGCGCCTTCTTGATGCGGTACCACTCCATGAGATCGCTGCCACAGATTCCGCTAGCGCGAGTACGTAACAATAGTTCGCCTGGTCCGATTTTGGGAACTGGCAGTTCCTCCAATCGAACATCCCGATTGTTGTAGTACATCGCGACGCGCATGGGTTTTTTTCGTTTGGAGTCTAGGGTCTAGCGTCTGGAGTTATCGGACAAGACACCTGGATTAGCGTTTGTACTTTGCACCTTTGATCGAAGATTGTTGTAGGTACTTCATCAAGCCGCCGATCAAGTTGATGGTCCGGTCAGCTAATTCATTCAGGCGGTCAAATTCCGATTGACTGATATATCCCTGATCGAGGGCAACATAGATATGCGAATTCACTTCGCACGTAGAGCCCTTTGCGATCGCAAGAAATTGAATAAATTCGCCGGAGCCGCTTCTCCCGAATCCTTCGGCTATATTAGCCATGATCGAAACACTGGCTCGGCGAATTTGATCCCGCAAACCAAAATCTTTTGCGAACGCAGTTTCCCTTGTTGCCAAGTAAACCAGTTTCGTTAGCTCCCGAGCTGCTTTCCAAGCGTCCAAATCGGCAAACGTTCGAATCGTCGCCATCCCTGCCCCATAGCTGAAGCGCTCCGGTGTGTCCTAACGCCAGACGCTAGACCCTAGACGCCAAACGCTTTTAACTAGCTTTTCTCGCTTTGCTATTTTTCTCGCTCTCATAAATCTTAAACGCCTCTTTGACGGAAACATTCTCGTGCACGATCGCGCGCACGGCTTTGATCATGCCGACTGGCGAATCGGATTGAAAAATATTCCGTCCCATGTCGACGCCGACCGCGCCGTGGCTGACGGCATTGTGAGCGAGCTCCAGCGCTTCCATCTCCGGAGTTTTCTTGCCACCGGCGACGATGACGGGAATCGGGCAGCTGCCGATCAGCTCCTCGAAGTTATCGCAGTAATAAGTCTTGACGATATGCGCGCCCATCTCGGCGGCGATGCGGCAGGACAAGCCGAGATAACGCACATCGCGCGCCATGTCCTTGCCCACCGCGGTGACGGCGAGCACGGGGATACCGTATTTCTCGCCTTCGTCGACGAGCTTGGCCAAACTCACCAAGGTCTCTTTTTCGAACTCCGAGCCGACGAATATCGACAGCGCCATCGCGGAAACGTTCAGGCGAATGCAATCGTCGATCGACACCGTGATGTCTTCGTTGGACAATTCTTTGAGAATGCTGGTGCCGCCGGAAACCCTGAGCACGATCGGCTTATCCGCCTTGGCGTCCACCGAAGTGCGCAGCACGCCGCGGGTCAGCATGATCGAGTCGGCGTGCGGCATCAAAGGTTCAATGGTTTTGCGCGGCTCTTCCAGACCGCTGGTCGGTCCGAGAAAGTAGCCGTGATCGACCGCCAGCATGACCGCGCGCCCATCGGATTTGATAATTCGCGCTAAACGATTTGCCATTCCCCAGTTCATCGACATGATTGCCTCCTCAAGAGAAAATTTGCTTGGCCCGAAAGTTATCACAAAATCCGTTTGAATGTTAAGCCGCGCGGCGCGGCCAAATTTTCGGAAGGCTCACCGCGGAGGCGCAGAGGACGCGGAGTAAAGAATTTTTTGATTAAGATATACTCCGAACTCTGCGAACTCCGTGTCTCTGCGGTGAAATCCTTTTTTCTTCTTTGATTACGACGTTGCCGCGCTAGGTCCTTCGTGGTAAAGAGAATCAATTCAATAACGAGGAGGAACTATGCCGATCGAAGTCATGGATATGATCAAAATGGCCAAGGACGAAGGCAAGCGCAAAAAGATTTTCAACACCAACCGCTTTCACGCGTGGCTCCACGTCTATCCGAAGCCCGGCGATCAAGACGACATGCATTGCCACAACGCCGATCAAACTTTCTACGTGATCGACGGCGAGTGCACCATGCATTTTCCCGACGGCGGCAAAGCGGTCATGAAGCCGGGGATGGTGGCGACAATCACCGGCGGCTCCTTCTATCAGCTGGAGAATACCGGCAGCGGGCCGATGGTCTTGATGGGCAATCGCTCCGGCCCTTCCGAAGCGATTCAGCATATCAATTATGAGTTACGCAAGGACATCAAGACTCTGCCGCCGGAAGAGATGGACAAGATTCGCCATCCCGGCAACGTGCGCATT
>CAYZJE010000030.1:0-30608 GCA_964478485.1 uncultured Syntrophobacter sp. | reverse complement strand
CCAAAGCATAAACGACATCGAGCGAAACCACCGAATCACCGCTCACAGACAAGCGTCTTGTCTTGGCACCCAGGCGCTCGTGCCAGACCTCCCATTCATAATCGCCCGGCGGCAGTCCATCGACGATAAACGCGCCATGCTCGTCCGTGACTGCAAAATACGGGCTATCGCTGACCATAATCGCCGCGCTCATCCAGGTGTGGAGCACGTCGCAGTCAATGCGCACCACGCCGACACGATCGAGCCGCTTAGTAACCTGACGCCACTTGGGCAGGCCGACGTTGAATAAAGTCTCCCTGCCCAAGCGCGCATGCACAGTGTGGAGAATCGGATCGCTGTTCTTGAGCAGTAACTCACTGCCGACGGTCGCCACTTGGATATGCGGCGCAAAGGCGCAACGCTGGTTGTCCAGAATGAGCTGGCTAGGTCTCACAGCCACCGTCCGATCGATCGCGCGGAGAATCACGACCGCATTTTTCACGCCGCCGTCGCGCCCGACAATGAGCATTTCATTGACAACCTGAGTGCCACAAAAACTCCGGTTCTTGAATACCGGCAAGGGCTTGGCGAGCGGAACTGTGCCAGCGAAAGTGATGCGGCCCGTGACGATCGCGCTGGCCGCCCCGCCAAGTGCCGTCGACGCGGAACCGATAAATATAACCGCCGAGCACCCGCCGAGCACAAACCAAATTGATTTTAGTAAACGCTTCATCGCGAACAATTCCTAACGCCATTCCACGAATCCGCGGCAATTCTACCAGCTCCGCTAGTATTGTCACCCGGGTTTTTCTTTGGTACCAGTATGTCACCTCATCATGAGCGACAAATCTATCTTCATCCGGCAACAAACCGCCAGCGCCCGAGCGTTGTGATTTCGCCGTGCGCGCCGTCATTCAAAGAGTCGCGGAAGCCCGAGTTTACGTTGATGACCAGATCGTCGGCCAAATTGGTCCGGGATTATGCGTTCTCTTAGGCGTCGGCGTAGCCGATAGTGAAAATAACGCCAACGCGCTCGCCGACAAAATTGCCAAGTTGCGCATCTTCGAAGACAGCCAGGAAAAAATGAATCGCTCTGTGATCGATTGCGGTGGCGAGCTGCTAGTGGTCTCCGAGTTCACTCTTTACGGAGACTGCCGCAAGGGCAACCGGCCGTCGTTCGCTGATGCGGCGCCGCCCGCCGAAGCCGAAAGACTGTACCGACATTTTTCACAGCGTCTTCGTGGCCACGGTCTCAATGTCGCCAACGGCCAATTCCAGGCGCATATGCGTGTTGCTCTGGTGAACGACGGCCCGGTCACTTTTGTTCTGGAAGCTTAGAAAAAAAGGGAAACCTCGAAAGCGGCCCCGCGGACCGAAGCACGAAACTCGAAACAAACGAACAGTCAAATAAAGCTCAAAGTCGGAAAATCCAAAACGAGGAATCCGAATCAGAGTTGTTTGGAACATTGTATTTTTGGGTTATTTGAATTTGTTTCGGTCCGCGGGGCCGCTTTCGAAATTCGAATTTCGAATTTGTTAAATCAATATGCACGTTGTCCTGTTCGAACCGGAGATCCCGCCTAATACGGGCAGCGTCGCGCGCTTGTGCGCCGCCACTATGACGCCGCTGCACTTGATTGAACCGCTGGGGTTTAAGATCGACGACAAGCATCTAAAACGGGCCGGCCTGGACTACTGGGAGTTTGTCGACCTCCACGTGCATAAGTCGTGGGACGCGTTCCTGGAAAATGTAAAACCGAGCAAATTGCTCTACTTCAGCAAAAAAGCCCAACGATCTTACACCGCGGTGAGCTATAAGGACGACGACTATTTGGTCTTCGGCCCGGAAACCCGCGGCTTGCCGTCGCAGTGGCTGGCCGCCAACGCGGCCGAGTCGTATCGCATACCAATGATGGGGCACGGCGTGCGCAGTTTGAATCTTTCTAACGCCGTTTCCATCGTCCTTTATGAGGGGCTGCGCCAGCTCGGAAAAACATAATTCTCTAAAAGGGCCTTGACGCTACGAAACTTTATGGTTATTTATCGGCATCAATTTAGCATCCGAGGGGGAGTCGCTTTTATGAGGACCGGGGTCGTACCTATCCGCCGGCGAATGTTTGTTTATGCTTTTGCGTTAATCTTCATCGCCGCTGCCAATTTCGTCACTCAGGGTCTGGCCGGGGAAGCGCCCCCCGCCCCGCCCGCTGGTGTCACTTTTAATCTGATCGTTCCATTCAAAGATTTAACCGTCGGTCAGGGACAAGAAGCGACGATGGACACCGAGGTGGTCAACCGTACCAAAGAACCGGTGGAAGTGAGCTTGACCATTGAAGGCATCCCGACCGGCTGGGATATCAACTTCAATTCACGCTACCCCAGTTTTCCGGTGCGCTCCGTGACGGTTCAAGGTGGCGATCAGACCTCGAATAAATCGACCACCCTGGAGCTCAAAGCAAAAATCCCTGAGAACACCAAGCCGGGCGCTTATCCCATCAAGATCACCGCCAAAGATATCAAGGGAACAACCCAGTACGTCGAAACTATCAGTTATCGAGTGAGTTCCAAGAAGATTGAAACTGGCGGCCTCAAGCTGACCAGCCAATACCCCGTGCTCAGCACCGGCACCGGCCAAACGCTGAAATTCACCGTGGATTTGAAAAACGAGACCAACAAGCCCCTGACGACGTCCCTGGCGGCACAGGTGCCGCCAGGCTGGAATGTGCGCTTCAAACCGCAGTTCGGCGATCAGCAGATTTCGTCAATTCAACTCAAAGAAAGCGCCTCCGAGACGCTGAGCGTCGAGATCGACACGCCATCGAAGGCCGACGCGAAGGAGCAGCCGGTGACGGTCACCGCGCGGTCGGGCGCCTTCGAAGCCTCGGCAACGATCAAAGTGAGCCTCAAGGGAACTCAAGACCTCAAGATGGGCTCCTTGGCCGGAACTCTGAATGCCTCACTCACAGCCGGCAAGAAAAATCCGATCGACTTCGTCATCGGCAACGCCGGAACCGCGCCGATCCGTAACTTGAACTTCGTCACCAAGAAACCGAGCGACAAGTGGACGGTGGAATTCAAGCCCGATAAGATCGACGCCCTCGAGCCCGGCCAGGTGCGAGAGATCAAGATGGAAATTCTCGCGCCCGATCGGACGATCGCCGGCGACTATTTGCTGACGCTAACCGCGAACTCCCCGGAAGTCACCAAGTCCGTCGAATTCCGCGTTACGGTTTCGACGCCGACGATCTGGGGTTGGATCGGCTTCGGCATCGTCGGTTTAGTCGTAATCGGCTTGGCGGTGGTATTTTTCCGTCTGGGTCGTAGATGAGCGCCGTTGTCGAAACCAAAGATTTAAGCAAGCGCTACCGCGAAAAGCTTGCGGTCAATTCGCTTAGCCTGACCGTCCAAGAGGGTGAAATCTTCGGCTTTCTCGGCCCCAACGGCGCCGGTAAGACCACCACCATTCTGATGCTGCTGGGACTTACCGAGCCGACTTCGGGTCAGGTTTCCGTGTGCGGATTCGATCCCACCCGGCAATCCATCGATGTCAAAAAGCGAGTTGGTTATCTGCCTGAAAGTCCAGGCTTTTACGACGACATCAGCGCGCGCGAGAATCTCCTCTACATGGCGCGCCTAAACCGTATCCCCGAAGACGAAGCGCGCCGTCGAACCGCGCAGGTTTTGGACCAGGTCGGATTGCCGGATGATGGCCGCCGCTTGGTTAAAGAGTTCTCACGCGGCATGAAACAGCGCTTGGGGATCGCCGAGGTCCTGGTAAAAAAACCCACGGCGATCATTCTCGACGAGCCGACCCTGGGAATCGACCCCGACGGCGCAATCCGAATCCTCGAATTAATCAGGGATCTCAATCGCGATCACGGCTTGACCGTCATGCTCTCATCGCACCAATTGCAGCAAGTTCAGCAAATCTGTAGTCGTGTCGGCATCATCGTGAAAGGCAAGCTGATCGTCCAAGGCACCATGGACGCTCTTGGCAAAGCGATCTTGAAAGGCCGGGAATGGAATTTCCTGCTCGAAGTCACCGGCCCTGCCGAGGGCATGGATCGAGACCTGCAAAGTATCAAAGGCGTCGAAGATGTCGAAAAGCGCAGCCACGGTTGGTTTCTCCGCTGCACCGAGGACGTGCGCCGCGAAGTGGTTTCGCTGGTCGATCGTAGAGGGTTGCAACTGCTGCAATTGCGTTCCGAAGATCCGACGCTGGAAGAGATCTACCTAAAATATTTCCGCGAGGCCTAAAAAAATGAGCGTGGTATTCTGGAAAGAATTGGCTGACCATTTTAGCAGCCGCCGTTTCATGATTCTGCTGATCATCATCGTGCTATCGGGGCTCTGGGCAACCTATGCCACCGGACAGGCGATCCGGCAAAACACCGATACCGTTCCCTCGCAATATGCTTTTCTGCTCCTGCTGACCTCCAGCGGAGAAACTCTTTTTTCATTGGCGACTTTTCTCGGTTTCTTCGGTCCGCTGGTTGGCATCACTTTGGGATTCGATTCGATCAGCGGCGAGTATGCCCGGGGCACTTTGAGCCGCGTGCTATCCCAGCCGATCTATCGCGACAGTTTCATCAACGGCAAGTTTTTGGCTGGACTTACGACCGTCGCAGTTTTATGGGGGTCCATCCTACTTCTCGTCATTGGGCTCGGCATCACTCTACTGGGTTTTCCCCCCAACGCTGAAGAAATCTGGCGCATGCTGATCTTCACTGCGGTGGGGGTCTTCTACCTGGGCTTCTGGCTTGCTCTTGCCATGCTGTTCTCACTGGTGTTTCAGAAAACGGTGACCGCTGCGCTGGCTTCGATGGCGGTTTGGCTTTTCCTGTCTCTGTTCATTTCAGCGGTGAGCTCGGGCATTGCCGGGTTGATGGTTCCTGATGCGACGACTCCTGAAGCCATCACCCGCCGTTCAGATATAGAAAATGTGGTCGGCAGAATTTCGCCCAGCACGCTCTACTCGGAAAGCGTCGGCATCCTGCTCAATCCGGCTGCGCGGGTTTTCGGCATGGCCCTGCAAAGCCAGGCTGAAGGCATCTTGCCAACCCCGCTGGCTCTCGATCAAAGCTTGACCCTCATCTGGCCGCATATCACGACGATTTTCGGCCTCGTCGCGGTCTGCTTTGGCATTTCCTACATCATCTTCATGCGCGCCGAGATTCGCGCCTAAAAACTCCTCTACTCTCGCGAACTTTCAGGCGAAGCAATTGCGCCCCGCGCAGTTGCCATGGCCTTTTTCTCACTAAATCCATGAGGGATTTAGCCATCGCTAATACTAATTTGCATTGGTATTGTTGATATGTAAACGAATTGTGTTAAGGATAGAAAAAATTACTTTTTCGTTCCTTAGCATAGGAGGTTTCATGGCCTATCACGATCTGCGCGAATACCTTACGACCCTGGAAAAACATGGAAAGCTTAAGCGGGTAACCAAAGAGGTCGACAAGGATTGGGAAATCGCCGCGGTGTGCCGCCAGCTTTTCAAGAAGATTCCGCCGCAGCAACGTCCAGCGCTGATTTTTGAAAATGTTAAAGGCTTTAACATCCCCGTCGTTGCCGGCGTGCTCGGCGCGTCGAGAGAAATCTACGCCCTTGGCCTGCAAACCGAAACGGTGGAAGGCATCAACCGCAAATGGGACCATGCCTTGGGCAATCCGATTGCGCCGCGAATGGTCGCGGCGAAGGACGCGCCGTGTAAGGAAAACATACTTCACGGCAAGGAAGTCGACATCACAAAACTGCCGGTGCCCACCTGGACCGTAGGCGAAGATCCCGCGCCGTTTTTCACCGCCCCTTATTTGATCACGAAAGATCCCGAAACCGGTGTCCGCAATGTCGGCACTTACCGCATGGAGGTTAAAGCGCCGAATAAAACCGGGCTGTTGATTGGCAAGCGCCAAGACATGGCCTGGCATCTCTATAAGAACAACGCGCAGAACAAACCCACGCCGGTGGCCGTGGTCATCGGCGCCGATCCATCCATTGGTTACGTGTCGGTGTCGAAAATGTCGGATTCACTCGACGAGTTCGCCGTGGCCGGCGCACTGCGCGGTGCGCCAGTGGATCTCGTACCCTGCGAAACCGTGCCGCTGGAAGTTCCGGCGACTGCAGAAATTGTCCTTGAAGGCGAGATACCGCCTAACGCCCTCGAACACGAAGGTCCCTTCGGCGAATATACCGGATACATGGGCCCGGCTGGAAATGAACCGTTCTTCAACATCAAGTGCATGACCTTTCGCAACCGGCCGCTCTATCAAGCGTTCATCAGCCAGATGCCCCCGTCGGAGTCAAGCTGCATTCGCGGCATCGGCCGTGAGTGGCCGTTGTTCAAACATTTGAAGGACGTGCTGCACTTGCCGATTAAAGACTTGCGCTTGAAAGAAGCCGGCGGCAGCGGCGCCTATCTCGTCATCTCACTCAAGAAACAGTTTGACGGTCAGGTGCGCCAGCTCATGTACGGCGCCTGGTCACAACGAACCGGATTCGGCAAAATTACCGTCGTTGTCGATGAAGATATTGACGTCTGGGACGATTTCGCGGTGGATTGGGCACTCAGCTGGCATGTCCGGCCGGAGCAAGACGTTTATATCGAACGGGATGTCCAAGCCGTCGGCCTCGATCCGTCTCAGGCGCCCGCCGACGTGATCCAGCATCACCCGAGCCGCTATGTCGGCTCACGAGTGGCGATCGATGCCACGAGAAAGCACAAGTATCCGGCGATTTCACTGCCGCCCAAAGAACACTTGGAGATCGTCGCCAGACGTTGGAAGGAATACGGTATCGAGGACTAACCTGCTCGCGTTACAAGCAGGTTAGAATTCCAAATTACAAATTCCAGATTCCAAATATTTTCAGATCCGGAGTAATCTGGAATCTGGAATATTGAATTTGTAATCCTTCGCGCTAGCGAGCGCGAAGTTTCTTCGCCGCGGCCATGATCGATTCGATGATTTTCTTGTAACCGGTGCAGCGGCAGATATTGCCGTGCATGAAGTGTTTGAGTTCGTCTTCGCTCGGGTTAGGATTCTCGTCAAGCAGCGCTTTCGACGCCAAGATCATGCCGGGAGTGCAAAAGCCGCACTGAAAGCCGCCATGTTCAATAAATGCTACCTGCAACGGATGCAGCTTGCCGTTGTCGGCCAGACCTTCGATCGTCATTACCGATCGGCCACGGACTTCGAAAGCGAGCGTCGTGCAGGCGCTCACCGGCCGGCCATCGACCAACAACGTGCACGCGCCGCAGACCTGCACGTCGCACGACCGCTTGGCCCCGGTTAGCCCCAATCGGTCACGCACCACATCGAGCAAAAGCTCATGAGGCTCAACGTCGATTTCTTGTAATCGACCGTTCACGGTAAATGAAACTGGAATCGTTTGCCCATCCGCACGTCTGCTCGTCGCTGTGGCCATGAATTTCTCCCCAAATTCGTTGAATCGCTAATTTCTAACCGACCGCCGCCTGAAAAGCCCGTTTCAACAGCACGCCGACGATATGTTCTTTGTAATCCTGCGCGCCGTGCAGATCGCTGATCGCCTGGGACGCCTTGCCGGCGATGGCGCCGGCTTGAGCGAGGTTGCGGCTTGCTTCATCTTTACTTTTGCCGTTGAGCAAAGCTTCCGCTTCCGCCACCCGTCTGGGCGCCGGACCGGCGCAACCGACGGCGATCCTGACGTCGCTGACGCCGCCATTCAAACTGAGTGCAATCGCAACCCCAACACTGGGCCGCTCAAGGTAGCCAAATTTCAAATAGGCGCATTTTCGATTGGCACCAGGCGCGGGCACGCGGATCTCGGTGAGCACCTCATCGGCCGCCAGTGACGTTTCAAAAGCATCGACAAAAAAATCCTCCGCCAAAATTTCTCGCTTCGCGGCGCCCTTGTCAGCGACCAGCGTCGCTCCCAGTGCCATCAGCAGGGTTCCCGGATCGGCGTGCGGTTCGGCAAAACATAGATTGCCGCCGATGGTGCCGGCTTGGCGCACCCGCACGTTGGCGACGTATTGTTCTAGTTTCACCAAGGCCGGCAGCCGTTGTTGCAGTAGGGCCGAGTTTTCCAATTCATGATGGGTGCACAGCGCGCCGATCTTCAGCGTGCCGTTGTCGGCGCTCACTTGATTGAGGCCGAGCTTCTTGACGTTGATCAGCCGTTCATATTGAACCAGACCTTCTTTCATCGCCAGCAGCAATTCGGTGCCGCCCGCGTAGACCTTGGCGTTATCGCCGAACCGGCCAAGCAGTTCCGAGACTTCCGCGATACTGTCGGGCTCTTCCAAACGAAATCTCCTAAGCATCTCACGCCTCTCCTTCTAGTTTCTTCTTGACCGCCTGAGCAAACTCATCGAGCACCTGATCGGCCTTACGCTTGATAATTCCATGGCCCAACGCCGCGAGCTTGCCCAGGATATCCACGCCGGCGACAAAACTGAGAATCGTTTTGTCATCTTGGGCGCGCAGGTTTACGTCCAGATCGATCTTCATCCGGCTGCCGATCTTGTTATCCGCACCGCTCGCTTGTGCCTTGATATGGGTTAGCTCCTCGCGTTCCAGCACCTCGATGGTGGTCGGAAATTCCACCTTGAACGGGCCGACTTTCTCGGTCATGGTCGCTGTGTAGCGTTTCCCCTCTTCGAGGGTTTTGGCGTCCTTACAACCCGGCACGCAGGCGATGAACCGATCGACATCCCAAATGAATTTCCAAACTTTTTCGCGCGGCGCGAGAATTTCCACTTCTTTTTGAAACTGCAAAAAACCCCCCTGGTTAGATGATGCTATTTTTGCTATCAGAAGCGCTCATACCGCGCAAGCGAAACGGGCAATTTTTGCGCTACTCCAGGCGACGCTAACGACGAGAACCCATTTCACAATCGAGCGAAAGGCAAAAGCGAACTCCTTCGAAAATACGCGTGCGGGGATGATCTGCAGAACGAGGAGCCGCCTGGGTTCCGTCATACCCGCGAAAGCTTGTCCCCGACTTTGATCGGGGAGCGGGTATCCAGGCCTTGTCGTCACCCCGGTGCAAACCGGGGTCCATCCCCATCCCCGTAACCTGGATACCGTTTTCCAACGGTATGACGGACGCTGTCCGTCACCTGGATTCCCGCGTGCGCGGGAATGACGAGTCGAGGGGGAGGACCCTGCGGAGGGAAATTCCTCCATTTTCATGATCTGTGGGCGAGCGTAAGATCATTCACCACTTCGTGGTGAATACTTCTTCATTGGAAACCCGGAATAGCCTTATTCTGAACCAACCACGTCAGTGACGTCCTTGAGTTCTTTTTTTAGATAGGTCTTGAGTTTCTTTTTCACGCGCTCTTCGATTTGACGCACCCGCTCGCGGCTAATGCCATATTTTTCACCGATCTCGCGCAGCGTCAGCGGTTGCTCGTTGAGTAGCCGCTCACGATAAATCACTAGCTCCTTATCTTTGAGGCCGTCGCCGAATTGGGCCATTTTTTGCCGCAGCAGATCTTGGTATTGAGATTCGGCGAACTGCTCTTCCGGTCCCTGCTTATTATCTGGCAAAAAGTTGAGCAGCGTCGCTTCGTCGTCGTTGCCGTAAGGCACATCGACGGATAGATCCCGGCTCGTTAGCCGCTGCTCCATCTCGACCACTTCGTCTTCCTTGACGTTCAGCCGTTGGGCCAGCAGTTTAGGACCCGCAACGAGCCCTTCCGCTTCGATTCGATCTTTTTCTTTCTGCAGATTGAAAAAGAGCTTGCGCTGCGCTTGGGTCGTGCCGATTTTGACCATGCGCCAGTCGTTCATGATGTAGCGGATCATGTAGGCGCGAATCCACCATACCGCGTAGGATGGGAAGCGCACGCCGCGGTAGGGGTCGAAATTTTTCACCGCCTCCATCAACCCCATGTTACCTTCCTGAATCAAGTCGAGGAGATTCTTAAACGATTTTTGATATTCCCGGGCGATCATGACGACCAGCCGAAGGTTTCCCGTGACCAATTTATAGGCCGCCTCGAGGTTGCCGAATTCCTTGTATTGCACCGCCAGGTCATGCTCCTCCTCCCGGCTGAGTATGCTAAAACGCCGGATTTCCGCCAAATAGCGTTGCAACGGATCGAATGGAACAAGCGCTTTGTCATTCGAACTCGCTTCGTCGGCCGCCTCTTGAACAATCTGCGGCAGATCGAGGTCGGCAAAAGTGAGATCTACAGGCGTGTTTTTATCGTCTTCGGCCATGAGCGGTTTGTGCGCCCTCACCGCCAAAGATAAGTATCGTAAGGACCAGTGGGATTTTCAAGACGACCGAACCTAAGAACTTGACGGGACCCGGGATTTTGAGATCTTCTTCATCCTTCGAAGGAATAAGATACACGTCAGGGCTGAGCGTTGATTTTTCTGACCTTACCTTCGGCGATTTCACGCAGCGCGACAACCACTTCACGGGTATCCGAATCGATTAACGGCTTGGCGCCTTTGAACAATTGGCGCGCCCGCTTGGAAGCGAGCATGACCAAATCAAATCGGTTATCGACCTTCTGCAAACAATCCTCAACGGTTATCCGTGACATGAATCGCTGCCAATTTAAGGTAGCCTGATTCAAGCAGATTTCGTCCAGCGAGTCAACGCGATGAACGGTAGAGACAGCCGCTGCGAAATACCATCGCGCCACTCCCGCCGCGGACTTTAACGGACCTTGGCAGCGCACAACAGGAAATATAGCAAAGCTAGGGGAGTTTAATGATCGGTATGCTTAACGGCGCGTGATTTGGCGAAGGCCATGTCTAAGGCGATGCCGGTGACAATGGCTTGCCATGCTTGATCTCCAGACAATCCCCGCCCTTTGATCGAGCACCAAAGGCCGATGATCTCTTCTTCGGTTATGCTGTCGAAAAGATCGTGATCTGGTCCCTTGTCCAATGCCGCAATGGGGTTCATGCGATCCATGTTCTGTTCTTTCAACAGAGAGTAGAATTAATGGTCCCAAAAGAAAGCAAATCCATTGCCATCAATTCAACTGGTCGAAAATACAGGGAATCGCTGTTTAAAGCGCCGCTCTAGTGCCCAGACGGTCGGCAAAGATTGTCGATTAAAGTGCAAAAAACTGGCGTTTATCGAAGGAAAATCCTACACATCGGCGAGCGAGCTCTGCTTAGTGGATGACTGCGACGCCAGAAATTTCGATCATGCAATCCGGATGATAGAGCCGCTTCACTTCAACCAAAGTGATCGCCGGAAAATACTTTCCAAACACTTCCCGGTACGCGGCGCCTAACGGTTTCTTGTTGTTCCAGTAAGCCTCAAGATCGGTGATGTAGATGGTCAACACGGCATATTGGTTTGGCCGGCCGCCGGCCGCTTGGATGGCGGTTTTTAGGTTACTCATCACTTGAGTAAACTGAGCGACAAAATCGCCTTTGCCAACCACCTGCCCTTGATCGTTAAACGGCGCCTGGCCGGCAATATGAACCACCGTGCCGCCGGTAATCTTCGCGACATGAGCGTATCCGACCGGCGCTTCCAAACCTTTGGGGTCAATGAGTTCAAAAGGCATACTACACTGCTCCTGCTAAGCGATCGCGCCGGTGATGGCCGGGCTCCAATAATTGATAAAACTAGTCAACTCGCCGACGATCTCGTCCGACGCCGCCACATAGGGCAGGATGATTCGGGTTGCGCCGGCTTCGGCGTATGGCTTGATTTGCTCGACGACTTGCGCCGCCGATGTGGCTGCGACCACGGGTAAACCACTAAACATCCGATCGCTGATCAATTGCCGGGCTGCGTGAAATCCACCGGACTTCCAAGCCTCGCGCATCGCTTCAACTTCAGTCGCAAAACCCATGCGCCCGAGCAGATCGCGATAATAGTCGGCCAATGCGTAATAGGTCAGCGCGTGACTGAGCGCGTCGCGCGCGACATCGTAACGCGGCGCGATCGAGCAGCGAATCTTACAGATAATTTCCATGCGCGCTGGGTCCTTGCCCGCCTGCGCCGCGCCGGCCCGGACTTCCGCGGCGATGCGGCGAACCTCGCCGGGATTGGCCATGTTAATCAAAACGCCGTCGCTAATGCGCCCGGCCAAGCGCGTCATCTGTGACCCGAACGCGGCGAGATAGATTGGCATCGTCCGTCCCGACGGTTTAAAAGCCATCTTGAAATTTTGCGCCGTGAAGTACTTGCCGTCAAAGTTGAGTTTCTCGCCACGCAACGCCGCGCGGACAATTTCGGTGTATTCTTGCACCCGCCCGAGCGGGTGATCCAAGGTCTGTCCATGCCACTTGGCGATGGTTGGGTTCGACGAACCGATGCCCAAGAGAAAGCGCCCGCCCGAAAGCTCGTCGAGCCCCGCCGCTTGGAGCGCCAAGGTTGCCGGGGTTCGTCCGAGAATATGATAGATCGCCGAGCCTACTTTGAGCCGCGTGGTCACGGCGGCGATCGCCGACAACATCACCGTGGGATCTTTGTTGTTCGCCTCGCCGCCCCAGGCACAGTCAAAGCCATGTTCCTCGGCGAGCCGCGCCAGCCCGGGAATCGCATCCATCGGCAACTGCGCTCCGGAGTTAAACTCGATATCGATCTTCATGGGCGATGCTTGATCGCTGGCGGCACAACCGTCATAGGTAACTCGCCGGCAAGTTGGTTTTGAATATTTCGATCTTCTCGGTCTTTTCGACGTGGCGGATGAAGCGATACTTGTTTTCAACCTCGTCGATCGGATAAGGCGGCGCTTCGCTGCGCTCGGAGGTGACCTTGGCGCCGATGAAGCATAACTCGCGGCCCTTCATCGCGCTTGTCACCGCGACTGTGAATTCTTCAACAGAATTGGCCCAGCGCGAATCTTTGATTCCCGCCGCCCGCGCCACGCCGACCAGATCGGTGCCGGCGCCGGTGGCGGTTTTTTTGCCTCCCGACGCCTCATAGACTTCATTGTCGAAAACAATGTGGGTGAGATTTTTCGGCTGCATGCGCGCGATGGTCGCCAGCGAATTCAAATTCATCAGCAACGAGCCGTCCCCATCCAGGGCAACGATCTTGCGGTGGGGTAATCCCAATGCCATGCCGAGAGCGATCGATGAACAAAGGCCCAGCGTACGCACGCGCAAATTGCCATCGCTCGGACGAAGCGCGTTCCACTCCAAGGTCATGGCACCGGCGGAACTGACCACCAGCGCATCGCCGACAACCACTGCGAGTACCTTCAAGCAATCGAATCTCTTCATCGACTCAACTAAACCATCTCTCGGCTCGAAGCCGACAACAGATTTTCCCTCGCCACCGCGGCTTCGCGGGGGAGAGGGTCAGGGTGAGGGGGCTACGTGCGAACACTTGTCGTCTCCAGCACCCTCACCCCTACCCTCTCCCGCAAGAGACTGTGTCGCAATACCGTTCATGGTTCGAGAACCTCACCACGAACGGTATTGCTCGATCGCGAATTCAACTACTTATCCGTTCGCCCTGAGCGTGTCGAAGGGCTCCGAGTGAATTGCGACACAGTCTCCAAGCGGGCGAGGGTGTCCGCTCCGATCACAGCGATTTAAGCGCCGCGCGTCGGCCCAAAACTTCCTTCGTCACCAGCAGTGCCACCGGCCGTTTAGCGTCTTCGCTTAGAACCTGCGCCCGCTTGATCAATTCCACCGCATCAGTGGGATCGCGCATGATGTAATAGCGGATTCCCAACGCCTGCAAAACCGGCTCCGTCATGGCGCCGGTGGTGCTAAACGTCCGGTCGCCGATGTCGCCGGCGTAATAAATCAACAGCAGCAGCGGAATTTGGTATTGCAGCAGAGTGCTGACGATCGCGTTGTTGCTATTGAAAAAACCGCCGTTCTGCATGATCGCGGCGCATTTTTTGCCAACTAGATAGGCGCCGGCGCAAATGCCGATGCCCTCTTCCTCGCGGCAGAGCGGCACGTGGATGAGATCCCGGTCATCTTCTATCTCGCTCAGTAAGTCGGTAAGATTGATATCCGGCAGGGTGGCGACCAAATTGATGCCCGCGCCTTTCAAGCCGGTGACGATCGTCTTCGCCGCTTCGCTCGGATCCACGTGAATTTCCACCCCCAACAGTTCTATCCGCTTAACATCAAAGGATAGGCAGATCAACAATAAACACTGCCACTTCAAATTCCTGCTTTTCCTTTCGATCAAATCTTAGTATAAGAGCCAAAAGAAAAAACTTTCACAAAAGGAGATTCGCCGTGATCAAACTTTATGATTTCAAATCATCGCCCAACTGCCAACGGGTCAAAGTCGTGCTGGCGGAAAAGAATTTACCCTACGAGATCGTGCCCATCGATCTCACCAAGAAAGAGCAAAAGAACCCGGACTATTTGAAGATGAATCCCTACGGCAAAGTCCCGGTGCTGACCGACGACTCCACGGTGCTTTATGAATCGTTGATCATCAATGAGTATCTCGAGGAGAAGTATCCCAATCCGCCGCTGCTGCCGAAGGACCCGGCGAAGAAAGCCAAGGGGCGCATTCTGGTCGATTACGGCATGGCCCACTTCGATTCGGCCTATCAGAAACTGCGCATGGAGTTGATGAAAGAAGCGCAAGAGCAAAGCCAACCGATCATCGACGGCGCCAAGGGCGACTTAACAAAGCTTCTGCAGCGCTTCGAAGACGAGCTCGGCGATCAGCAATATCTGCTCGGTGATTTTTCCTTGGTCGATGCCGACTTGATTCCCCGCTTCACCAGGCTCGAAGGTTTCGGTGTTCTGCCCGATTCGTCGCTGCCTCGTTTAGGAAAATATTTGGCAAGAATGAAAGCGCGTCCGTCGGTCAAGGCGCTGCTTTAATTTCGTCGGCGAACCCGCGCCATTCTCTCGTCCGGCAAAACATGGAGCTGCCGAAAAGCGGTTTATTCTCGACCGTCTTTTCGGCGCTCTTGCGTCCGCTCGTGGGCTACCTCGATCGCGGCTCGCTGGCGAAATATGACGGCGAACTGACCATCGCCGGCTTAAACCATCCGGTCACCGTGGATTGGGACGACTACGCCATCCCACATGTAGCCGCCGCCAGCGAACATGACCTGTTTATGGCACAAGGATATCTCCACGCCCAGGAACGGCTCTGGCAGATGGAGCTCGGCCGGCGGTTTCTCTCCGGCCGCATGGCGGAAGTCTTCGGTGACTTTACCCTGCCGTGGAAAGAGTTGTCGCAGTATTTTTGTGGTCGAACCAGCGCCGACTTCGATTACTTCATCAGACTGCTGGGCATTCGCCATGCCGCCCTCGCCACCCTCGACCAACTAGCGGAGCCGGAACGGCTGCGCTTGCGCGCCTACAGTCAAGGCGTCAACGCCTATATCGAACAGTGCGGCAAAAAGCTGCCCTGGGAATTTCGCGTGTTGCGCCACGAACCCGAACCATGGAAGCCTGAAGATAGCCTGACGATCGGCAAAGGCTTTGCCCTACTGCTTTCAACCGCGCTTTACACGCGACTCAATTTCATTGCTATCGCCGACAAGCTCAAAGCTCAGCCGGAAAAACTGCGCGCCCTAATGCCGCACTACCCCACCGACGCGCCGACGATTACCCGTTCGGTTTGGCAGCAAGCGCGCGCCGTTTGGCAATTTACTAGCGGGCAGCTTGCCGCAAGCGACTGGCATGGCGCCGGCCACGGCAGCGACAATTGGGTGATAGCGCCGCACCGCTCCGTCAATGGCGGCGCCATTCTCTGCAACGATCCGCATCTGCGCATGACCCTACCGTCGACTTGGTATTTGATGCACTTAAAAGCCGAGAGCGACACCGCGCAAAGCGACGGCTACGAAGTTTGGGGCGCGTCGATACCCGGCATTCCCTGCATTCACCTCGGCCATAACCGTTGGATCGCCTGGGGCGTCACCGCCGCCATCTGCGACGATATTGAAATTTATCGCGAGAAATTGCATCGCTTGGAGCCGGATCGATATCGGGTTGGCAACGAATGGCACAGTTTCGAGAGCCGGCGCGAGATCATCGCTATCCGAGGCAAGCCTGCGCTGTCAAAAACCATCCGTCAAACGCGCCACGGTCCGGTGCTCAGCGATTTTAACCCATCTCCCAGCGATAGAGAGATTTTGTCGGTGCGCTGGACCGCGCAGGAGCCGAGCCAAGAACTGCGCAGTGTTTATGGCATCAACCGTGCTCACAATTGGTCGGAATTTCTCGAAGCGCTGAGTTTCCATGTCGCGCCGAGCTTGAATTTCCTTTACGCCGACGGCAGCGGCAACATCGGCTACAGCCTCGCCGGAAAAATTCCCCGGCGCCGCCAAATTCCAACGCTGCTTGCGCTCGAGGGCTGGGATCAAATCAATGACTGGCAGGGCTACATTCCGTTTGACGAAATGCCGCGGCTCTACAATCCGCCCGCGGGGAGCCTGGCGACGGCGAACAACCGGATCGTCGACGGAGATTTCCCCTATTACCTCTCTCACTTCTACGAACCGCCCCATCGCATCCGGCGTATCGAGCAGTTGCTTGGGGCGCGCGAAAAATTCTCAGCCGAAGACTTGGCCGCCATGCAGCTTGATCAGATTTCCCTTCACGCCAAGGAATTCATCAACATGCTCAAGGATGAACTTGCCGGCATCGCGAAGGAGAATTCGTCGATCACCCACGCCGTAGCCCGCTTGCTTGCTTGGGATGGCGACTGTTCCGAGCACAGCGTGGCGGCATCGATCTTTCATGTCTTCCATCACCGGCTGTTAGTTAATTTACTCAGCCCGGACTTGGGCGAGCAGCTATTCTCCGCCTATGTCGAAATTCTCAATCAGTGCATCGTGCCGACGGATCGAATTTTTGCCGACCCGCGATCGCCATGGTTTAACGGTCGATCGAGATCGCAATTGGTCGACCGCGCGTTGCGCGAAGCATGCGCCGAACTGGAATCGGCGCTGGGCAACGAGTTGGAGGATTGGCAGTGGGGCAAAATGCACTGGCTAGAGATGAACCACGCCCTCGGCCGCCTGAGTTTTTTGAAACCTTTGCTCGGGATCGGCCCACTCGCCGCGCCCGGCGACGCCATGACCCTCAACATTGGCTTCTACCGGCATTCGAATCCCTACGCGCAAACAGTTGGTCCCTCCCTGCGTTTCGCCGTCGAGTTCAATGAACGGCCTATCTCTCACTTTGTGCTCTCGTCCGGCCAATCGGGACATCCATCGTCGCGACACTACCGGGATCAAACCGAACGTTGGCGCAGGGGAAGCCGAATCCCCCTGTGCGTCGTCGACTCGGAAACCTCGTATTCCCGCCGCTTGCTTCTTAAACCGCTTTAGTTTTGAATTGGGTTCGAGTCTGCTGAAAAACCCTTAGGAATGCTTCGACCCTTCGAGGGACCTCAGGGCAGGCCCCTCGACAGCCTTAAGTCCCGAGCCTGTCGAGGGGTCAGCATGAACGGAAAATTCTTAAGATTACCAATCCCCTCCCCGTTCGCCCTGAGCCCTGTCGAAGGGTGAACGCGAATTTTTCAGCAGAATCTTGAGTTCGAGTCTGAAGCACTAACCACGATCTTCGCCCGTCCAATAAGAACCAGATGGAGTAGCCCATGCCGATCAAACTGCTCATCGCTGACGACGAGCGACTATTTCGTCAAAGCCTCAAAATTCTCTTGGAAACCGGCACCGACATCGAGGTCGTCGCGGACGCGGGCAACGGGCAAGATGCCGTGACGAGCGCCAGAGAGAAAGAACCTGACTTGGCCCTGTTAGATGTCGACATGCCGAAAATGGATGGCATCAAGGCGGCCCGCCTGATCGGCGCGCTGTCGCCGCGCACCAAGATCCTCATGCTCTCGGTGCATCATGAGGAGGACAAGATCAACGCCGCGATGCGCGCGGGAGCGCTGGGCTACATTTTAAAGGACACCGACCGAGCTGAATTTATCAAAATCATTCGCCAAACCCACGCCGGCAAGACCCCTTCTTCGCCTTACCTGGCGCATCTAGCGTTGGATCGCGACGCGACGCTCAAAGCGCGTCCAAGCCCAGATCGGATAGTGCAGTTTACCGAAAGGTACGGCCTGACCGAATTGGAGCTTAAGGTTCTCCGCTTGGTCGCTGAAGGACTGAGCAACGAAGAGATCAGCGACATCATCCACCTCGCCCGCGAAACGATCAAAGGGCATCTAAAATCTCTGTTCCGCAAGCTCGATGTAAAAAACCGCACGGCGGCGGCAGTTCTGGTGGTGCGAGAAGGTCTCAATTAGCTAGCCTTTTCGAGAATGTATCGAATTGTCCAACAAGGAACCGACCACTCTCCCCCAAATGCGCTAAAGAGCCGCTCCCATATGGGGGATTGACAGTGACGATGATCTAAGCGATATATCGTCAACTTTTTGAAAGGTTTGCTGGCGAGTGTCGTCCAAATGGAGAAAGCTATGAAGTTAAGCAAATTCTTGATGGCGAGTTTGGCCGCGACGCTGTTGATATTCTTCGGATCGACCCGCCCCATCCTGGCTATCGGCGTCGGCGACCAGGCGCCCGACTTTGAGCTCGACAGTACCAAGGGCGGGAAGTTAAAGTTAAGTCAGCTGCGCGGAAAAAATATTCTCATTAACTTTTATCAGAATGACTTTGATCCTGCCTGAGTAAAGCAATTACTGGCGTCCGGTTCGGACGACAATTATGCGAAATTTCAAGCAGAGAATACCGAGGTCTTGGGCATCACTTCCGCTACGATGTTTGCGCAGAAGGCGTTCGCCGACTACCTTAAAATCAATTATCCCCTACTTGGGGGCGGGCGCGATGTAACAGTGGTCCACAAGGTGTTGCAAGCATTTGGCGTTTTCAATGAATTGAGGCTTACCGCAAGGCGGGCGTACGTGATTATCGATAAGGCCGGGGTGATTCGCTACTATGACATTCGACCGGGTCCCCTCGATCTTCTGTCCACGGAAACATTATTAAACGAAGTCAGGAAAATTAATAAGGCTAGTTAAATTTGAAAGGAGAACTCAAAAAATGGTTCGAGACAAACTGATGGTAGGCGCATTCGCTGGAATCTTGGCGTTTTCGGTTTCCGCGCAGGTTTTCGCGTTCTCATGCCCCGGGCTGCAAAAAGCCGCCAATGAATCGATCGCTAAAGCAGAAGCGGCCGCTGCCAACATTACAGACGAAAGAGAAAAAGCGCGCGCTTTGACGAACATTGCTATGGCCAAAGATTGGGTGCAACAATCTGTGGCTGACCACAAGGAGGCCGGCGCCAAGAAAGACGCGCAGCTGCATTACAACGCTGAGGCGAAAGCCAAAGCCGCAAAGGCGTTGGTTGATCAAGTGAAGTAACGCGACACCAGCGGCAAGGCTGCTATGTCTAGTCAAAATGAAGGTGACTTAGTCGGTTCTTATGTGGAGAATTTTCTCAAGGCTGCTCTGTTCACTGCCGGTTTTGCTCACGCTCGCAGCGCTTGCTCCTCGAGCGGCCCTCGCCCAAGAGGGCCGCAAAGAGCTTGTCGAAAGGGGGCAGTATATCTTCGCTGTCGCCGGAGGCTGCGCCTGTCACACCGTCCCTAAAGGGACACCTCACGCGGGTGGAAGGGCCTTCCCAATCCCCTTTGGAACAGTGTATGCTACGAATATAACCCCCGATAAGGAAACTGGGATTGGCAGTTGGTCCGACCAGGAAATTATCAAAGCCATGACTAGCGGCATCCGGCCCAACGGCGAATGGATTTTACCGATCATGCCGCACGAGGCATATTCCGGCATAGCACAAGAGGACCTCAAGGCCCTGATTGCTTATTTGAGAACGCTAAAGCCGGTGCGCAAAGAAACTCCTCGGCTGAAAACTTGGGTGCCGTTTTACCGCTCCCTGTTCACGCCCTTATGGCTGAAGCTTTTTGGCCGCTATTCAACGCCGCCCGCTAAAGCCCCTAACAGCGGCCTTGAAAGAGGGCGTTATTTAGTGGACCATATTTCACTGTGCGGCGATTGCCATACTTTACGCAACGTCATTGGAGTTCCACAGCGCCGACTTTACCTTGCCGGCAGTAGAGCAGGGCTGCTTGGAGAAGAGAGCCCCAATATTACTCCGGACAATGAGACCGGGATAGGAAAATGGAGTCGAGATGAAATCGCCCATCTCACCTTGACTGGATTCAAGCCCAATTTGGACAACGTGCAAGGTCTCATGGAGGAAGTGATCGAAGGAGTCTCCGTGGGCTACAAACATATGACGCGCCAGGATGCGCTGGCGATCGCAGATTACTTGAAATCGGTCCAACCTATTGTTAATAAGACTAACTGACTGAGGTCGTGAAGCCGATGATGACAAAAAGAAATTGGTCGGTGACGGTGATCTTGATGGCAGGCTCCTTGGTTCTCGTTGGGGCTCTGGCTCCCGATACAGTCGTGCAAAGACGGCGGCAAATGGAGAGCAATAATAGCTTAGTGGCTGAAGCCCTCAACAAGGCCGTAAAGGAAAAAAACTTCGTTGAGATTGAAGACAAGTGCAAAGTCATCCAAGAAAATATGAATCAGGTTCCTGATTTATTTCCGCGCGGCAGCCTTGCCGGAAACTCCAGGGCCAAACCCGAGATATGGGCCAAATGGTCAGAATTCACCAAACATCCTGCCAATGTAACCAAAGCGGCCCAGGAGCTAGCCGCCGCGGCCAAAGCCGGAGATTTGGCATCGATCGATGTCAAGTTTAAAGCCCTGGGAGAGGCCTGTAAAGCCTGTCACAACGACTTCCGCGCGCCAAAGCCAATGGTCGAAGAGTTTCGTTAAAAGGGATCTTATGTTGATTACAAAAGAACGATTATACGGAGCGATAATTTTGTTGTTAACCCTTTTCATTTCTACCCAGGTTTTCGCCCAGGAGGAGGAGATTATAAAGCGACGGCTCCTGATGGAATCCAACAACGATGCTGTGGTAAAGGCCCTAGTCAAAGCGGTAAAAGACAAAGACTTCGCCGAAATCCAAGTCAAGGTCAAGGGAGTCATGGAGAATATGGATAAGCTTCTTGATCTTTTCCCCAAGGGCAGCATCTCGGAAAAATCCCGGGCCAAAGCTGAAATCTGGGAGAAGTGGGACGAGTTTAATAAAAATCCTGGAATAGTAAAGAAAGCCGCCCAAGCTTTAGCTGATGCCGCTAAGGCCAAGAATGAGGCGGAGGTCGATGTGAAGTTGAAAGCCTTGGGGGATGCCTGTAATGAGTGTCACCGTAACTTCCGCGGTCCAAGGAAAAGCAGTTAGACCACACCTCGTCACTACAAACTAAAGCAACATAGTCATAAGCCAACGGTCGCCATCATGATCAACTTCCGTGCGCCAAAGCCAATGGTGAACGAAGAGTTTCGTTAAACGGGGTTTTATGTTGATTACAAAAGAACGATTACACGGAGCGGTAATTTTGTTGTTGTCCCTTTTCATTGTTTCCCAGGGTTTTACCCAGGATGAAGTCTTTCAAAAGAGACGGATCTTGATGGAGCAGGAAAACGACGCTGCTGTAACGGCTCTGGTCAAAGCGGTAAAAGAAAAAAATTTCACCGAGGTCGAACTTAAGGCCAAGGGAATCATGGCGAACATGGATAAGGTTCTTGATTTGTTCCCCAAGGGTAGCCTCTCGGAAAAGTCCCGCGCTAAAGCTGAAATATGGGAGAAGTGGGACGAGTTCACTAAGCAGAATGAAATAGTCAAGAAAGCAGCCCAAGCCCTAGCCGATGCGGCTAAGGCCAAGGATGAAGAGGGTGTCAATACCAAAATGAAAGCCCTGGGTGATAGTTGTACGAGTTGTCACCGCAACTTCCGAGGTCCAAGAAAAAGCAGTTAACCCACGCCTCGTCGCCAGAAACTAAAGAAACACGGTTAGAAGCCAACCGTCACCATCATCATCTGTCTTTGAGAAAGCCCTTGCTGATTGCAAGGGCTTTCTTTTTTTGCCCTAAGTCCTATGATAATCGTTCATTCAACAGACTCTTTGATTGGAGATAGACCGTGAAACACAGAAATTTTTTACCGAGTTATTTTCTCGCTTCGCTCTTCCTGCTCCTGTCGTCAAGTTCGGCGCTCGCCCAGCTGACAAAGCTCAACGTCGGCTATAGCGCGGTTAGCGCCGATCAGCTACCGGCTTGGGTCGCCAAGGACTCGGGAATCTTCGCCAAGTATGGCTTGGATGTCCAGGTGATCTTCTTTACCGGTGGGTCGACCGCAATACTTGCGCTGGTGTCGGGCGATGTGCCGATCACTCAAGTGTCGGGACCGCCCTTGGTGAGCAGCGCTCTTGGCGGTTCCGACGCGGTCTTCGTCGCCGCCGGCATCACTTCGTTGAATTATGTCTTGATGGGCAAACCTGGGGTTAAAACCATCGAGCAGCTAAAAGGCGGCACTTTGGCGATTAGCCGGTTCGGCTCGGCGACCGACTCCATCGCCCGTTTTGCCTTGAAGAGAGTTGGCCTAACCGTGGGCAAGGACGTGACTTTGATTCAAGTTGGCAGCGGACCCGAACGCTTGGGCGCTTTACAGACCGGCCGGGTAACCGCCGCGGTGATTAACCCGCCCTCGAGTTTTATCGCTGAAAAACGCGGCATGGCCGTGCTCGCTGACGTTGCGCAGATGGGGTTGGTGTTCCAACACACCGGCGCGGCGACCTCCAGGCGGTATATTCGCGAACACAATGACACCGTGCGGCGTTACGTCAGAGCCCATGTCGAAGCCGTGCATAAAATGTGGACCGACAAGGAAGCGACCATTCGCGCTCTCCAAAAATATATGGGCGGCGGCCTCGACCGCGAAATTCTCGAAAAAAGTCGTGACAATGTCATGCACGAAACGCTCTACCCGAAGAAACAGTATCCGAGCCTAGAGGGCCTCAAAACCGTCATCGAAGATCTCGCTGAGCGCGACCCAAGAGCCAAGACGGTCAAGCCCGAGCAGTTTGTCGATATGAGTTTTATCCGCGAGCTCGATCAGACCGGCTTCATCGACGGTCTCTATAAGAAGAAATAGGCTTTTCCGGGTTGATTGTGAAGGCTTATTCACCACAGAGACGCAGAGATCACAGAGTTCGGAGTATTTTTAATCAAAAACTCTTTACTCTGCGCCCGGAGTCTATCCTGAGCGATGTCGAAGGGCGTCTCGGCGGTGCAATCTCCGAACGCGGCTTCACTCCAAATAGTAACCTCGCGCCCCTTCGCCAATGCTGAGCACCGAGCGCGGCGATGCCGCAGCGCCGCAAATTCGAGTCTGGGCGACTCAAATCGTCAAGCAGATCGATGCCGCGGTCGATGTCGAAGTGTTGTTCGAAGCAGATTCGAACACGTACATCCTCAGGCTGGGAAAAGGCGCGCGGGTGTTGATCTTTCGTTTATCGGCCAGCCAGATCCACACCGACGGTCGTGAAGCCGAGTGCGAGCGCACGCTGCACCGAAAAGTAAAGGACCTGTGGAATCTGATCTAGCAAGAACCTAAGAGGGCAGGTTTAAAACCCGCCCCTTGTACGAATAAGATTTTTATTTGCGAACTTTGCGTTCTTTGCGGCTAATTCTCTTCCTATCCCTTCGCCAATACACGCGCCGCGTCTTTAGCAAAATACGTCAGAATCATGTCCGCGCCGGCGCGGCGGATCGCCAACAGCACTTCCATCATGATCCGCTGCTCGTCGATCCAACCGTTTTGCCCGGCGGCTTTGATCATCGAGTATTCGCCGCTGACGTTGTACGCAGCCACCGGATAGCCGAATTTCTGTTTCACCCGGTAAACGATATCCAAGTAAGCCATCGCCGGTTTGACTATGACGATGTCCGCCCCTTCGCGAATATCCATTTCCACTTCGCGCAGCGCTTCATCCGAGTTCGCCGGGTCCATCTGATAGGAACGGCGGTCGCCGAACTGTGGCGTCGATTCGGCGGCTTCACGAAACGGGCCGTAGAATCCCGAAGCATACTTCGCGGCATAGGCCATGATCGCCGTCTGGCCAAAGCCGTTTTCATCGAGCGCTGTGCGAATCGCGCCGACCCGGCCATCCATCATGTCCGACGGCGCGACAATATCGGCGCCGGCGCGGGCATGAGATAATGATTCTTTGACTAACAGCTCCAGCGTGCTGTCGTTGTCGACATCGCCGTTCTTGATCACGCCGCAGTGGCCGTGATCGGTGTACTCGCACAAGCACACATCCGTGATCACCAACAGCTCTGGCAACTTTCCCTTGATCGCCCGGATCGCCTGCTGCACCACGCCACCGTCATCATACGCCTCGCTACCGACGCCGTCCTTACGTTCCGGCAGACCGAATAAAATGACCGCCGGAATCCCCAACGAAGCCGCTTCCTGACACTCCTCAACGGCGCGGTCGACCGACAACTGCGCCACGCCAGGCATCGAGGAAACTGGCTGCGCTTTGTTCCGTCCCGGTCCGACAAACAATGGGTAGATCAGATTCTTCGGCGCCAGGCTGGTTTCCCGCACCATATCGCGAATCTTCTCGTTGCGCCGAAGCCTTCTCGGCCGGTATCTTGGGAAATCCATGCGGTTCTCCAGTCTTAGAACTTGCTCGCGACAAGCATGCCCTGAGCCCGTCGATTACACTCAGGATAGACTCAGTCGAAGGGGCGCTAAGGCACGCACCTTGTCATTTCGACCGAAGGGAGAAATCTTTCTTAGATTCCTCGCCTTTGCTCGGGATGACGGGCCGAGGCCCGTCACTTGGCGCGCTTTGCGTCCCTTCGATTTCACTCAGGACATGCTTTGCGGCAGATATTCTTCTGGTTAAATTGAAGTACTCGACGATCGCCGTAACCAAACCGTCGATGGTCGCCTCACGGGCCATGATGGCAACTTTGCCGCCCAGCTCTTCGACAGTCTTGGCCGTGATTGGACCGATGCAAGCGATCGCGGCTTTGCCAACGATCGACGTAAGATCAGCAGCAGCGAAGAGCTGAACGAAACTGCTCACGGTGCTCGAACTAGTGAACGTGACGGCATCCACATCGCCCTGCTGCAATCGCCCCCGCACGGCCGCGACATCGATATTCGCCGCCACGGTTCGATAGGCTTCGACGACGTCGACTTCCGCGCCCCATTGGCGCAACGTCGCGGGCAACACATCCCGCGCTAGCGCCGCCTGTGGAATCAGCACGCGGGCGCCACCCATGGCCTCGGCGCCGAGCGCATCGATAAGACCCTCGGCTTGATAGAGCACGGGGACTAAATCGACGGAAATCCCGGCAGCCGCCAATCGAGTCGCCGTTCGTTCGCCCACCGCGGCGACTTTGAGATGATTGAGCGCGTCTAGCGATTTTCCGATAGAGGCGAACCGGGCCAGAAAAGGACCGATGCTGTTGGTGCTGGTAAAAATCAGCCAATGGTAACTTTCGATGCGCGCCAGCGCGGCGTCCAATGCGCTAAAATCTTTCGGCGCTTCGATCTCGATGGTCGGCAACTCGATCGCTTCGCCGCCCAGCGCTTCGATCCGCTGCGCCAGACCGCCCGCCTGCGCGCGCGCGCGCGTTACGACAATGCGTGTTCCTGCCAGCGGTTTTTTTGCCATCGGCTCAGCTCGACGCCAATATTTTAGCCGCGCCATTCTTGAGCAACTGGTCGGCCAAGCGTCGACCGATCTCGCGAGCAATCGTCGACTTGCCCTCCATGATCCCCTTACAGATCGACTTTCCGTCCGGTCTCGCCACCACGCCAATCATCTTAAGTGTGTCCCCTTCTACTCTCGCCCGCGCGCCCACCGGCAGGTGACAGCCGCCGCCTAAGCGTTCCAATAACGCGCGCTCAGCGGCGACTTCAGCGTTAGTGCTGGCATCGTGCAGAAATGCCAGCAGCGCCGCCATTGCGCCGTCGTCGCGCGCCTCGATGCCGAGCGCGCCCTGGGCCACGGCGCTGACGCAAACTTCATCCGCCAGATATTCGGTGATGCATTCAGCCCGACCGATACGTTTCAAACCAGCCGCCGCCATGACCAGCGCATCGGCCTCGCCCTCGTCGAGCTTGCGTAGGCGCGTGTCAATATTGCCGCGTATCGGTACCAACGAAAAATCGCCACGACGATGCAGCAATTGCGCTTGCCGCCGCAAGCTGCCGGTAGCCAAGCGCGCGCCCCGTGGAAGTTCTTTCAAGCCTAGCCGGTTTCGGCTTACCAGCACGTCCCGCGCATCTTCGCGCAGCGGCACCGCGGCAATGGCCAACCCGGCCGGCAATTCGGTGGGCATATCCTTCATCGAATGCACCGCAATGTCGATATCGTTGCGCAGCAAGGCGTCTTCGATTTCTCTGGTAAAAACCCCCTTGCCGCCGACCGCGGGGATCGGCCGGTCGACAAACTGGTCGCCGCTGGTTTTGATGATCGTCAGCTCGATCTCGATATCGGCGTAGCGCTGCATGAGCCGCTGCTTGACCCAGTTCGACTGCGCCAACGCCAGCAGGCTGCCGCGGCTGCCGATGCGAATCCGGCTCACTTATCCCCCAGATCGAAGAGCTTTTTAAGCGCGGCGACGTAGAGCGTGGCCTCCAGGTCGTTCTCGCGATTGCTCTTTAACTGCGAGATCGGGCCGTGCAGCATTTTGTTGATCATTGCCGCAGTCATGATTTCCAGCGCGTTGCGCTGCTGCTCGGATAAATCCTTGAGACTACCGCCGAGAGATTTTTCCAGCTCGCCCCGGCGAATGTCATCGAAGCGCTGGCGCAACGCGGTGATCGTCGGCACCTGCTCCAATGAGCCAACCCAACGGACAAAGCTTTGCACTTCATCTTGCACGATGCCCTCAGCTTTATTGGCTTCCTGGGCGCGCTCTTGGAGATTCTCATCCGCCACGCCTTTGAGATCGTCGATGTTGTAAAGATAGACGTTGTCGAGGTCATTGATCTTCGCGTCAAAATTGCGCCGGTCGCCGATGTCGATAAAAAACATCGCCCGCTGCTTGCGCTCGCGCAGCGCCTTGTCGACTTGAGCCGCGTCTACCAAGACTTCCGGCGCGCCGGTGCAGCCAATCACTAGATCGGCCATTTTTAAATACTGTGGAAAATCTTCGAAGCGGATCGGGCTGCCTTGAATGCGCTCGGCCAACTCCACCGCGCGCTCGAAGCTTCGATTGGTCACCATCAGGCTGTGCACGCCGTGAGCTTGCAGATGGCGCGCCAGCAGATCGCCCATCTTGCCGGCGCCGATCAACATCACGGTCTTATCGTCGAAGCGGTCGAATATCCGCTTGGCCAAATCCACCGCCACCGAACTTACCGACACCGCGCCGCTGCCGATGCCGGTCTCGGTGCGCACCCGTTTCGCCACTGAGAAAGACCGGTGAAACAAGCGGTGCAGAATGGCGCCGACGGTGCCCGCCTGCTGCGCCGCGTCGTAGTATTCTTTTAACTGGCCGAGTATCTGCGGCTCGCCGACGACCATGGAGTCGAGGCTCGCGGCAACCCGGAACAGATGGCGCACGGCATCGGCGCCGTAGTATGTGTAGACGTGATCGTCGATCGATCCCGGCTGACGATGGTCTTTTTGCTCGCTCAGAAAACCGCCGATGTCAGCGCCGGCGGCGCGGCTATCCGAGGCCGCCGCAACCACTTCGACGCGGTTGCAAGTGGAGAGAATCACACCTTCTTGGATCGATGGAAAGCTGTGCAAGCGCGCTAGCGCGTCGCGCAGGTAAGCGTTGTCAAATGCGACGCTCTCGCGCACTTCGATCGGCGCGCTGCGATGATTGAGACCGACGATGACGATTTCTTTTTGCACGTTTTACTTATCGGGTTCTACAGGCTTTCCTGTAAATCAGAACTCGGAAATTGCACCGCGGAGGCGCGTCCTTCGACGAAGCTCAGGATGCGCGGCTTTCCTCCGTTCATGGTGAGCCTGTCGAACCATGCGAACTCTGTGTCTCTGTGGTGAATACTTCTTCACAGTAAACCCGGAAGAACCACTTTTCGTTGGCCACGCTGCTCGCAGCGTGGAACCTTTAATTGGGGCTTCCAAAGGGGCGAGCATTCCCTTTGCGATATTTTAAACAGCGGCGGTGCCCCGCCCGCGATATCGCTTGTCTACTCGAACCGCCCGCTATGACGGCTTGGAAACATGGCATCGCCCCAGAGAAAATAGCCAAGCACGACGCAGAATCCGAACATCGTCAGGAGCGCCACCTTCTTGCCGCGCAAGCCGGCGGTGATGCGCCCATGCAGGATCATTCCATAAAACAACCAGGCGATGCCCGAGGCGATTTGGCGCGGCTCCCAAGACCAATAATTACCCCAATGAATGCCAGCCCAAATACTGCCGGTGAGAATCCCCAGTGTCATCAACGGAAAGCCCCAAACCAACAGGACGTAATTCAAACGGTCCAAAGATTCGAGCGAGGGAAAACGTTTCATCAGCGCGCTCATCTTCTTGTGCTTCAAGTGACGCTCCTGCAGCAAGTAGATCAAGCTCACACCGAAGGCGAGAGCGAACACGGCGTTGCCGAGAAACGCCAAGGTCACATGCACCGGCAACCATGCCGACTCCAAGCCGGGCGGAATTTCCGCGCCAGCCTTACCGAAGGCGAACGCCGCCAGACACATCAAGAAGGCCAACGGCGCGACGATGCCGCCGAGCACGGTGAGGCGATACTTGAGCTGGATCAAAAGATATAGCCCAACCATCAACCAGCTCTTAAATAACAATGCCTCGCCCATCAGTGCCACCGCGGCGAAACCTTCATCGATGAATCGAGCGGTCAGCGCGCCCGTGTGCAGCAGAAACCCGGCCAGCAAGGCCAGCGCCGGCAACCTCGAGGCCGTATCCTTGCGAAAGACGAAGTAAAAATAACTGCCCGCCGCGATGAGATAGATCGCCGCGGTTAGTTTGACTAGTAAGGCTTCCATAAAGGCCAGGCCATTATATGGGAAGCGCCACCGCCTGCAAGCCTAGGGGAGAATTGTCGTCATAACCGGATGAAAATTGACCGATAGTACCAAACGAGCTATGGTCAGTCAAAATTTTTCTAGAAAATTCGCATGCCCCGCCGATTCTTGTTGCTTTCCATCCTCGTTACGCTCGCGTCTTTCAACAGCGCGTGCCGCTCAGCACCGGCCGAGCGGCCGCCGGGATATCTGATCGCCGGGATTGAATCCCATCCGCTCCAGCTCGATCCGCGCCATTCCACCGACGCCAATTCAGTGCGCATCGGCAATCTCATTTACAGCTCGCTCTTGCGCTTTGACGAACACCTGCGGCTTGGGCCGGAGCTTGCCGCAAGCTGGCGCAGGCTGGACGAGCGCAATTATGAATTCACCTTGCGCCAGGGCGTCAGCTTTCACAACGGCCAGCCGCTCACTGCGGCCGATGTCAAATACACTTTCGAATCGATGCTTGATCCGACGACCCATTCGCCCAAACGCAGCCTGCTCAAACAGCTCGCTGCGATCGAACAAACCGGCCCGCACCAGTTGCGTTTTCATCTCAATGCGCCGCACGCGCCCTTCGTCGAGCAGTTTACCCTCGGCATCGTCCCGGCCGGTTCGCCGTCGAATGACAAGCCGCCGCCAGGTTCAGGCCCGTTCATGTTGGAAGCGGTCGATTCCGGCGAGAAAGTTACCCTGAAAGCCAATGCGAATTATTGGCAAGGCAAACCCGCGCTGGCCGGGGTCGTCTTTAAAACCGTCCCCGACGCCATGGTGCGGGTTTTAGAATTTAAAAAAAATTCGATTGATTTCATGCAGAACGATCTTGAGCCCGACATGCTGCCGTGGCTCAGGCGCAATACCAGCGCCGACATCGGCGTCCATCAGGGCACGACATTTCAGTACATCGGCATAAACATGACTCATCCGATTCTAAAACAACTCAAAGTGCGCCAAGCCTTGGCTCTGGCCATCGATCGCGACGCGATTATCGATCATCTGCTCAAAAACACCGGCACTGCGGCCAGCGGTCTGGTTTCGCCGATCAATTGGTCTTATGAAGGTAAGGTGCGGCGCTGGTCATACGATCCGCAATTGGCTAAACGACTCCTCGACCAGGCCGGTTTCGCCGATCCGGACGGCGCTGGTCCGCTGCCGCGTTTTCGCCTGTCATTCAAAACCACCAATATCGACCTACGCCGGCGCATCGCCGAGGCGCTCAAAGAGCAATTGGCAAAGGTCGGCATCGAGCTGGAAATCCGCAGCTACGAGTGGGGCACGTTTTTTAGCGACATTAAAAAAGGTAACTTTCATCTCTACTCCCTCGCCTGGGTGACCGTCCTGGACCCCGATATTCAGTATCAGATTTTCCATTCCGCCAGCGTGCCACCCGACGGCGACAACCGTGGCCGCTACAGCAACCCAGCAGTCGACCGCTTACTCGAAAAAGGCCGCACGGAGTTCGACGAAGTCGAACGCAGGCGGATTTATGGCCAAGTGCAAAAATTACTCGCCGAGGATCTTCCCTGCGTGCCGCTCTGGTGGTGGAAAAATGTCGTCGTGAAAAAGCCGTCAGTGAAAGGCTTCGTGCCGTATCCCGATGGCGACTTCATTTCGTTTAAAAATGTATCGTTTCGCTAGGTCGTGGCTCATGAATTGTATTTGGGCTCCTAGGCAGCTTGGCGTCACCCTCCGGGCTTCTTCCCCCTTGAGAGACTGTGTCGCAATACCGTTCATGGTTCGAGAACCTCACCACGAACGGTATTGCTCGATCGCGAATTCAACTACTTATCCGTTCGCCCTGAGCGTGTCGAAGGGCTCCGAGTGAATTGCGACACAGTCTCT
>CAYZJE010000029.1:0-2168 GCA_964478485.1 uncultured Syntrophobacter sp. | reverse complement strand
GGCCTGCACGCCGGCTGGATTATCGGCCTCAAATCGCTACGCGTGTTTGGTGATTTTCGCCGCCAGGATCTCGGCTGGTTGTTTGGCTCCACGGACCCAAAGATCGTCAGCGGCGTGGCGACTTTTGTTGGCTTGATCGTGGTCGGCGGCGCCGTGCACTATCTGACTAGAAGCCGCTCCGGCCGGTCAGCCGATCGGCTTCGCGAAGCAGCGGTCTAACCTTCTCCGCGATCCGGTCGGCGATCAAGCGATAGCCAGCGCCGTTCGGATGGATCGCATCGCTCTTAAGCTTTGCATCGCTGAGAATTCCTTTCATCACCTGCGGAATGTAAAGCGCGCCAAACTCTTTCGCAGTATCTTCGTAGATCGCCGCAAACTCATCGGTGAAAAGACCGAGCTTGATGCCGGCGATCGCCACCATTGCGCCCTGCTGTTGGATGCGCCGGACAATCTCGGCCAGATTTTTTTTACTCTCGGCGCGCGGCAGTTGGCGCAAAAAATCGTTGCCGCCCAACAAGACGATCACCAAGCGCGGGTTTCTGCGCAGAACTGAATCAGATAGGCGCTCCAACGCCTGCGCCGTGGTGTCGCCGCGCTGGCCAGCGTTGAGGATTGGAAAACCAAGCTGACGTGACAGCAGCGACGGATAATCCTCGCCGGCATCGGCGCCGACGCCCTCAGTTAAACTGTCGCCGAAGCAAACGATCGCCTCCCCGGTGGAGCGCAGATTGCGAATTTTTCTATAATCGTCGCCACCGCAGGCGGCGAGCAGCAGGGCGAGGCAATATAGAACAAGGTGAAGGCGATCAGACATCGCGGGACGGTAAATTGAGCGGCTCCGCTTAGCGCTTGTTAAAAATTAAGCAACCTCGTTCGAAGCCGAGGGTTTCAACAGTGTCGACTGGAAGTCGACTCCCCTTTCCGTCTTTCCCGCGAAAGCGGGAATCCAGGTTCTCCGTGTTCGTCACTCCCTCGTCACCCTGGATGCCCGCTTTCGCGGGCATGACGGACCTTCTCTTAGCCTGAAGCATGTCCTCAGCACCGTCGAAGGGGCGAGGAATTTCAACCATCCCCGAGAGAGAAAATAAATGCGTGGCTTCGCTTAGCGCCGGACCAGCAGCTCGGTCAGCGCGCCGATCGATGGCAACTGTTCCAGATGCTTGACCGCATCGATGATTTTTTTGCCGGTCTCCACCGGCAGCGCGAGGCGCGCGTTGACGCGAAATTTTTCTTCGATCTCGGCCGGCGGCAGCGGATCTTCCAAACCGCCACGAGGATGCGCTTGGTTTTCTTCGAAAACCTTGCCGTCGGCCATGATGACTTTGACGTGGCCGGAAAAATGGCGCGGATAGTCGATGGTCGCATCGATCTCGTAGCGCACTCGCGCCGCCAGCTTGAGAACCGATGAATCTTTAATCGCGTCGTCGGTAAATTCTTCCAACCCGGCCCGGCCCCGCACCAGCATCACGGCGAGGCTGTAAGGTAAACTGAACTTCGCGCCGTAAGAGCTCACCGGTTTCTGCTTGTCGGCCAAGGGCTCCCACAAGCGGTGCACCGGTCCCTCCGCCGTGCGGCAAACCACCTCGGCAATCTGCTCCGGCGCCGGCGCGTGTCTTTGTTTGATCTTGAGCGCGCAGTCCATGTACGGGTGCGAGATCGAACCGCAAGGATAAGACTTGAAAGCCAACTTGGGAATTTCCCAATGCCGTCCGAGCTCCAAAAGCTTGTCGAAGCGAAACTCCGTCTTGCCGCCGAAAGCCTTAAAAAAACCGTCGGTGCCCTCGAAAACCTTCGCCGGCCCGCGAAATCCCTCCTGCGCAAGTAAGCAGGCGATCACGCCGCCATGGGCCGACCAGCCGGGATGCATGCGCTTGGTCCAGGTGCCATCGGCGAGATACTCAATAATGCCTGAACTCTGGCTACCGCACAGCCCGAAGGCATCGACCCACTGATCTGAATTAAGACCGTAAAGCTTGCCGGCCGCCGCGGCGGCGCCGAAGGTCGAGCAAATCGCGGTCGGATGAAATCCGCGCGCGTGAAACTTTCCCGGCGCGACCAATCCCACTTTACACAACACTTCCGTGCCGACGATTGCCGCTTCCACGAGCGCTTTGCCACTGGCGTGCGCCGCCTCGGCCACAGCCAGCGCGGTCATCCAGGCGCAAGAA
>CAYZJE010000028.1:0-3871 GCA_964478485.1 uncultured Syntrophobacter sp. | reverse complement strand
AGGTCGTGCAGTTCCGCGTGGCCCATGCGCAGCTTTACCGCGTAGTTGTAACCATAAAGATGTTTTTCCTTACGGAACTTCAAGATCTCCTGCGCGAGCGCTAGGAAGTTGGTTTGCGGTTCTTCAGCGTTCATAGGATGGCGAAGAATGGAGTGATGGAGTATTGGAGTGATGGAGTAATGGGTCGGAAAGAATTTCTCCCCCAACACTCCATCACTCCAAATCTCATTTCTCTCACGTCAGCATGTCGACGATCTTATCGACCGCGCTGGTCGAAACGATGTGGCGCTTTACGCTCATCTCCTCGGGTGAGAAACCCAGAGCCATGCCGACGAATTGCGGCAGGTGCAGGATCGGCAGGTCGATCTCTTGTCCCGTTTGTGCTCCAGCCCTGGCCTGGTTGCCGTCCAAATTTAAATGACAAAGCGGGCATGGTGTGACCATGCAATTGGCGCCATTCTGCTTCGACTCGCCGGTGTGCTTTGCGACCATTGCCAACGAATTTTCCTCGTTGGCCGAGAGGATCGGAAAACCGCAGCATTTTCCCTTGCCGCTGATGTCGGCCAACTCGGCGCCCATGATGCCGATAATCTGATCGAGATAACTTTTCCGCGCGTTGGATTCCTTGGTCGGAGTGATGGCTTCGGCCGGGCGACGGAGAAAACAGCCATAGAAGGGAGATACTTTTAATCCCTTGAGTGGTTTTCGAATTAGGGTTTTTAAGTTATCGATGCCGTAGTCTTCAAAGAGAACCCAAAGCAAGTGCTTCACCTCCGTGGTTCCCTTATATTCCAGACCCTCGTCGGCGAGATACTCACGATTGATCTTGGTGCGGTACTCGGCATCGCTGGTGAGCCGGTAGTTGGCTTGCGCCAAGACGCCCTGGCAGGTGCTGCAAATGGTCATCATCGGCAGACCCATCTTCTCAGCTTTCGCCAAAGTTCTGGCGTTGATCGGGTCTGAGAGATACTGCGGCAGCACGCCCGCTCCGGTGCAGGCGACATCTTTCATCTCCTCGATCTCGATGTTGAGCTTGTCCGCTACCTTGACCGACGATGGATAGAGCTCAGGGCACCCGCCCTTGGAAACGCATCCGGGATAAAAAGCGTATTTCATTTGTTCTCTGCTTCTCCTTTCTCGATGATCTTCTTAATTTGTTCGGCGCCGGGTCGCTTTGCATGAACGTAGGGAAGCGGCGCCTTCCCGCGCATCAAGGCTTTTGCCGCCGTCGGTAAGAGCTTCATGAGACCTGAAACGTTTGTCAGTCCTTCGGATTCGATGGCCAGCCTACCTTCGTCCACCCAACCGCTCTCCGTCACCGACGCGGCGAAGCTCTTATGATGGCGGGCGACCTTTTCATTGGTGATGCCGACTCTGTAGGCTTCGTCTCTCAAAGCGATGATGCGCTTGGTCGGTTCGATTCCCCTCGGGCAGTGTTCGTCGGCCTCGTAACAATGAACACAGTCCCAGATGCCCTTGGGTCCTTCGACGGTCTTGAGTTGCTCCTTGGGATTCTGGTTGCGCGGATCGAAGATAAACCGGTAAGCTTTGGTCAAGGCCGCGGGGCCGACAAAATCAATATCGACCGGTAACACCGTGCAGCCCTCGTCACACATGCCGCACTGATAGCAGCTCATGACTTTTCTGAGATCTTTCATCTGAGCATCGGCGATGACGTTTTCACCGTCAGCAGTTGCGTCATTGGCTTCAAGCCACGGTTTGACGGTGCCGATCTTGTTCCACATGAAGGCGTCCCAGTCATAAACGAGATCTTTAATGACCGAAACGTTGCGCAGCGGATCGAGAGAGATCTCAGGCCCCTTTTGGGTATAAGCTGAAACTTTTGCCGTGCAGGTCAGCCGGCTGCTGCCATTAACGCGTACCATGCAATCGCCGCAGTGACCGCGAAGACAAGAGCAGCGGAACGCCAGGCTGCTGTCCATTTCATCGCGGATTTTAAACAGACTTTCAAGAACGGTCGCGCCATCGGGCACGTCCACGGTGTAGTTAGAGCGGCCCGGCTTGCCGTCTTTCTCCGGGTCTTTGCGGTAGACTTTGAATGTTACTTGCATGAATGTCGCCTCCTCCGAACGTAAGTCCTAGTGTAGTGTCTCTTAAATTTGGTGACTTATTTATACGTCATTCCGGCCAATCCTCTCTGAATCTCCCCCTTAGCAAAGGGGGAGATATAGTGGGGGTTCTGGATTCCCGCTTTCGTGGGAATGACGACCGGGAGTCATCGAATTCGTCCTCGAATTTCTGAGACACACGACTAGTTCGCCAACGATTTTTTCTCGATTTGCGCCGATCCCTGGGCGAGCTTGGCGATCGTATGGCTCTTCCAGTTGGCGTTGTCGGTAGCGGGAAAATCCTTTCGATTATGCGCGCCGCGGCTTTCCGTGCGCGCCTGCGCTGAGCGCGCTACCACTTCCGCGACGGCAAGCATCGATCCCAACTCCAGGTGCGTCGTCAGCTCATAATTGTAAATTCTGCCGGCGTTACGCACTTTTATCTTTCGATGCCGATCCTGCAACTTTTTAATTCCGTCGAGCGCCTGCTGCAATCCGCCGCCGTCTCTGACTAAGCCAACTTTTTCGCGCATCAGGCGTCCGAGTTCTTCGTGAACTTTAACCAGGGAGTCCTGGGCTGAATCGCCGGAGGTGAGCGCGGCGAGTTTTTTCTCTTCGTCGGCCAGCTTTGCTGCTGGAAAAGTTTTCTTAGCCGCCGATTTCGCATAGGCTGCCGCAGCCTCGCCGACTTTCTTGCCAAAGACGACCGCTTCAGTGAGCGTGTTGCCCGCTAGACGGCCCGCGCCGTTGAGGCCGTTCGATGCGCATTCTCCGACCGCGAACAGACCGGCGATCGAGGTTTCGCCGCTAGCTTTAGTTTCAATGCCGCCCATCGGACGGTGCGCGATGGGGCGAATCGGAATCAAATCTTTTGTGCTATCCAAGCCGGCTACGGATTTGACCAATTCATGAGTTTGCGGGAAAGAGGAGAGAATTTTTTCCTTGCCGATGGGCTTGAGATCGAGGAATACAGAGCCGTCGCCGTTCTGTGTCGCTTGCGCAATCGCGAGGCTTAACTTTCCCCGAGGACTGCCCTTGTCGATTTGGATCGCTGCTCCTTGCTGATTGACAATTTGCGCTCCTGCGCCGAGTGTGGCTTCCGTGATGAGCAGCCCTTGCCCCTTGGGAAACACGGTGGGGTGAAACTGGACCATTTCCATGTCCATCAAACGAGCGCCGGACTGATAGGCCAAAGCCTGGCCGTCACCGGTAGTGCCGATGGAGACAGTTGAAGGCGCATACATGCGAGTAAACCCGCCAGTCGCGAGAATCACCGCTCGCGCGGCAAAAGAATCGAGCTTTCCAGCTCTGAGGCCCAGCGCGGTGGCTCCGACACAGGTTTCGCCGTCAATGGCCAGCGAAGTCACGAACCACTCGTCGAACGTGGGAATCGCCAGGCGCTGAAACTGCTCGTGCAGCACGGTGAGAACCATGTGGCCGGTACGGTCATCCGCGTAGCAGCTTCGGCTGCGGCTATTAGAACCGAAAGCTCGACGATCGATGCGCCCATCTTTGTCACGGTTAAAAGGCACGCCCATCCGTTCAAGCCAAATGATTTCTTTCGCCGCTTCTTGGGCGAAGCTCTGAACCACAACGCGCTCGCACAGACCGTCACCGGCAGCGAGCGTGTCCTCGGCGAAATTTTCCGGCGAGTCATCCTTGCCGAGCGGGGCGTTGATTCCTCCCTGAGCCAGCGCTGAGTTGGACCGCAACGGATGGTTTTTAGAAATCAGCGCCACCGACGCGCCAGCGCGCTTTGCGGCGATGGCCGCTCTAAGCCCGGAAACTCCACCGCCAACGAC
>CAYZJE010000027.1:0-3519 GCA_964478485.1 uncultured Syntrophobacter sp. | reverse complement strand
CTGAAGGGAACCAAACCCGCCGAACTGCCGGTGGAGCAGCCGATGAGGTTCGAGCTGGTGGTGAATCTCAAGACGGCGAAGCAGATCGGCGTCACCGTCGATCCCAATCTGTTGGCGCGGGCGACTAGAATAATACGGTGAGGGGTGATTGGTTTTGAAAGCCGCCAAACAAATCGGCGCGACGATCCCGCCCAATATGTTGGTGCTGGCGCGGCAAGTAATCAAGCAATGAAAAAATATCATCACGTAAATAATGTCCGTTTTGAGAATCAGATTCTCCTGTTAAATGTCGATGGCCAGGAGTACCGGATCGATCTTCGGCAACATTCCAAAAAGCTTGCGGCAGCCGCCCAGCGCGCGAAGGAAAATTTCGAGCTGTCGCCGTCGGGGTACGGAATTCACTGGCCGGAGTTAGACGAAGATCTTTCTATTGATGGAATGATCACGGCTGCGAAGGTGAGAAAAGCGGGATAGGAGAGACTACAAATTGAAAACCGCCAAACAGATCGGCGTGAACATCGATCCGAATCTGTTGGCGCGGGCGACCAAATTGATTAAATTAAATAGGCAATAGGCAACAGGCAACAGTAAGTTTTCAGATCGCATTCATTCCCTCGCCCATTCCGATGGGAGGGCAGGGGTGAGGGGTCCGGTGTGCATTCGCTTCGCGGCGCAGAGCCCCCTCGGCGTAGAGTGCCCTCACCCTAACCCTCTCCCCCACGCGGACGTGGTGGCGAGGGGATATGAATTAGGAGTTTGGTAGTGGATTGGAACAGTTGAGACGAAGCCTTCAGGCGAAAATTTCGAGGTGATTATGGATGAACGAGCGGAATTCGATAAGCGCTTGACTCAGGTGCGCCGAGTGATGCGCGACAAGGGACTGCAAACTTTACTCGTGCACGATTCGGGGCGGCATAATTTTTTGCGCATGAATTACATTGCCTATCTGACCGACTTTATCAGCGTCGGGCCGGAGACGATGTTGGTCGTGCCCTTGGAAGATGCGCCGGTGCTCTATCTCGCGCCGGTGTGGGATATCGCGCGGGCGCGCGAAGAGTCGTTCGTCGTGGATGTCCGGCCATTCAAAGAATTTTACCCGCGCTTGCCGAATATCGCCGGCAAAGTGGGCTTGATCGGCCGCGAAGCGATGCATGTTGAACTGCATGACGAGATCGTCAAAGCTCTCAAGCAAACGCCGGTTAACGCCAAAGACATCATTGAGAACATGGCGCGCTGTAAAAGCCCGTTCGAACTGGAACGGCTTAGGCTGGCCGCGGAGATCGCCGACGCCGGCGTTAAAGCTTTGCACGAAGACGCGCGGCCCGGCTTGAAAGAATACGAGCTTGCCGCCATCGTCGAGTACCGCATGCGCTCGCTCGGCGCCGAAGACAATTTCGGCATGGTGGTTGCCAACAGTCACAATCAGGCGCTCCATCCGGCCACCGACCGGTTGACGCAGACGGGCGATATCATCATCGGCGAGATCACGCCGTGCATCGGCGGCTTGTTCGTGCAGATCTGCCGCACGGTGGTGTTGGGCGAGCCGGCGCCGCTGGTGCGCGAGAAATACGCGATTCTCCACAAGGCGATGGGCTTGGGCATGGCGGCGGCCGAGACCGGCGCGCCGGCGAGCGCGGTGGCGAAAGCGATCAATGGCGCATTCATTGACGCCGGCTACGAAAAATATTGCCGGCCGCCGTTCATGCGCGTGCGCGGACATGGACTAGGCTGCGGCTCTTTTGCGCCGGGCAGTTTGGAAGACGAGAACCAAACCAAACTGGAGGAGGGGATGACTTTCATAATTCATCCCAACCAGTATTTGCCGGAGACCGGTTATCTGACCCTCGGTGATACCGTGGTGATGGGTAAGACCAAAGCTGAATCGTTGATGAAATCTTCTTGGGATATCTTTGTAAAGGATTGAACGCGTTCAAATCGTTCAAGCCGTTCAAAACGTTCAAATCGTGATTCGGATGCGCACGCGATGAGGTTGAGATGATATTCGGACGACATTCAGGTTTGTAGGATGTGGTGACCAAAGGGAACCGCATCGTTGGTCAGTCACCCTCGCTCGATGCGGTTCGCGGACTCACCACATCCTACGGGTTTCTCTTCCTGGTGCAAAAAACAAACTGGACGTGGCACATTAGCCAGACAATAGCCTGAAGAGCCACTAAGAATGAGGTTGAGATGATATTCGGACGACATTCAGTATTAAAAAGAGGCTGTTCAACTTGGGATCCGGCGCTGGTGCCGCAGGCGGAGTTTCAGGCGCGGCTCGATCGGGTGCGCCAGGAAATGGCGCAATTAAATTTGGCCGCGCTGGTGATTTATGGCGATAACTATTCTTTCGCCGATCTTTGCTACTTGACCAATTATTTCCCCAAGGTGCGCGGCGGTATCGCCGTGGTGCCGCGCGACGGCGCGATCTCGCTTGTGCTCAACATCGGCAGCCGTGATGTGCCGTTCGCCAAGACGCTCACTTGGGTTGAAGACGTGCGCGCGTCGAACCTGGTCGGCGCTGACGGCGCAAAGCTCTTAAAAGAAAAAGGCTTCGAAAACGCGCGGCTCGGTTTGGTGGACTCCGGCCAGGGGTTTCCGCTGCCCCAACTGGAGGAAATGAAGAGCGCGCTACCCGAGGTAACTTGGGAAAATGTCGATGCGTTTTTTCAGCCGATTAGACTGCACAAAACCGCGCGTGAGCTTGCCGCCATGGGAGCAGCGGGCCGATTGCTCAAAGAAATTTGCCAAGATGCAGTCGGCTTTATCAAGCCGGGGCGAAAAGAGTATGAAATCGTCGCCGACATCGACCGCTTGGCGCGCGACAAGGGCGCCGAGGACATACGTATACTAGCCGGCGAGAAGCGCCTCAATCCACCGAGCTTCAAGCAGGCCGCGAACATTGGATCGCACTGGGCGGTTTATCTCGCCGTGCAGCATGAGCGCTACTGGGCGGAAGCGGGGAGAACCTTTATCCTCGCCAACGATGCGAAGCTGCACGGGACGTACGCTAGAGCGCAGGAAGTGGTCGGAGCGATGGCGCGACAATTGAAACCGAATCGCGCCACCGCGGATATTGACGACATCGCGCGCCGGGAGCTGGGTGAGTTTTACGCGCCGGCGTCGGTCTACGGACTCGCCAACGGCATCGGCCTCAATCAGTGGGAAGCGCCGTTTATGAGCGAAGACGACGCGCGGCAAGTCGGCGCGCACTCGGTCGGCGCAACTCGATTGAATGAAAACATGACCCTGGCGTTGCGCGTGGTGATCGAGAGCGAGGAGAAAATCGTGCTTTACGGCGATAGTTTTCAAGTGACAGCGGGTGGGGCGAAGACGCTGGTGGGTAGTTAAGTTTCTATCTGACAAGCGGACGTCCTCTCCGATTCCTTCCCCCTTGAGAGACTGTGTCGCAATTCACTCGGAGCCCTTCGACACGCTCAGGGCGAACGGATAAGTAGTTGAATTCGCGATCGAGCAATACCGTTCGTGGTGAGGTTCTCGAACCATGAACGGTATTGC
>CAYZJE010000026.1:0-3025 GCA_964478485.1 uncultured Syntrophobacter sp. | reverse complement strand
GCTGGCGCAGCTGGTTTCCGCCCCCGGAAGTGCCGCGCCGAAACTCCACGCCGGCCTGCCGTAACGCGTTCATGACGTTATCGCGAAGCGCCAGGTCGGCCTGTTTCAATACCAGAGTAAACGCGTAATTACAGCTGCCCTTGGTGACAAAATCCGTCCGGTACTTTTCCCCATCCAAATTTTTCAGAAACAAATCGAGATTCTCAATTCTCGCCCGGTTATTGTCATCGAGGCGTTTTAACTGCGAGCGCCCGATCACCGCGTTGATCTCGGTGCTGCGGACATTATAGGCAGGAAAAGCAAAAATAAAATCAGGGTTCAGGTCGGCATACTTTTCGGCATAAGATTTTTTGAACTCTACCGACTCGGCCTCGCGAACCATACCGTGAGAGCGTAACATGCGCAGCATCTGATAAAGATTTGCGTCATCCGTGGAGATCACGCCGCCTTCGATGGTGCTCATATGGTGAGCGTAATAAAAGGAGAAATTGGACATCAATCCGAAGGTGCCGAGCTTTCGCCCCTGAAAGGTTGCGCCGTGCGACTCGCAGACATCCTCGATGAGGGGAACGCCGCGCGCCTTTAGCTCTTGCAAGAAGCGCTCGTCTAACCCGTTGTAGCCCAAGACGTGGGTCAAGAAAACCGCCTTGGTACGCGGGGTAATTTTCGCCAACGCCTGGCGCGTGTCCATCCCCAGAGTCCTGGGATTAATGTCGACGAAAACCGGCGAGAAGCCGCACTGGAGCACGGACGCGATGTCCGAAACCCAGGTCAGCGTGGGGACAATGATCTCGCCTGGACCATAGGTTTCGCGCAGGGCCGCCATCGTCAACAAGTTAGCCGACGAGCCAGAATTGACAAATACACTGTGCTTAACCCCCAGCCACGCAGACCATTCCTGTTCAAACAACTTCACCTGGGTTGACTGGGTTAAGATCGGCGCCGCTTGTTTGAGAAAATTGACCACCGCCTCGAGATCCGCGGAAACAATATTATTTTGCATCAGCGGCCAGTTTAAAACTCCCGCAGTCATGACTAAAATGGTCCTTTAAAATCGATCTCTAGCAAATCGCCGCGTTCCTGCGGCAGCCAGTTATTGCGGCTCCCGGTCACAAGATCGCGGACGGCCGAAGCTATGGTTCGACCATTCGGGTAGTAGAGATCCTCAAGTGTGGGCGCCGGTGGACAGGTAACCGGCGCGAATCCCATCCGCCGCACTGCTATAGTCCGAATGCCTTGCAAGTGTTCCAAAGTCGCTGCGACAATTTCTGCTCCAGCACCGCAGGTTGTCCAGCCATTATCGACCACGCACAATCGTCCCGTTTTGCGTACCGACTCCACGATGGTTTCGATATCGAGCGGTTGCAACCAAATGGGATCAATCACCTCTGCGCTGATACCGATCGTCTCCAGGTAGCGCTGTGCCCGCAAACATTCCACTTGCATGTGCGAGATTCCGACCAGCGTCACGTCCGCACCTTGCGCCGTGATCCTGGCCTTTCCCGGAGCAACCGTATAGAGCGTCTCCGGCACGGGCCCTTTTTGAAAATGGAGGATACGATGCTCGACGTATATCACCGGATCGTTGTCGCGTATGGCATGAAGCAGGCAGCCCTTAGCATCGTAGGGTGTTGTCGGCGCTACCACTTTCAAACCGGGCACATGCATGAAAAACGAATAGAGCCCCTGAGAATGCTGCGCGCCCTGTCCCCAACTCTTGCCGATCATCGAGCGAACCACGATCGGCACCTGCACTTGGCCGCCGTACATGTAGCGGCTCTTGGCGGCGATGTTTACCAATTGGTTCATCGCCAACATGAGGAAATCCATCCGGATGTGGACGTGAATGGGGCGTAGCCCAGCGAGAGCAAGTCCGATAGCGACACCCGTCATCGCATCTTCGGACAAAGGAGTGCCGAACACTCGCTCAGGACCGAACTTCTCCAACAATCCCCGGGTTGTTCCTTGAATCACCTTGGGATCATCGACATCTAATCCAAAAACGAGGACAGACGGGTCTCTATCCATTTCTTGATGGGTTGCTTCGCGAATGGCGTCGACGTAGGAAAGAATTCGCTCCATCTATCTATGCCGGAAAATCATAAACGTTGGTAAATAATTCATGGGCGTCCGGAAAGGGACTCGCGTCGGCGAATTCGAAGGCGGCCTTAATCTCAGCTTCTATCTGCGCTTCAATTTGCTTGCGCCGCCGAGGATCCATCTGCGCCGCGAGTTTCACCAGCGAGTCATTTTTTATCCAGGGCTCGGCTTCTTCGCGCGTCCGATAACCCAAATGAAAATCTTCGTTCGGACCAACATGTTCCTTCAGCCGGTAGGTCAGGCATTCGAAGAAAAAAGGACCGGACTCCCCCGCGTGTAATTTTTTGACCGCTGCGCTTACCCGCTCGTGGATGCGAAAAACATCGTTGTCGGGTATCTGTTCAGTAGGTATGCCGTAGGCGTGAACCTTGTCGCAAATGTTCGAGAGCTTTTGCCGGCGCGACTGATGCGTATGAATTGCGTACGAATTGTTTTCACAGATAAAAATGACGGGTAGAGCCTTCAAGGCCGCGAAATTCATGCTCTCATGAAAAACCCCCTCATCGGTGGCGCCATCGCCAAAAAAACTGACGACTATGGTCGGCTTGCGCTGCAGCTTCATTGCATAAGCGTATCCGACGGCATTGGGAATGGTCGTGCCGACGACCGCCGAAGCCCCCATGGCTCCCGCCGCCCTATCGATGAGATGCATCGAACCGCCCTTGCCGTTGGCGCATCCAGTCACTTTGCCAAAGAGCTCCGCAATCATCCTTGGCAAATCGCCGCCCTTGGCTAAATAGAGGGCGTGACTTCTGTAGGTTCCAAAGACGATATCGTTCTGGCTTAGCGCTTCACAAACGCCAACGGAAACAGCTTCTTGACCGATCGACAAATGCACCGGACTTTTAATTTTATCGGTTGGATAGACTGCGGCGATTTCCTCTTCGACCCGCCGAATTCTGTAAAGGGACTTATAAATCCGCTC
>CAYZJE010000025.1:0-3808 GCA_964478485.1 uncultured Syntrophobacter sp. | reverse complement strand
CGTTTAACCCGGCCGTCGAGCTCGCGGACTAAACTGCCGATGCCCAACGAGACGACGAACTGCCGTTCCATGGCGTCGAGAATTTTCCGCCGGTCGTTGGTGATGACGAACAGCTCCTCGCCGTCGGTTAAATATTTAAGCGACTCGGCGGGCCGCTCGGTGTGTGCTGAATTATCCTTCAACGGTTTTAAACAGCGCCGGATCTTTCGCAAATTAAATCCATGATAGGCCAAGTCTTTGACCACTTTGAGGCAGATCAAATCGTGAAACGAATAAAGCCGCTTGGTGCCGCGCCCTTCGGCCGACTGCACCGACGGCCGGATGAAATCCCGCTCGTCCCAGTATTGCAACTGGCGCAAGCTCACGCCGACGATGCGACTGGCCGTCTTACTGTCGTAAGTATCCATGATTCGCTACTGAAATGAATGAAAACAATCGTGTTTCCAAAAAGGTAGACGCATGAGGCTATAAAGTCAAGGAAAGTGCCGGCCAACGAGAAAAACCCGAAATTCGAAATCCCTGCCCGCAGCTAGGCAGGCGGGCGAAATCCGAAACAAATCCAAATGATCAAAAAACACAAAATACAAAACAAGTTTCATTCGGATTCGAGGATTGGGATTTACCGGATTTTAGGTTTGTTTGGCGGCGAGTTTGTTTCGGTCCGCGGGGCCTCTTTCGTGCTTCGGATTTCGGATTTTCTAAGGTAAGCATCTATTGACCAGCACCGGCGGATATGGTGAAGAGTGCTTATGAGCTTTCCGGCGAATCTTTTAGTCGGCACTTCGAGTTGGTCGAGCAGCGATTGGCTCGGGCCGTTCTATCCGCCCAACTTAAAACCGGGGCAATTCATCGAAGCCTACGCGCGCAAGTTTCCCGCCGTCGAGATCGACTCGACCTATTATAGTATCCCACCGCCTCATGTGGTCGCCAACTGGAGAGAGAAGACGCCGCCGGGTTTCATCTTCGCGGCAAAGATACCGGGTACAATCACGCACGAGAAAGTGCTGAAAGATTGCCAACTAGAATTCACTACATTTTTAAAAAATATTTCCCTGCTCGGCGACCGGCTCGGACCGCTGCTGCTGCAATTCCCCTACTTCAATCGCAACGCCTTCCCGTCCCGCGAACCGTTCGAAAGATTGCTCAAGCCATTTCTCGCGGCGCTCCCCAAGGAGTTTAAATTCGCCTTGGAAATTCGCAACAAAAACTGGCTCAGCTGGGACTTTCTTGAATTATTGCGCGATCACCAAGTGGCGTTTGCGCTAGTGGCGCAAGCCTGGATGCCGCGCATTGACACATTGGCGAAAGCGCTCGATCTCGTCACCAGCGACTTCGCCTACGTGCGCTTCATCGGCGACCGCAAGGCCATCGAAGCGAAAACCAAGCGCTGGGACAAACTGATCGAAGACAAAACGCAGGAAATGTCGGTATGGGTGAATGAGCTTAAAAAAATCACCGACAAAGGCGTGAAAACCTACGCGTTCTTTAACAACCATTATGCCGGCTTCGCACCGGGCTCGGTCAAACAGTTTGAAGATTTGTGGAATAGCGTGTGAGCCATTTTACTTGACGAATGATTCGCGCCCGACGTATGCTCCCGCTCGGCTAGCAGGTTGCTGAAAAGCCTCTATCGGAGTCCTTCGAAGGGGCTCAGGACGAACGGGGGATTGTGATTTTTCGTTCATGCTGTCCTGAGCAAAGTCGAAGGGTCGAAGCATTCCGAAGCTTTTTTCAACAACCTGCTCGAGTCGAGCCGGACCACTTTTAATTTTGGAGGTATTCCATGTCAGCAAATGGAAACGAAAAGAACGCACTGCATCTGGCGACCCATTCAGGTTGGTATCGATTCGACCGACAGGGCGAAGACTGGGTGCAAACCGATCGCGCGCTAACCTTTTGGCAGATGAGTTGCATTCAAGTCGATCCGGACAATCCCAAGCGAGTGTACGCCGGCACGGAACACTCCGGCATGTTTGTCACCAACGACGGCGGTAAAGACTGGATCCGCGCGGAACCCAATGTCCCCTGTCTGGAGATGTCGGCGATGCTGGCGCTCTCGGGCAAACTCCTGGTCGGTACCCGACCGGCTGCGCTTTATGTTAATTCCCATGGCAAAGGCTGGCAAGAAATCAAAGGCGTGCGCCAAGGCGCCTTCGGCGGCACCTTTCCGCCGAATCCTGATTTAGCGCCGCGCACTCGCGTGCTCACCCAGGAAAACCAAGCAAACGGCAGACTATACGCGGGCATCGAAGTCGGCGGCATTCTGGTCAGCGACGATGACGGCCAGAACTGGACCAAGTGCAACGACGGCCTCACCGACCCGGACATCCATCAAATTTTACCGGCGAAGAAACGCGCGGGCCTCGTTGTGACCGCCTGCGGTGAAGGCGTATCGCGCAGCACCGACCGCGGCAGCCACTGGGAAAAAGTGACTCCCACCGGCAATCGAACTTACGCCAATGCGCTGGCGGAAGACGACAACGGCGATATCTATCTCGGCATCACCCAAGACCGGCCGCGCACCTGGACCCGCGCCGGGCGCGCCAATACGGCGATCTTCAAGACTCAAGACGGCGCCAACTGGCAGTTGCTAACGGAAAAAATGAGCGGCGGCGTGATGGATATCTGCACCGCCGCCGATGGCAACGCCGTATTGATCGCGACCGCTGACGGTGAGGTCGTGCAGGTGGATTCGTCGGGGAGTACTAAAACGCTGATCAGCGGCCTACCGTGTATCAATGCGCTAGCGTTGGGAGCTTAATAGCGTTTAGGGTCTGGGGTTTGGCGTCTAGCGTTTATAGAAAACACCTTAGATTCGAATTAGAACTCTAAACGCCAGACGCTAGACTCTAGACGCCAAACGCTACGCCGGCAGCCTCTGATACTTGCCCTTGAAAAAAAGCAGCGGCCGATCGCCGTTGGCGGCGACGTTTAAAATTTCGCCGACGACGATGGTGTGATCGCCGCCGTCGTGGCACTGGATAATTTTGCACTCGACCGATCCCAACGCGCCATCGATCAGCGCGGCGCCGTTGCCGCCGGCTCGCCATGTTAAATCAGCGAACTTATCGGCCCCCTTGGTCGCGAAACGGCGCGAGATCTCTTCCTGAGCTTCGCTCAAGAAATTGACCGTGAAGCCATTGTCCGGTTCGAAACAGGAATAGCACGTCGCCTTCTTGTCGACGCTAATGATCACCAGCGGCGGCTCCAGAGACAAAGACATGAAAGCGTTCGCCGTCAATCCCTGCGGCGTCCCCTCCTTATCCTTGGTCGTGATGACGGTAATGCCGGTGGCGAAGTGCCCCATCACACGGCGCAGTTCCTGGGCTTCGATTGCCATGCTCTCTCTCACTCTTCACGAAAAGTTTTCCAAGTGGTAGCAGAGGCATGGAGCGACTGTCAATCGGCGTGGCGGCAGATTGCTGAAAAAAGGTACGGCATGCTTCGAGAGCCTCAGCATGAACGGAATTTTCTTAATCATTTCAAACCTGTCTCCGTTCGTCCTGAGCCCGTCGAAGGACTCCGAGAGAGTTTTTCAGCGCCCTGCTAGACGAGCCAGCGCTGAACATGGTAGTTAAGAGTGAGTCGAGGAGGATTTCTTATGGCCGTACAAGAACGCCAAGCCGAAAATACTTTTGATCGCTATATTGCCGAAGTGCGCGCCGCTTGGGGCGACGGAAAAGATCCACAGTTGCCCTACAAAGTTCAAGCGCTGATGGAAAAACTCTTCGCTTCGACCAAACCAGATGACCCATGGATGGCGGAGATTATTCGCGACGGCAAACCATCCCGCGAGCTGTACCGCGAC
>CAYZJE010000024.1:0-11969 GCA_964478485.1 uncultured Syntrophobacter sp. | reverse complement strand
TGATTAGGTGAAAGAGTTTGAATGTCATCGGTGGCAATGTTGTTAAGCAGTTGATCTAATGGGATTCGCTCGAACATGGTCAGGCTCAAGATCTGTAACATTTCATACAAGCTCGCCGATAGCTTGAGTCGCTTTTTGACGATGGCGACGAACACGTAAACCGAGATGGCGATCCAGATTTGGGTTTTGACCGCGTTCTCGGAGGTGCCGAAAAAGACTTTGATACGAAGATGCTGCTTGATCCATTTGAAAAACAATTCGACCTGCCACCGGCAACGATAAAGTTCGGTGATGGTGAATGCTGGCAAGGTGAAATTGTTGGTGAGAAACACCAAGCGCTTGCCGGTTGCGGGGTCTTTGAACCGGACGCGACGCAGCGGCGTGTCGAAGTCTTGGCGCGAGTAAAAGCCGGTGAGCACGATGGTCTGATCGCAAATCAACCCCGTGCTTCGATCGACCGGATGCGAATAGCGACGCTGGGCTTTGAGGTTGGATTTGGCGCGGGTGACAAAGAAGCTTTTCGCCTCGTGCAGTTGATAAAGCCGCTCGAAGTCGATGTAGCCTCGGTCCATGATGTAGAAAGCACCGGGCTCGGGCAACAGCAGGTCCAACAGCGTGTGCAACTTGATGGCCGCCTTGGTCGAGCGAAACGGAGCCCAAGGAAAGACCGACAGGCACAGGTCGATGGTGCTGGCATCCAGAGCATAGACCGTATCTTTCAGATCGACGCCAAACGGTTCTGCGGCATAAAGACGACGGGCGATGGCGATGAGCGACTGGGCAAAGTCGGCGTAGATGCGCCAGTCGCGGCTCTCGTTGGCATCGGCCAGAGTACTGCGCGACACCCGGCTGTTGATGCCCATGTGGTACAGCTTGCCCGCTTGCGCGCGCAGGCACGCTTGGATGTCGCGCAAACTTTCTCGATAGGTCAGTTGAGCGAATGCCATGCAGAGGTATTGGTCGAGACAGGAAAAACTTTTGACCTTGTGCGCTCCGCCATAGCGCGTCACGCAACGGCGAAACGTGGTCAGCGGCAAATGCTGCGTGATTTGCGCGAACACCAGTTTGCTCAAGTTCATCAATGCCCCCTACGAGTGAGTTGCTCGCAGGATCGCAAATCGGTGCCACGCAGTCCAAATCGAGACCAAGAAAAATCATGAGTTATCTATTTTAAATCAAGCAATTATCACTTTCGGCCTGGTCAATACCCGGACGGGAGTGTATCGATCTCTCTTTTTACCGCGATCTGCGCCAGCGCTTCAACGCGCCCGGTGACTTCGCCCAGGCCTACGTGATCGCTCATGAAGTCGGCCATCACGTGCAGAATCTCCTCGGCATCATGAACAAGGTTCAGGTGTCGCAGGGCCGTGCCACCAAACAGCAGGCCAACGCATTGTCCGTGCGGCTTGAGCTGCAGGCGGACTGCCTTGCCGGCGTCTGGGCGAACTATGCGCACCGCGAGCGCAATATCCTGGAGCAGGGCGATGTGGAAGAGGGATTGAACGCGGCGGCCCAGATTGGCGACGATCGCATGCAAAAGCGCGCGGGGGGGTATGTAATGCCGGAGGGCTTTACCCACGGCAGCGCCGAGCAGCGGGTACGGTGGTTCCGACGCGGCATCGAAGGCGGTGATCTCAAGCTCTGCGACACCTTCGCCAGAGGCGCGATTTCACTTGATTTCCTCAGTTCTTGGGTCCGTTTGCGTGTCTTGTCAAAGCTTTTGATCGCGTCGTTAACGCACTCGTCCAGTGACATATCGCTTTTTCGCACCAGCGACACTCCCTGGACGCCGGCGAAGGCGTCGGCGTTATGCGCCGGGGCGGGTTCTTTCCCTTCACAGAGATCTTTCGCCAAGTTAAGCAGCAGACGGCGCATCTCTATGATGCCGACATCGGTCACGCCAAGCTGTTCTTGGGTCCTGTCGGTGATCGGTCCCATGGAGACTTGAGCGGCCATATCCTGATTGCCGGTGCCGACGATGCCGGTGAAGTTATAGCTGCGTTGCACGGCGCGATCGATCAAGAAGTCATTGGACTTGTTGTGCAGTGGAAAGTAGTTGTCGTCCACTTCAGCTCCGAACGGTCCGCTCACTGTGCCGCGCTTCATGCCGAGAATCTCTTCGGCGGTGTAGAGCCGATCGAGCTTGCAGCCGAAAGTCCAAACCCAACAGTGCTCATCATCGATCGGCACGAAGGCGTGACCGCCCGGGCTGCGCGGCGGCATGGTATAGAAGGGCAGCAAAAACTGGTTGAAGCGCCAGTAGTATTGATCGCCCAAGTTGCGCTGCGCAGCGACCATGAGGCCGTAATCGGTATCTTTGGCCATCACTCGCGGCGCCTTGTCCACGGTGCGAAAAAGAAAGTCTAAATCCTCCGGCTTGAGGGTTTGCGGATCTTTTTCAAATCGCGCGCGCAGCGCTTTGGCCTTTTCAAGATAAGACTCCGTGCGCCGATAGAAGTCGAGTGTGGTATGCAGATAGCTCGTGTGCGCCGAGTCGATGCCTCCTTCGAGAGCCTGCGCATGGTTACATTCCTGGAAGCGTTTCATGACAAACCGATAGCCCGAGGGAACCTGAGTGAACGTTAACTTCGGCAGTTGGGGAATATTTTTCTTTGGCCCCAGGTAAGCCCACAAGATACCGCCATGTTCGCGCAGCGGATAGGAGGTCAATTTAACCTTGTCTTTAAACCCCGACGCCGGCGGCTCGGTCGGCAGGTCGACGCAGTTGCCGTCCACGTCATACTTCCAGCCGTGGTAAATGCAGCGAATGCCGCACTCCTCGTTTCGGCCAAAAAATAGATGAGCCCGCCGGTGCGCGCAAAACGCATCGATCAAGCCGAGTCTGCCCGCCGTGTCCCGGAACGCCACCAAATCCTCCGATAACAATCGAACTCGTACCGGCGCGCAGTCTGAAGCTGGCAGCTCATCGGGAAGCAGCGCCGGCAACCAAAATCGCCTGAGCAGTTCTCCCATGGGTGTGCCCGGACCGGTTCTCGTCAATATCTCATTCTCTTCCGCGCTGAGCATGTTATCCCGCTCCTTTCGCTTAACGCCTGCCGCCAATTACTGCGTCTGCTGAACAAATATCGCCGATCTGTTGATCTTCGCAAGACTTGACTGGAACCTCATTGCGGATAAATACTCAAACAAAACTCTTTTGGGGTACACGTGCTAGAAGAAGCTTCTCATTCCACGGAGGTGCCATATGAAAATTGGTCCGTGCACGCGAGTGCTATTATTGTTTCTCTTGGGATGTTTCGGGTTTGCTACGAACGCTTTGGCTGGCGAACCCAGTGGCGCCTTGTTGAAGGCCAAAAAAGAAGCGGAAGCCAAGGGGCTTACTTTCGAAACCAGCCGCGACGCAATTGTTGCCAATGCCAAGAAGGAAGGGTCAGTTAAAATTCTGAGCGGACTGGATCCCAGCGCGTATTCGCCGATGATGGCGAGCTTTAAGAAAAAATACCCTTTCCTAAAAATCGAAATGGTTGAGGTAACTGGTTCCGACGGCGCGCACCGCTTCATTATGGAGTTAAAGTCCGGCACGCGGAATGACTATGATGTCATGCACGCCTCCACGGAATTCTATTCTGAATACATTCCCTTTGGAAAAAAATTCGATCTCCTGGGCATGGCCGAAAACGACGTGTTGCGCATACCGCCAAAGATGATCGATCCCAAGCAGCGCTCGTTCGCCGCGCTTGGCAGCGCGCTCTCGGTGGTCGGCTACAACAAGAATTTGATCGCCGCCGACAAGGTGCCCAATCGCTGGGAGGATTTTCTCAAGCCCGAATTCAAGGGCAGAAAGTTTTTGGTCGACATGCGGCCTCATCCCTTCGCCGCTTATCCGGCCTGCCCGCAAGAAGGCCTTGGGCTGGAGTGGATGTTGAAATACGCCAAGGGACTGCGCGAGCAAAATCCGATCTGGTCGCGCGGCCACAGCCGGGCTCTGAGTTCTATATTGGCCGGCGAATACGCGCTTCATTCTGGCACCCATTATCAGTCGATCGTGCGGGCGATGGCCAAGGATCCGACCGGTGTGCTGCAATTCAAAATGGTTGAACCGGTGCCAGTTCGGCTCACGGCGTTGGAAACCGTGGTCGCCTCGGCGCAGCATCCCTACGCCGCGCTATTGTATCTCGAGCATGAGGCGAGCGCAGAGGGTCAAGATGTCATCGACAAGCAAGAGTTCGTGGGCTCGATTCACTTCCCGGGAAGCAATATGTCGAAATCGCTGCAGGGCAAAAAACTCTGCGTCAATGGCTTCGCCGACTTTCATAATTCCGACAAGTGGATGGCCATGGCCGTTGAAGCCTTCGGTTTTCCCAAAGAGACGAAATAGAACGAATGCGACAGGTGAGCGACGGCGCCAGTTTTTTTTGCACTTGCAGATCGGCCCCTGACGGCTGTAGATTTCGGCCATGAATACGAACATCGAGTATGAAGTAGAAGAGCGCGATGTCGAATATCAACGCCAGGCGGGCAAGGCGTGGCTCGCGCGCGTCTATCAACCCAAAGGCAGCGGGCCGTTTGCGAGTGTCGTCGACGTGCACGGCGGCGCGTGGCACAACGGCGATCGGACGAATAACGCCGGCGTGGACCGAGCGCTGGCGGCCAAGGGCATCGTGGTGGCGGCGATCGATTTCCACCAGCCGCCGGAGGCGGGTTATCCCGCTTCGATCTGCGACGTGAACCTAGCGGTTCGCTGGCTCAAGGCGCATGCGGTCGAGTTCAAAGGCACGACCACCGTCGGAGCATTCGGCAATTCCAGCGGTGGCCATCAAGTGGTGCTCAGTGCGCTGCGACCGCGGCACGGAGCTTATTCGACGCTGCCGCTGCCAAACCATTCTGAGATCGATGCCAGCCTTGCTTATGTAGTTGCGGCTTGGCCGGTGATCTGCCCGCTGTATCGCTTCCGCTACGCTAAAGAGATCAACCACCAGGAACATCTCAAAGCGCATTTCGATTACTGGGGCACTGAAGCAGCGATGGCCGAAGGCAGCCCGCAGACGATCGTCGAGCACGATGCCGAGGTCGAAATGCCACCGATTTTGTTCATGTTGAAGACCAACGACAAGAATCATCCGCTGGAAATGCAGGAGCGCTTCATCGCGTCCTATCGCAAACGCGGCGGAGCGATTGAGGTGCACAGCTTCGATGGCTTGCCCGAGCACCGCATGGTGCCGGCACCGAGCCAGCCGGAAACGATGCGTTTCATCGACACCGTCAGCGCATTCATTGGGCAAAAAACTAGCTAACCGGCTGCTGCAACAGACTCATCTGCAAAGCCGATTGTGCTAAGCCGATCGAAGGGCGAGTCCAATCGCCTCGCATGAATTCATATTCGTGCTCGGTGTTCTCTTTCAACGCTTCCGCTCTTGTTACGTTGCTTGATTGGCGCGAGAAATACCCTTAGAGTCATTCCGTTTAACTATTCAAAAGTCAAAATCTCACGGTGTACAAAGGCGCCATCACTGCTGTGACCGCTAAAGACGTGCAGATCGCCGTCAATGCCAAGGCTGGAATGGTTTCCGCCTTGTTGGTTAAACCGGCGAGTGCCAAAGCGCTGCTGGTAATGGCCCATGGCGCCGGCGCCGGCATGCGCCATCGGTTTATGGAAGATGCCGCGGCAAAGCTTGCCGAACTCGGCGTGGCAACGCTGCGCTATCAGTTTCCCTACATGGAAAAACGCACCAAGCGACCCGATTCCGAGTCGACGCTGACTGACACCGTGCGCGCGGCGGTTGCGACCGCGAAAAAACTGGCCGGCGATTTGCCCTTGTTTGCCGGCGGCAAGTCGATGGGCGGGCGGATGACTTCGCTGGCGGCGGCGCAGCAACCGTTGGATGGTGTGCGCGGTTTGATTTACTTCGGTTTTCCACTGCACGCGGCGGGTAACCCGGGCGCCGAGCGCGGCAATCATTTGAGCGAGATCGGCGTGCCGATGCTTTTCTTGCAGGGCTCGCGCGATGCGCTGGCGGATTTGAAATTGCTCAAGTCATTATGCCGAGAGCTCGGCAAGCAAAGCGAGCTGTTGGTGATCGCTGGCGGCGATCATTCGTTTCATATGTTGAAAAGTTCCGGCAAGTCGGATGAACTGGCGTTGAGCGACGCGGTCGAGAAGGCGGGGCAGTGGATGGGCAAAAACAGTGGTCAGTAATCAGTTGACGGCGCTGGATCCTGCTGGGACTGGTAACTGACCACTGATGACTAATGATTCTGCTGAAAAACCCTAGGAATGCTTCGACAGGCTCAGCATGAACGGAATAATCGCCTTTGATTTCAACGGCTCCTCCGTTCGTCCTGAGGCTCTCGAAGGATGAACGGAGCGTTTTTCAGCAGAATCACTAATTCAATGTACCCGACCAATGAACAGGAAGCGTTGGCGGCGCTTAAAGGTGACGATCCGGAGTTAGCCGCGACGGCGGAGGCGATGTTGTGGAGCGCTTGGTGCCGTTCCGGCAATTCCGAAGCGGACCGCTTGTTTCGCTCGGGTGTTGACGCCATGCAGAACCGTCAAACGGCAGAGGCGGAAGAACTTTTTGGGCGAGTGATCGAGATGGCGCCGGCATTCGCCGAGGGGTGGAACAAACGGGCGACAATCCGTTATTTGCGCAAGGATTTCAAAGGCGCCATCGCCGACTGCCAGGAAACTCTGGCGCGTAACTCCAATCACTTCGGGGCGGCGTCGGGTCAAGGGCTGTGTCATATGTCGGTGAGTCAATTCCGCGAAGCGGCGGTGTGCTTTCGCCGGGCGCTGGAAATTCATCCGCATCTCGACGCGGTGCGCGACAATTTGGCGATGGCCGAAGCCGAAGGCGGCGGCAGCGGCTATCTGCATTAGCTCAACAGCCGCAACTCGTTCCAATCGTTCCAGCCGTTCAAAACGTTCAAGCGGTTCGGATTTTGGATCGTTTCTGCTTGACCTTACCACCTTCGACACTTTATAAATTCTATGTTAACCCCGCCTCTTGAGGCGGGCACAATTAAATGGGGTTTCCAAAGGGGGCGAGCATCCCCTTTGCCAAGTTGCAATTGGCGGCGGGGTTTAAGCCCCGCTCGCGATTTCAATTGATTTGCCGCGCCAAAAGCGCGCCACGGACTGCCGCTAAATCCCTAGAAAGACATTGACACTGGGGAAGGTCATCAGGTAGTCTCGCCGGCAAATAGCGAAAAGTCATCCCAAGAGGCAATTCAGATCACAGGAGGCGATAGTATGTTTAAGAAATTTGTGCTTGCGCTTGCGCTGGTGGCGTTGACCGGTCTTAGGGTCGACGCGGCGGACACCGCACTTCAACAAGTTGCCGACGCGCTCGACGTGTCAACGACCAAGTCATTTCAGTTCACCGCCACTGGCAAGATGTTCGCATTCGGGGAAGCCGCTAGCCCGATGGCGTCTGGGCCGCGGGCTTATGTGAAGAGCCTTACGCGACTCTACGATTTCACCGCGGGGGCCATGCGCGAGGAATTGGTTCGCTCCCAAGGTGAAGCTCCGCCGAGCGGCGGAGACTGGCAGCCGATCGAAGGCGATCAGCGGCTGGTTTCACTGGTGAGCGGCGATCTGGCCTGGTACGACGCTGGCAAGGACATGACCCCGGCGCCCGAGGAGGCCAACGAGCGCGCCCATGCGATCGTGATATCGCCGCACGGGCTGGTTCGCGCCGCGTTCGCCAATAACGCGGCGGTCACTAAAAAGACCATCGAAGGACGGGAAATGACGGTGGTCTCGTTTACCGTCCAAGGCAAGCATAAAGTGCTGGCCTACGTGAACGATCAAAACGCTATCGAGAAAGTAGAGTCGTCATACGGCCACCCGGTCATCGGTGACATAAAGGTCGTGACGTACTATGGACCGTACCGTGACTTCGCTGGGGTCAAGTTCCCGACGAAAATCATTCAATACCAGGACGGCTTACCGTCCTTAGATGTCACAGTCACTGCGGTAAGAGCGAATCCGACCGTCGACATCGTGGTGCCGGGCAATGTGCGCAGCGCGCCGGTGTCGGTGAAGTCGGAAAAAGTCGCCGACGGAGTATGGTTTATCGGCGGCGGGACGCATAATAGCGTGCTCATCGAGATGAAGGACTATCTCATCGTTGTCGAAGCGCCGCTGGGCGAACTACGCTCGACCGCGGTGATGGGCGAAGTCAAAAAACTCGTGGCCAATAAGCCGATCAAGTATCTGGTCAACACCCATCATCACGTCGATCATTCCGGTGGAGTCCGCGCCTACGCGGCTGAGGGCGTCACGATCGTGACCCACGAACTTAGCCGGCCCTATTTTGAAAAGGCGTTGTTGAACACGTGGAACTTGAGCCCCGACCGCTTGGCCAAGTCGAAGAAAAAGCCGGTGTTCCAGACCATGGGCGATAACATGGTGTTGACCGACGGCGCGCGCTCCGTGGAGCTTTATCAGATCGTTGGCAATGGCCATCATGACGGACTGATCATGGCCTACCTGCGCAAGGAAAAGCTCTTGATCGAGGCTGACGCATTCTCGCCTTTCGGCATACCGAAGACGCCCAATCCCTATTCCGTGAATTTGGAGGCCAATGTCCGGCGTTTAAACATCGAAGTGGCCCGGATTCTGCCGCTTCATGGTTCGGTGGTTGCTTACGTCGAGCTTATGAAAGCGATCGGCAAGGACCCGGCGGCGGCGAAAAAGGAAGCGGCGAAATAGCCATAACATAACCCAGAAAAGGCGCGAGTACGGCGAGAGTCGTGCTCGCGCCCGGCTCTGTAAGCTACAAACTAGCAATGGAGTGATGGAGTACTGGGGCATTGGAAAATCCATCACTCCAATATTCCAACACTGCAACCTCCCGGTCGCTCTTGCCGCCTTTGCCCCGTCCGATCTAAGATAGCCCCACTCAACCGTTCCGAGGAGAAGCTTTTCAGGACCTAGGAAAATTCGCTAGGCGCTTGGTGATCGTGTTGAAAGGAAGGTTATGAAAGAAGTCTTCACTAGCCTGTTGCTAGTTGCTCTCTCGCTCATCGATGCCAACGCTCAGACGCCTTTTTATCAAGGCAAGACGATCACGATCGTCGTCGGCTATTTGGCCGGGGACGGTTATGATATTTGGGCGCGGCTATTGGTCGCGCATATGGGCAAGCATATTCCGGGCAACCCCAACATGATCGCGCAAAATATGCCGGGCGCCGGATCGATGATCGCGGCGAATAACATTTACAATGTGGCCAAGCCGGACGGCTTGACCATGGCTTCCATCGGTCCGTCACTTTATCTCGATCAGTTGATCGGCAAGAAAGAAGTGCAGTTTGACTGGAGCAAGTTTGGCTGGGTCGGTTCGACGGAAAACACGCCGTGGCTTTTTTACATGAGCACCAACACGCCGTTCAAATCCATCGACGATGTCCGAAAGGCCAAGGAGGCGCCGAAGTGTTCGGCCACCAGCAGCGGCACGAGCGGCCATTTTATTCCCAAGCTGCTGGAAGAAGCGGTGGGCGCGAAGTTCACTGTCGTCATGGGCTACCAAGGCGGCGCGGAGCAGGATTTGGCCTTCGAGCGCGGCGAAGTGGTGTGCCGGGCGCTGAGCATTCCAACCTTTTTCGCGCGCGAGCCATTTACCACTTGGCGCAAGAAAAACATGGTGCGGATTCTTCTGCAGACTGGGCGCAAGCGCGATCCGAAAATGCCGGACGTGCCGACGATCCACGAGATCATGAACGAACATAAGACGCCGGCGTCGACGCGCGCTTTGGTAACGGCGATCTTGGCTTCCGGCGATTTGGGCCGGCCGTTTATCACGCCACCGGCGATTTCCGTCGAGCGGCTAAAGATTCTGCGCGACGCCTTTCGCAAGACCATGAGTGATCCGGCGTTTCTCGCCGACGTCAAGGCGCGCAAACTCGAAACCGATCCGGACTACGGCGAAGAGCTGGAGACGCTGGCGAAAGAGATCGTCGCCCAGCCGCGCGAGATCATCGAGCGGATGAAGAAATTGCTCAGCGAATGAAGCTACCCAACCTAGAGAGAAGATGCGGATTCGGAGTATTAGCCGTAAAGAACGCAAAGTAGGCAAAATAGGAATGAATCCAATCGGAATTTCTCTCGCAAAGGCGCCAAGGCGCAAAGGTAAAAAATCCGAACTTAGCGTCTTTGCGCCTTTGCGGGATAATTCTTCGAATCCGAAGGTGGCTCAATGACGCAACCGAAATGTCCGAACTGTTCCCGGCAGTTTGTCCGGCGCGTTGCCATGGTCGGCGCGCTGGAAACGCTACTGGGGATTTTTTATATCTATCCTTTTAAGTGCCAACTCTGCGGATTCCGCTTTCGCATGCCGCAGTGGGGCGTGCGCTATGTGCGCGTGCCGGAAGATCATCGCGAATATGACCGCATGCCGGCGAGTTTCCCGCTTGCTTTTGAAACCAACAACATCAAGGGCCAGGGCACGGCGACCAATCTATCCATGGGCGGTTGCAATTTTAACACAGCCACGCCGATGGCGACCGGCATGGTGTTGCGGCTGGAGCTGCAAATCGCGGCTGACATGGCGCCGGTCGTGGTCGATGCCGCGGCGGTGCGCTATGCGCGCGACCGTTCAGTCGGTGTCGAATTTCTCCAATGGCAAGAAAGCGAACGCGACCGCTTGCAGCTTTACGTGCGCGGTTTGCTGATCGGCCGGCCGGATTGAACGAAAACAATACGGAATCAGAACTGTCTCCCGCAAAGGCGCTAAGGCGCTAAGTAACGGAGAATAATTTTGCCGGAGTTTCCTTCTTAGAACATGGCGTCATTGCGCACTCGCGCGAGTTAACTTCGTTTCGGATTCGGATTGTCTCTCGCCAAGGCGCCAAGGCGCAAAGTTTTCGGAACACAATATCCGAACCTCCGATCCTAGCTTAGCGTCTTTGCGCCTTTGCGAGAAAATTTCTTATCTTCCTAGCCGGCGATATTGCAGCAACGCCGCGGTGGCGAATAGTCCAACGCCGATTAAATCCTGCACCAAACTCGGATAAACCAGAACCAGGCCGGCGACGATCAGCAACAAACGTTCAATTTTCGTCGTCGCTACTTTGAGCCAGCCGGTGAAGCCGGCAGCCAGGGCGGCCAGGCCGACCGCGGCGGTTATCGTCGTCCAAAAAATGTTGCCCCAGCTGCCTTTGAGCAGCAGACCGATGCCGTCGGGATGGAGCGTGAACATGAACGGCACCAGGAATGCCGGCAGCGTGTACTTCCACGCCATCATTGTCGTCTTGTACGGATTGCCACCGGTGATCGCGGCGGCGGCAAAGGGCGAGAGCGCGGTCGGCGGCGACACTTCGGAGAGCACGGCGTAGTAAAAGATAAACATATGCGCGGCGTATTCCGGGATGCCTAACTTGATCATCGCCGGCGCGGTGATGACCGCAGCGATGATGTAGGAAGCGGTCACCGGTACCGCGAGGCCCAAAACCCACAACGCCAAGGCGGTGTAGAGCACGGTTAGAAACAAATTATTGCCAGCGAGGGCGAGAATGATCAGCGAGAATTTTAGGCCCAGGCCGGTGAGAGTAACGACGCCGACGATGATGCCCGCGGTGGCGCAAGTCGACGCGACGGATAAAACATCCAGCGTGCCTTTCTCTAACGTTTCCCATAAACGTTTGGGCGTGAGCGCCGTGTCGCGCCGGATGTAACTGAGCAACACGCTAAGCACCGTCGCATAGGCGACGGAGAGAATCGCCGTGTAACCCCACATCATGAAGACGACAATTGCGATTAGCGAAATGAAGTGAAAGCCGTACTTGCGCGTCAAGCTCCAGCAGTTTTCGCCCTCTACGTGGATCGGCTTGGCGCCGAATTTTCTGGCGTCGAGCTCGACCATGGCGAAGATCGACCAGTAGTAAAGTAGCGTTGGAATAGCCGCCATGGCGAGCACGTCGAGATACGAAATTCTTAAAAACTCGGCGATCAGAAATGCCGCGGCGCCGAGCACCGGCGGCGAGATGATCGCGCCGATGCCGCCGGC
>CAYZJE010000023.1:0-2637 GCA_964478485.1 uncultured Syntrophobacter sp. | reverse complement strand
GCAATCTCAAATCCGGCACGTGGTTCTCAGCTTTCGGCGCCATTCTGGTCGGTCTGATGGGAATCATCAATTTCCGCAATCGCGGCGCCAGCGAGAACGCTCGGGAGGATCAGCCATGAATATGTTTCCCTCCAGCACTTTTTTTAGCGCTCCGCCGGACTGGGGTTGGCTGATTGTTTTTTACTTTTTTTTCGGCGGCCTCGCCGGCGGATGCTATTTTCTTGCCGTCCTGATCGATTTGTTCGGCAAACCGGAAGACCGTCCGCTCGCGCGGCTGGGCTACTACATCTCGTTCCCTTGCATCCTTATCAGCGGGCTGCTGCTGACGCTGGATCTCGGCCGGCCCTTGCGGTTTTGGCACATGCTGATCCAGTCCAATACATTTCTGCCGATCTTCAAACCCTGGTCGCCGATGTCGCTGGGATCCTGGGCGCTGACGATCTTCGGGATTTTTTCACTCCTCGCTTTCTTGAGCGCGCTTGCCGAAGACGGTCGTGTGCAATTACCGCAGGCCCGGGACCTCCGCCCACCGGGAATGCTGGGAGCAATTCTTTCGGTGATCGGCGGGTTATTGGCCTTCTACGTTGCCGGTTACACGGGAGTTCTTCTCGCCGTCACCAACCGTCCGATCTGGTCCGACACGCCTCTGCTCGGCATGCTGTTCGTGGTTTCGGCGGCGTCAATTTCGGCGGCTTTGATGATTCTGCTGGCGCGGAAGTCCGGGCGCACCTTGCCGCCAGGTGTTAGCGCGCTGCACCGTTTGGACAGCTGGGTGGTGGCGTTGGAATTTGTCGTGCTCATCGCTGTCATGATTTCCTTGGGCCCAGTGTTTCGCGCCTGGCTGAACGCCTGGGGGCTTCTGCTGTTTTTTGGCGTCATCGTTCTTGGCATGCTGCTTCCCTTGGCTCTCTCTTGGCGCAGACAATGGTTTGGCGAATTCAACGTCACCGCGGCCGCCGCCGCGGTGTTGGCCGGCGGTTTCATTCTGCGCCTGGTCATTGTTTTCTCGGCTCAAGGAGTTTGACGTGAGGCACACTGCGATTATCTTTTTAGCCGTTGTTTGCGCGCTTGCCGCCTGCACGAGTCCGGAATCCGGCCGGCCGCGTGGCGGCGGTCAGGGCGCCGACGTCGGCAACCGGATCAAGTTCGTGCGCATGCACGAAGGCGCGGACCCATTCTATAAAACCCCAAAACTCATTCGTAGCCAATCTCCACCGTTGGCGTCGGCGCGCCACGCCGACCAGCTCAGCCGATAATGACGGCTTCGATCGATAGCGATTTCCAAGATCTCGGCCGCCAACGGCCGGAGTGGCAGCCCTGGCTCGCGGTAGTTCAGGAAGTCCTCAGCGAAACCGCCGACGCTAAATGGGACGCAGCTATCCCGGACCGCGCCGAAGCGCTGGAAAGCAAGGCACCGCTTCTGTCCGGCGCCGCGATCGCGATTGAAACGACTTGGCTGCGCCGGTGGACGCAGCAGCTGATCGGCACCGCCAGCCGCAGTGGCACAGAAAAAATGTCGACCATGAAAGGGGCGCTACGAGAGACCACCGATACTCTTACCTTGTTCAAAGCTTCACTCCGCCTGGATGAAAGCGCACTGAAACAAATCGCGGCGATCTGTGGCGCCGACCCGGAAGCATTCCAAGCGGTTGCAGCGCTGCTACCCGTGCCATTTCTCCACGCCTGCAATCGCCGCTGGGCGCATTCGATTCCTCAAGGCTGGGTTGAAGGGTATTGCCCGGTGTGTGGCGCCTGGCCTGCCTTCGCTGAAGTGCGGGGCATCGATCGCAGCCGTTATTTCCGCTGCGGTCGCTGCGCCGGCGAGTGGCAAGTCAACTGTTTGGTTTGTGCATACTGCGGCATGACCGACCACGAGCAGCTGGTCTCACTGGTACCGGAGCAAGGCGGCGCCACGCGCGTGATTGAAGCCTGCAAGCGCTGTCTCGGATACGTCAAAACTTTCACCGCCCTCCAGGCCAGTCCGGCCGGCCGGGTGATGCTTGACGATCTCGCCAGTGTAGATCTCGATATCGTGGCGCTGGAACATGGTTACAAACGTCCATCGGTTCCAGGCTACTCCTTTGACGTCAAGCTCGCCGAAAAACCCGTCGAGAAGTTTTCTTTTTGGAGAGCATAGGTGAGTCAATCCATCCGGCCCGCGGAGGTGTGCAAGACGCTGCTCGCCGCGCTCGAAGGCGCCGAAGGCCAGCGGCGTAAGCGCAAGCGCGATCAGACGCCTGATGCCATCGGATTGGCAGTCAAGCGCTCGCTGCTGGAGCGGGTGGTTGAAGACGATCCGGAGCCGGAAGCGTTCGAAAAATGGTTGCTCAATTATCCGCTTACCTGCGCCGCCCCGGAATTTGCCGGCTCGGCCTCGGCGATGGCGAGGGCCGTTTTCGAAGAATGGTGCTTGGCTCATTCGTTGGAAGAGTTTAAAGCATGGTTGGACCGGGGAGCGCCGTCAGAAGACGTCGGCGACCGCAACGAAAAGAGATCCCACTCCAATGTTAGAGAAACTAAATGATCACACCGCCACGCCGCTCAAAGACGGCGGCACCGTCCCGCTGGTTGACAAATTGGCGGCGCCGGCGTTGGAAATTTGGGCGTAAGAGCATGGTGACGAAAAAATCGAACTGA
>CAYZJE010000022.1:0-30373 GCA_964478485.1 uncultured Syntrophobacter sp. | reverse complement strand
ATTGCGGCACGGCGAATATTTTTCCGGTCAACGGCCAAGAGGTTTGGGGCGCGGTCTACGATGTCAGCGACGCCGATTTAAACGTGATGGACGGCTTTGAAGATGGCTATCGCCGTGAAATTTTGACGGTCAATCCGATTGGAGATGGTGACAAACCGGTCAACGTTTTGGTGTACATCGCCGAAATCGAAAGCAACGTGCCGTTGCCCACTGCCGAATACAAGCTTCTGATCTTAGCAGGCGCAAAACATTGGCGGCTCCCCACAGCCTATCTCACCATGCTTGAAGCGATCGAAGCCGCCGAAGAAATGTAACCGCGCGAATCATACGGGCCCGGTTAAGCGAGTTTAGAAATACCGCCCACTCTGGATAGACATGCACCAAGCCGTGGGCTAATATCGGTTTCTTTCATGACGGGCGCGAAAATGTCGCCAGACGTTAACCGAATCCGTAATCAAGCGATGGCCATTGCGCGCCATCCGCGCACGCGCAAGATCGCAATCTGGGGCATCTCCATCATTGTCGCTTTTGGCGTCCTACTCGGCCTCGTCGCGCCGCCGCTTCTGCGCGGCAAGATCGCCAGCGAGCTTGGCAAAAAACTTCACCGCGAAGTCTCCATCGAACGGATCAAGATCAACCCCTACGCGCTGACCCTGGCCGTGGGCGGCTTTGTTATGAAAGAACGACAAAGCCAAACCACCGCCGTCTCCTTCGACGAGCTCTATGTCAACTTGGAGATCCAATCGCTGTTCCGGCTCGCGCCCGTGCTCAAAGAAATCCGTGTCGTGAAGCCTTATGTCAACTTGATTCGCCATGAGAACGGCAAATACAACTATCAGGATATCATCGACGAAATGATGGCGGGTCCGCCCGGGCCGACGCCGCGATTCTCGCTCAACAACATTCAGGTCGTCGACGGAAAAATCGATTTCGACGATCGCCCGGAACAAACCAAGCACGTGGTCTCGGCGATCAAGATCGGCGTTCCTTTTATTTCCAGTATTCCTACTCATGTAGAAATCAAAGTGCAGCCGGCTTTCTACGCGTTGGTGAATGACGCTCCCTTTCGAATCGACGGCGAGACCCATCCCTTCAAGGATTCGCGCGAGAGCACCATTCGTCTCAAAATCGATGAGCTAAAAATTCCGAAATATTTTGAGTACTCGCCCGTCGAGCTGAACTTAAAAGTTCCATCCGGGCAACTCGATGGCGTGATCACGGCGGCCTTCAGAACGACTAAAGACAAGTCCTCTGTGCTATCGATTTCCGGCGCCCTCGGGATCAAGGATCTCAGACTTCAGGAAAAAAGTGACGCGCCGCTTTTGAGTCTGCCGAGCTTCGATATGGTCATCGATGGCGTTGAGGTGTTTTCGAAGAGGGCCAATCTGAAATCCATCAAGCTTGAGTCGCCCGAGCTGCATGTGACAAAAAACCGCGACGGCACGCTGAATCTGACGTCGCTGGTAAGCACCCCTGCGAAGGAACCTGCTCCTGAAGAAAAGAAGGAAAGCGCCCCCTTCGCCTACCGGGTCGATGCAATTCTGGTAAATCAAGGCAAGTTGTTTCTTACCGATCGGAGCCCCGAGCGACCTTTTGAGAAGCGGCTGGAGAATATCCACGTCGACGTTAAGGAGCTTACCAACGAACCGGAAAAAAAAGCAGGGGTGGAAACTTCTTTTGAGTCGGACAAAAAAGAGCAGTTCGGCGCTAAAGGTTGGTTGCAGATCACACCCCTCCTCGCTGAAGTCGAGATTGAGGTTAAGAGCCTTCAACTCAAGGAGCTTCGTCCCTACTACGAAAGCGTGCTTGGGGTCGAAATCACCGACGGATTGATGGATCTCGCCACCCGCGTCGCTGTGGCACAGAGAGAAAACCAGCCACTCGAGACCAAACTTACCTCGTTGAACGCAGCGTTAAGGTCCCTCCGCCTGGACGTGCCTGGCGAATCGGAGCCGCTTTGGCAGGCTCCGCTGCTGGCGATCAAAGAGGCCGCGGTGGACGTCGAAAAAAGGTCGATCGTGGTCGGTTCATTTGAGAGCCGAGACGGCAACGGCTTCATCGACCGCAGTAAGGATGGGAGCATCAGCTATGCCAGGCTGATCAAGACCCAGGCAGGGGAAAGCGGGACCAAAAAGCCGGAGCAGGAAAATGCCACCGAATGGGCTGTGGAAATGAAACGCCTTGCCTTGGATCGCTTTCGAATTGTTTTCGAAGATCGCATGCTGAGCCCGGTGGTGCGTACGACTGTTTCATCCATATCGGTGCGCGGAGAAAATCTTTCCAACGCTAAAAATTCCCGTGCAAAAGCCCAGATCCAAGCTACGATCAATGATAAAGGAATGTTGCGGCTGGCCGGAACCGTGGGCACTCGCCCCGTCGCGGGTCGCTTCAACGTCGATGCCCAGGCGATCGCTCTCGTCCCCTTTCAGCCTTATCTCGCGGATCAGATTAATTTCTCGTTGACCAGCGGCGAAGTGGGAAGCAAAGGCATTCTTGCCTTTGACGCGGCTGGCGAGGGATCTCTAAAGGTCAACTACGAAGGCAGCATCCAAGTGAGCGATTTCGCTTCGATCGATAAGGATAGTTCACAGGATTTGCTCAAGTGGAAATCATTAGATCTTGGCGGCATCGAGTTTGCCCTGCAGCCCATGCAGCTACGGATCAACGAGATCAATCTCGCCCAGTTCTACGCGCGTCTCATCCTCGGCGCCGACGGCAAAATCAATCTACGGAACTTGACCGTCCAAAAAAGTGAAAAAAGCGACACCGGCGAAACCAAGCCGGCAAAACCGGCCGAGCCGCCTGCTACCCTGCCCTCCAGTGAAAAACACATTAGCATTGGCAAGATCAATCTTCAGGGCGGTAACGTCAACTTCAGCGACTTCTTTATCAAGCCTAACTATTCCGCCAATCTCACCGGCGTACAGGGGACGATTTCCGAGCTAAAACCCGATACTCCCGGCGATCTCGATCTCCAAGCCAGACTCGACAATGCGGCGCCGGTGGAAATCAAAGGCAAGCTCAATCCGCTGTCCAAAGAGCTTTTTCTCGACCTGGTGGCCGACGCCAAAGAGATCGAGCTCAGTCCGATGACACCCTACTCGGTAAAATTTGTCGGCTACGGCATTGAGAAAGGCAAACTCTCATTCAACGTCAAATACAAGCTGGACAACCGCAAGCTTAACGCCGAGAACAAGATCATTCTCAACCAACTCACCTTCGGGCAGAAGATAGACAGCCCCGACGCGACAAATTTGCCGGTTCTATTGGCGGTCGCCCTGTTAAAAGACCGTAACGGCATCATCGACATCGATTTGCCGATCGGCGGCTCCCTCGACGACCCCCAGTTCAGCGTCGGCGGCATCATCTGGCAGCTCATCGTCAACATTATTACCAAAGCGATTACCGCGCCGTTTTCGCTGCTCGCGGCGGCGTTCGGTGGCGGCAGCGGTGGCGACGAACTGAGTTATATCGAATTCGACAACGGCCGCGCCAATCTGAACCCGTCCGCGCAAGCAAAAATTGCCACGCTGACGAAAGCCCTGAATAATCGGCCTGCCTTGAATCTCGAGCTGAGCGGCCGGGTTGATCCGCTCACGGATCTCGACGGGCTAAAACGTGTCGGCATCGAACGCAAAGTCAAGGCGCAGAAACTAAAAGATTTGATTCGAAAAGGGGAACCCTCCCGTTCGGTTGACGACGTTCAAGTCGCCAGCAGCGAATACCCGCAATATCTAAAATCTGCCTACGGCGAAGAGAGTTTTCCCAAGCCGCGCAACTTCATCGGGCTCGCCCAAGACTTGCCGGTGCCGGAGATGGAAAAGCTCATGCTGCAAAATGCCAAAGCCGGCGACGACGACATGCGCCAACTCGCTAATCAGCGCGCTCAGGCGGTGCGCGATGCCTTGCTCGCAGGCGGCCAGGTTGGCGCCGAGCGCTTGTTCATCGTGGCAGCCAAGCCGCTGACCAGCGACGAAGCGGCGAAGGCGAAAGGCAAGCCCAACCGGGTCGATTTCGCGATGAAGTGATCGGCCGATTCTCCATTCCTCCCCTTCCAGGCCGCTAAGTTGTTTAGCCTTCCTAACTGTTATAGACTTCCTTTGGTTCAGGAGGCTCCAATGACCGAGGCAAAAAAAACCGCCAACCCAAAAGTCACCATCATCGCCAGCAAAGGGGCCAATCAAACGATCAACTACTTATTGGAAGACCGCGACGAGTTGGAATGGTTGGTGGCCATCGGCCGGAACAAGAACGGCGACATCTTTTTTTACGACACCGGTGGCGACATCATTCAGGACCTTGGCGCCATCGAGTACATCAAGGAAAGAATCGTGCGTGACTATTTTGGCGAGACCGATGAGTAGCACCGAATCCGCAAGATCAAGGATACTTCACCGCAGAGACGCGGAGGACACAGAGTGAAGAGTTTTTGATCTTTAAATTCTCCGACCTCTGCGATCTCAGCGCCTCCGCGGTGAATCCTTCGTCCCGTTGCGCCAAAAAATTTCTAATCTATCGGAATCTTCGGTTTGATCCGTAGCGGCGGCGAACCCGCCGGTAGAAAATCTTCCAAGTTAATTGTTTCCCAACCCACCGGCCGCAGCCGTTCGAATTCGTCGCGCCGTTTGGCGTCGCATTCCGGCGGCTTGGTGGCGTCGATGATCATCTTGCCGCCGATGCGGTGCCAGCCGGGCGCGCCGGGATGGCCGAACTCGGGACAAGAAGGATCCATGGCGTGAATCTTCGCGCCGGGAATCGTGACGATATCTTCCGAAGGGTTGACCCGAGTGTTAATCGACCACAGCACTTCCGCGTAGTTGAAAATATCCACATCGACATCGACGGCGATGGCGATTTTTGGATGCTGGTACTCGCTCGATAGCACCGACATGAGCACGTTCTTGGCCTCGCCGTAGTAGCGCGGCTTCATCTGCACCACCACGCCGAAGATTCCCGGCATCACCAAAACGTTTCGCACATCGGCCAAGCCGCCGACGCTGCGCGCGCGCCGCAGAATCTGCGCCGACATGGGAACTTTGTGGTAGACGCAGCCTTCCACTTCGGTGCCGTTCTGGACGTTCTTGAAGATCGCGTCGTTGCGCATGGTGATCGCTTTGATATTGACGATGGGATTTTGCCCCGAGCCGGTGAGATAATAATCTTGAAACTCACTGAACGGTCCTTCCGGCTCGCGCACCTTGGGTGGAATTTCGCCTTCGAGAACGATCTCGGCCCAGGCGGGAACTTCGAGATCGACGGTGCGGCATTTGACCAACTCGACATCTTCTTGGAGCAATGCCGAGGCGATCTCCAATTCATCGACGCCATACTGCGTCGTCGTCGCCGCCGCGAAGTAATACATCGGATGGTGGCCGATCATGATCGCCACCGGCATCGGCTTATCTTGCGCTTCATACATTTGATAATTGGCCCAAGCGTGGCGCGGATAGAGCAGGATGCCGGTTTTCTTCGGTCCCTTCATCTGCAGGCGATGAAAGCTCAAATTGCGTTGGCCGGTCTCCGGGTTCTTGGTGATCATCAATCCGGAACCGATAAACGGTCCGCCGTCGCGGATACCGGCCTGATGGATCGGCATCTTGGTGATATCGACATCGTCGCCGAGCAAAACTTTTTGCTGCACCGGCCCGGTCTCGACCAAGCGCGTCTTGCCCAAAGTCTCCGTGCGCCGGACGAATTCGGGAATCATCTCGTCGCGCGGTTTGTCGAACGCTAGCGGCGCCAAAGTTACATCGCCCGGCGCTTGACCAAGACAGCGCCAACCGGGATAACCGGGGAGATTCTCGAACAGCAGGGCGCGGTCGCGCGCCTGCCACAGCAGCGCCCCCATCTGCGTGCGCGGGTCCACCGGCTTGCTAATGCGCGCCAACAGTCCAGCCTTCTCCAGTTGATCGATCCACGTGCGCATATCCTGGGACATAAGAGATTCCTCCACGATTCAATGTTGCGCCCATGCATATCATGGCGCGGTTGTGCCTAGAAGAGTTGGAGTATTGGAGTGATGGAGTATTGGAGTGTTGGGCGGTCCGGAAACCCATCACTCCACCACTCCATTACTCCAGTACTCCATTCCCCCGATTTGCCTTTTCCTGACGATTCACCTACTTTCCGCGCCATGGCATCCATCGCGGGTTTATTCGGCCTTCAAAAACTTCCGCCGGACAAGGCGCGCGCGTTGAGCATCGTCTACGCCGCCAGTTTGGCGCTGATGATGGGGGTGAATTTCATCCAGCCCGCTTTGCCGGCGCTCACCGAACCGTTCCAGGTAAGCGACGCGCAACTCTCCTGGATCATGACGCTGTTCACCGCGCCGGCGATTTTCTTGTCGCCGGTCTTCGGCGTCATCGCCGATCTTTACGGCCGGCGCCTGCTACTGGCTTATGGATTAATGGTGTTTGGTCTGTTCGGCGCGGCGATGGCGTTCGCGCCGAACTATACTTGGCTGCTGGTTTTTCGCGCGCTGCAGGGCGTTGGCTTTGCCGCCGTGATCCCGCTGACCATCGTGTTGATTGGCGATCTGTTGGAAGGCGACGATGAAATCAGCGGCCAAGGTCTGAAAGTTTTTCTCGACCGCATCGGATATTTTATCTTTCCGCCCCTCGGCGGCTTGCTCGCGACCATCGCCTGGTTCTGGCCCTTTGTTTTCTACGTCCTGGCGATTCCCTTGGGTTTAGTCGCGCTTTTTTGCATGCCCGAAACCAAAGGCAAGCGCCAACAGCGGCCGACCAACTATCTGGGCGACATCCTGCGCTTGACCCGTCATCCCCGGCTCATGATCGCGTTTTCCGCCGGCTTTCTGCGTTTCTTTCTCGACTATGGTTTTCTCACTTATTTTCCACTCTTCTTGGTGCGCACCCATGGCATCTCGACTGCGACCGCCGGCTTGCTCTACATTTTTTTTGCGGTCGGTGCGATGACGACCTCGAGCCAGGCCGGACGCATCGCCGCCGGCCGCGACAAAGCGAATATTTTGTTTGTCGCCTTCGTCGTCAGCGGCGCGTCGGTTTTGGCGGTGCCGTTTATTCCCGGCGTTTGGCTGATCGGCGGCGCGCTGTTTTTTTACGGCCTCGCCAACGGCGTGATCTCGCCCATGCAAAAAAGCCTGCTCACGCAAAACGCGCCGGCGGAATTGCGCGGCGGCATCGTCTCCTTCGACCGCTTGATCCAGCAAGTCTCCAAGACCACCTCGACCTCCATTGTCGGATTGCTGCTAGTGAGCACGGATTTGCCGACAATTTTTTGGCTGTTGGGAATTCTTTCGTTTATCAGCGTCGCGCTGATGGCACTGCTGCTGCCCCGCGGACAAAAGATCGTTCCAAGCGCGACTTACACGTCGTAAGCCGCAGCGGGCGGGTTTCAAACCCGCCCCTACGATTCGTTCTCGCCTTCAAAAGCGCGTTGACGCTGGAACTGACAAATATGCAATTTGAAATCTGAAATTTGGAATTTGGAATTCCGAGCGCCAGCGAGGACTACCCCAAGTGTTTCTTAAAGCGCAAAGCGCTCAAGGTCATGAAAAAGATTCCGAATCCCGCCAGCGCCAGCGCTTCGTCCCACAGCGCGGCGATCCCAGCGCCGCGAATGATGATGCCGCGGAGAATTTCCAGATAGTAGGTCGCCGGAATCAGGAAACCAATTAAATAAATTGGCAGCGGCATCGACTCGCGCGGAAAAATGAAGCCCGATAGCAGGATCGAAGGAAGCATGAACATGATCGAAACCTGCATCGCCTCGCTCTGGTTGCGCGCGAAGGTCGAAATGACGATCCCCATCCCTAACGCGGGCACCAGAAATACCGCGGACAAGAATAGCAGCAGAGCGACCGAGCCCTTAATCGGCACACCGAACAAGAAGACCATCAGCAAGAGAACCAAGATCGTCTGACCGAAGCCGATCGCCGTGTAGGGCAAAAGCTTGCCGACGATCAAGCCGCCCTTCGATACCGGCGTTACTAAAAGCTGCTCCAAGGTGCCGCGCTCGCGCTCGCGCACGATGGAGAATGCGGTGAGAAACACCGTCACCAGTTGGAGAACGATGCCGATCAAGCCGGGCACGAAGAAGTTAACGCTCTCCAGATTGGGATTGAACAATAGCCGGGGGCGCACGTCGATTTTGAATTGCGCCGGTGAAATGCCTTCGATCGCCAGAGATTTTAAGAATCCCAACAGCTGGCTTGCGTTCAACACTTGCAGCGCCGTGGTCGAGTCCGAACCGTCGATGATGACTTGCACCTGGGCTTGGCGGCCGTTCACCAGGTCGGCCGAATAATCTGGCGGGATCTTGATGCCGACCTTGGCGCGCCCGCTAACGATCGCCGACTGCAACTCCTGATCGGAGTGCACTTCGCCAAGCAACTTAAAGTAGCGGGTATTGGCGAATTCCTGAACCAACTGGCGGCTCTCGGCGTTACGATTGAGATCGAACACCACGGTGGGGACGTTTTTCACGTCGGTATCGATGGCGTAGCCGAAGATCAATAGCTCGATCAGCGGAATCGCGAAGATAAAGCGCGTCGCCGGATCGCGCTTGATGTGAATGATTTCTTTCTTGAGAATCGCCCACAGGCCGCGGAACATCATCGCCCTTTCACCGCTCCTCGGTGGATGCGCGTGAGCGCGACGAAGACATCTTCCAACGACGGCGGCACGGCGCGGCAGCGGACGCTGGCATCGCCCTGGCCTCTAAAATAATCTTCCAGCGCGGCCGCGGACATGTCTTGTCGCACCAAGGTGTGCACCGCTTCGCCAAAGATCGTCGCATCGACGACGCCCGGATGGCGGCGCAACTCGGGCAGCAGCTGGGTAGCATCATCGCTGGTGATTTCAAACCAGTGGGAACCGTCTGGCGTGATCTCGGGCAGTCGCTTCAAGTCCTGCGGCCGACCGAGGGCGAGCAATTTTGCAAGATGGATGTAGGCGACCCGCGAGCAGCGCTCCGCCTCATCCATGTAATGGGTGGTAACAAACAGCGTGGTGCCCTCGGCGGCGAGACGAAACAGCAGGTCCCAAATCTCCCGGCGCGCCACCGGATCGATACCCGCCGTCGGCTCATCGAGAAAGACGATCTTGGGGTCGTGCAACAACGAACAAGCTAACGCCAAACGCTGTTTAAAACCGCCGGAGAGGGTCGCCGCGGTTTGCTCCATGCGTCCTTCCAGACCGGCCAAATCCACCACCGTGCGGCGCCGCAGCGCCATGTCCGTTCGCGCCAGGCCGTAGATTGCGCCGTAAAAATCGATATTCTCTTCGACCGTGAGATCTTCGTAGAGACTGAACCGCTGCGACATGTAGCCGATGCGCCTTTTGATCTCTTCGGTTTGCTGCACCACGTCGAAGCCGAGGAGCTCGGCGCGCCCGGCGCTCGGCCGCAACAAACCGCAGAGCATGCGGATCACCGTCGACTTGCCGGAACCGTTGGGACCGAGAAAGCCGAAGATTTCTCCAGCTTCGATTTCCAGATTGACACCTTCGACGGCGGTGAGCGCGCCGAAATTTTTGCTCAGCCCCTCGGCTTTGATAACGAAGCTCATGAATTACCGGCCCAGCGCATTAGGCATCGTTCATCGGCTAGAGACACGCTCCCTGACTTCCGACCTCTGATTTCTGACTTCTGATTTCTGACTTCTGACTTCTGATCTCTGACCTCTGACTTCTGACTTCTGACCTCTCACCCTTCACCCCTCACGGTATTTGAATCGTCACGTCCGCGCTCATGCCCGGCCGCAGCACATGATCGGGATCGTCAAGCACCACTTCGATTTGAAACACTTGCAGCGCCCGCTCTTCATGGGTCTGGATATTGCGCGGCGTAAACTCGCCTTGACGATGAATGCGCCGCACCACGCCGCTGAAATTTTTACCGGGGAACGAATCGACGCGCACTTTAACCTGTAAGCCGGGTTGAACCAAGCCCAAGCGCGCTTCAGGAAGGTAGGCGCGCACCCATAGACTACCGGTCCGCAGTAAAGTTGCCACCGGCTTGCCGGCGCCGATCAGATCGCCCGGTTGGAGATCGAGAGTTTCCACCAGCGCGTCCACCGGCGCCTTGACGACGGTTTCTTCGAGCTGTGTGCGCATGAATTCAACCCGCGCCCGCGCGGCTTCCCATTCCGACTTGGCCTGGGCGATTTCCTCTTTGCGAAAGCCGCTGCGAATTTGCCGCCGTTTGGCGTCCGCCTCGGCCAAGCGCTGGCGCGACCGCTCGATTTCTTCCTTGCGCGTGCCGGCGAGCAGCAGATCGTAGCGTTCCCGCGCCGCGTTCATTTTTTGTCCCGCCTCATCGGCCTTGGTCAACGCGTCGTCATACTCTTGCTTGGCGACCAGCTCGCGCTTGGCCAACCCTTCCATGCGCTGCAAAAATTTTTGCCCGTTTTCGGCCTGCGCCTTGGTCGCCTTCCATTCGGCCGCCGCTTGGTCGATTTCTTGCTGGCGCGGCCCGGAGATGAGCTGATCTAAATCCGCTTGCGCCAGCTTCACCGCAGCCTCGGCTTGTTCGATTTCTTCCGGGCGTGAACCGGCGGTCACCAACGCATGCTTGGCTTCCGCCTGGCGCAAACCAGCTTGCGCCTCGGCCAATGACGCGTCGATCTCCTTGGGTTCCAATAGCACTAAAATTTCGCCGCCCTTGACCGTTTGCCCCTCTTTGGCGACGACCTTGAGCACCCGCCCGCCGACCTTCGAGCCGACGTGAATATCGTCCGCCTCGATGATGCCGGAGACCACCAAAGCGCTCGATTTGCCGTTGACGCGCCACCACGCATAGCCCGCGCCGACGACGCAAACCGCGACGAGGATCGAGAGAATCACCTTGCTTCGTTTCATGAATCTAATCGATACGGATGGGAGTCGGTAGTCAACTTAATTCGCGAGCGGGGTTTGAACCCCGCTCGCGACCAAAGGGGATGCTCGCCCCCTTTGGAAATCCCATTTAATTGTGCCCGCCTCAAGAGGCGGGGTTAGATGAAATCAGTCGCTAGAACGCTTTGTACTCCTTGTCCTCGCGGCTCTCGGTTTCCAATTGGATGGTCGTGTGCTCGATATTAAAGCGTTCTTTGAGCGTTCCTTCGATGCCGTTCAACACCTGATGAAAGTCGCCGCCGTTCTCGACCACCGCGTGGGCGCTCAAGGTGAAAATATCGGAGGTCACCGCCCAGACGTGCAGGTCATGGACCTTGTGCACGCCGTGCACCGATTCGATGGTTTGGCGCACGTCTTCGAGCCGGATGCCTTTGGGCACGGTTTGCATCAGCACGCTCAAAGAATCCTTCACCAAGCTCCAGGATGTAAAAAGAATCAGCAGGCCGATGAAAACGCTAATCAATGGATCGGCGAGATACCAGCCGGTGTTGAGCATAATGACGCCAGCCGCGATCGCTCCCACCGAACCGATGGCATCGCTGACCACGTGCATGAACGCCCCGCGCATGTTCAAGTTGTGACGATGGCCGGCGTGCAGAATCGCGGCGGCGGCGACATTGACCACCAAACCGAGCACCGCAACGATCATCATCCCAAAGCTTTCGACCGCAGGCGGATGAATGATGCGGTTGTAAGCGGCGGCGAAAATGACGCCGACGATCAACCATAACGTCAGGCCGTTGAACAGCGCGGCGAGAATCTCGGCCCGGTGAAAGCCGAAGGTGCTTTGATGCGTCGCCGGCCGCTTGGCCACGCGAAAGGCGAACAGGCTCAACGCCAGCGCGCCGACATCGGAAAGCATATGGCCGGCGTCCGAGATCAACGCCAAACTGTTGGTAAGAAAGCCCGCGACCAGCTCGGCAACGAAATATAGCGCGCTGATCGCCAAAGCCCATTGGAGCCGCTGTGTCTCGGTATGCCGCGTCATGCAATCAATTGAGGGAAGCTAACTAATCGCTGGCAGTATGGCCCAAGATCGGCCGAGAAGAAAGCAGGACGGTGGCTTTCACTTTTCGGTTCTTCCGGGTTTCTTGTGAAGAAGTATTCACCACAGAGGCACAGAGTTCGCATGGTTCGACAGGCTCACCACGAACGGAGGAAAGCCGCACATCCTGAGCCTTAGTCGAAGGACGCGCCTCCGCGGTGCAATCTCCGAGCCCTGGTTTACACGAAAGCCTGAAACCCCCACTTTTCAGGGTTCTGCTTGGTTTTTTTTTAACGCCAAGAAGAACAGCTTTCCCGGGCGATTCATGTAGCCCGCCATGCCGCCCGCCTCAGCGCCCGTGCCAAAGTAATAATCGGCCCGCTGCGCGCCGCGAATCGCGCCACCGGTATCCTGATTGAGCACGAAGCGAGTGACCGGCCGCCAGCCCGCCAATTGTCCGGCCCCATCGACGATCGGAATCTCCGTTTGCATCAAAGCGAGCGCGCCCTTGGGAAACAACCGCGCATCGGTGGCGATCGAACGGCCGGCGGTCACTGGCACTTCGAGACTGCCGAGCGCCCCTGCCGGGTTGACGCGAAAAAAAACGTAGCTTTCGTTGTAAGCAAAGATCTCGCTTTGCTGATGAGGATTGTCGCCGAGGTAGCGGCGCAAGCGCTGCATCGACATCTCTTCCTTGGTAATTTTGCCGTCATCGATGAGCAGCCGGCCGATGCTGCGGTAGGGCCGCCCGTTTTGCGCCGCGTAACCGACGCTCAACTCGCCGCCGTCCGGCAGACGGATGATACCGGAGCCCTGGATATGGAGGAAGAAAACTTCGATGGGATCTTTCACCCAGGCGATTTCTAAGCCGCGTCCATTCAATACACCTAGTTCGTCAATATCCCGTCGCGAATAATAAGGCAGCAACTTGCCTTGCTCGACTCTGCCGACGCTGATCTCGCCGCCTTCAATCGACGGCGCCGTAGCCAAATCCGTCGGCTTGCCGTACAACGGAAAGCGGAAAACTTCAGTCGGCGCCAAGCTGCCCTCAATGACCGGCTGATAATAGCCGGTAAATAGGACTTCAGCCAACTGATCATCGGCGCTCGATGGAACGAGATCGAAGCGCGCGCCGATCTCGCGGCCGAGACAGGCGCGACATTGCCAATGATCAAGCAGCTTTTCGAACGCCCGCAACGAATCGACGACAGCCTTGGCGGTCAAGCGCCGTGGCTGTTCGCCGACGACACGCTCGAGCGGCAGCTTTTGCAGATAAGCGAGGCTGTGGCGAATCGCCGCACGCAGCGATTCAGCATCAAGATCATCGCTAACGGCTAACGGCGCTGGCCGCACCGGTGTCAACGGCACTGCGCAGCTCGATAAAAAGACGATTAGTAAGAGCTCTGTGCCATAGCCGAGAAACTTGCAGCGGCGAGCCATTTGCGCGAGACTTAGCAACGTTGAATCACCACGAAATTAGAAAACAAGTTTTGCAGATAATTGAAAAACTGCCGCGCCAGTTTCGCGAGCAGCTCGACAACGTCGAGATCGTCGTCGACCACCGGCCGTCCGCCGATCTGTTGCGCGCTGAAGGGCTCGACCCGCGCCATGACACATTGTACGGCATTTATGAAGGCGTGCCGCTGCCGGAGCGTTCCCTGCTCGACCCGCCGCTGCTGCCGGACAAGATTACCATATTCGCCGAGCCCTTGTTGCAAGACTTTCCCGACCCTGAAGAGTTACGCGAAGAAATCCGCCTCACCGTGCTGCACGAAATCGCCCACTACTTCGGCATGGACGACGACGAGATCGAGGACCTGGGCTACTAATTACCGTCTAGCGTCTAGAGTCCAGCGTTTGGCGTCAGCTCATCCCTGGCTTCTAACACTAGACGCCAGACGCCAGACGCTAAACGTTCTTAATCCCTAATATCTTGCAAAAACCACTCGGTCGGCAGCTCACGGCCGACTTTCGCTTGCTTCGCCAGCTCGACGACCTTGCCCGCGCAGGCGGCGAACTGAAGTCCCTGGGTGCCGGCGTTGATGAAGAATGTCACCTGTTGATTATTGACGCGGCCCGGAACTTTACCGGCTCGGACATCCATGAAGTATTTGAAATAATCACCTTTGTAATTATCCACCGCCGGGTTGGGAATGCGCGCGCGCTCCTCCGGCTGGCCGGCGATATAGCCGACGTTGCCGTGCAGGCGAACCATGCCTTCGTCCATCGCTTCAATAGTATTTTTGCCGAGCTTCACCGACAGATCGCATTGCTTGATCACCTTGGGGCCGACCTCGCAGGCACGCACGCAGGTAATATGGGCGCCCTCTTTGAGCCATTCGGGGTTGTCGAAAACAATTTGAGTGGCATCGGTGCAGGTCGCGACAAGGTCAGCTTCGCGCACGACTTTTTCCGGTGCGTCCACCGCGACTACTTCAATGTCTAACTTGCCGGTCATCTCCTGGGCAAATCGCTCGCGGTTCGCCTTGGTTGGACTAAAGACTTTAACGCGGCGCAATTTCCGCACCTCGTAGAACGCTTCCAAGTAACTGCGCGCCATGCCGCCGGAGCCGAAGATGCCGACATCGCAGGCGTCTTCACGCGATAAATATTTCACGCCCAAACCGGCGCAGCCGCCGACCCGCATATGTTGGAGCAGGCCGTCGTTGATCAGCGCCAGCGGCTCGCCATTGCGCACGCTGAAAACCATCACCAAGCCGCACCAGGTTCCCGGCTGCATGCAATATTTTTCTTCGGTCTCGCCGTTGGGCCAGTAAACAACATCCGATTTCATCCGGATCGCGAACACGCCGATCTTGCGGCTTGCCCCTTCCATCGTGCCCCAACGGTAATATCCGTCGGGCCGCTCGCAGGGCATCCACAAATCCAAACGCGGCCGGTAAACCGCGTCGCCCTTGAGTAAATCGTCATAGCCGTCTTCGAGCGCGGCGAGACAGTCCTTCATGGTAAATAGCTTTTCGACTTCTTGGTTGTTGATCAGCAGCATGGAAATCCTCCTTCAATTGGCTTACACCAAGCCAAAGGACTTTAAAAGTTCCGGCGAATGCCCAGTGCGTACGAGCACAATTGCTATAACATTTAGAATTGGCTACCCTCACCGATATGAAGATTCCGCGGCATATCGTTTGGTCATTCGATCAGGCGGAAAACCTCGATCTCAGCAAGCCTGGTAACAGAGAGTGGTGGATCAAGCAGGTATTAATGAATGGCCGAATGGAGGACATCCGTTCCCTCGATCTCGACGAGGTGGAAAGGATACTGCCCGAACTCTATCTGCCAAAACCGATCAAAAAGCTTTGGAGCGACTACTTTGCCAAGCGGAGAACTGCTAACCCCCTTTCAGAAAAAAATCCTTAAGGCGTTTACGGCAATCGAAGAAAGCAAGGCGTTCTACCTCACCGGCGGCACCGCGCTTTCGGTCTTTTACCTGGCGCATCGACTGTCCGAGGATTTTGATCTGTTTACCTCGGACGAAGCGCTGATTTCCATCGTCGCGCGAAAATTCACATCGAAGCTCGAAACTTTAGGCATTCAGGTTCGGGAAATCAGGAACTTCGCAAGTTTCTGGGAAGCGATTGCGAGTGCGGGCGACGAGAGCTTCAAGATTCAGCTCGCTTACGATAGTCCTTTTGTGCTTGAGCAACCGATCGAGAAAGATGAATTACGGATTCATAGTTTTGAAGATATCGCGGCCGGTAAACTTCTCGCTCTGTTCGGTCGTGCCGAGGAACGGGACTTTATCGACGTTTATTTCATTGTGAAAAACGGCGGTCTTTCGCTGGAGCGATTGATCGAACTTGCCAAGACTAAGGATCCTGGCCTCGATGAATATTATCTTGCGATTGCATTCGCCCAGTCGGAAAAACTTCCTGACGATGCGGCCCAACTCAAAGTTAACCTGCTTAGTCCGATTGACCCGAAAGAAGTGAAAGCCTTTTTCTCCGCGCAAGCTGTGCAACTCCTCGAAAAAACCCGCTCTTAATTATCGGTGAAGTATTACACGACAAAACTGCGGCTGCCGGTTGGCGCGGAACCTGGGTGGCGTTCGTAGACTTCAGCGGCGCAAACGGTTTCGGATGAGCACCATTTGGTTTGACATTTTTCGCCGGTTATTGGAAAGATAGGCGCAATTTCGCCCAGAGAAGGAGCACACTTTGAAGATCTTAAGATTTAACGACGACCGCATCGGCGTTATTAAAAACGAAAACATGGTCGTGGATATGAGCGACACCGTGAGCGCGCGCAAAGCCAAGGGGCCGCAGCGGGTGATGGAAGAGATCATCGAAGGCTGGCGCAAATACCGCAGGCGCTTCGAAAAAGTCTTGGCCGAACAGAGCGGCGTGCCGCTCAGCAGCGTCGAACTGCGCAGCCCGCTCGCGAGACCAGGCAAATTTCTCGCCGCGTTTAGCAACTATATTGACCGCCCCGAACGAACCGCGGATAATTTTCCCAACGAATATTTTTATAAATCCCCCGATCTCGTCGGCCCGGACGGCGAAGTCGAGCTGCGCGACATTCCCAACTGCGTGGTCTATCAACCCGAAGCCGAGTTCGCCTTCGTCATGGGCAAGACGGCCAAGGACGTACCGGAGAAAACAGCCCTCGACTATGTGTTCGGCTACGTGCCGATGTTCGATATCTCGACGCGCGGCATGGTGCGGCGCACGCAGTTCGTCGGCAAGGGCCAAGGCGCCCACGGCTGCTGCGGCCCATGGATCATCACCAAGGATGAAATCCCCGATCCGCACAACGTCGTGGTTAAATCTTGGACCAACGGCGAGCCCAGGCAGAATTACAATACCGGCGCGATGGCCCATAAGTTGCCAAATCAAATTGCCTGGCTGACGAGGTTTCTTACCCTCAGCCCCGGCGATGTTGTTGCGACTGGAACCTTTCACGAAGGCCTCATGCCGGTGAATCCAGGCGATACCATCGAGATCGAATTTGAAAACATGGGCCGGGCGAAGTTCAACGTCAAAGGCAATAGCCCGCGCAAAGACGTGCCTTGGCTTCCCGGCAAGAACCAACCGACGCCGCCGCCGGGTGGTGGGATGCATGTCGTCTGACGAAGAGTGGAATGTTGGAGTGATGGAGTACTGGAGTAATGCGATTCCGGAACCCATCACTCCACTACTCCAACACTCCATTACTCCAATCCCCCGTTACTCCATTACTCCAATTCCCCTCGCTGCATCATTCCCCACTGCCACGGTAGGACCAGACGGTGAATTAAGTTGAACAGCTGATTGAGCGTGTAGCCGAGGATCGCCAAGGCGAGCATACCCGCATACATCTGCGCGACTTTGAAGCGGCGCTGGGAATCGAGCACGAAGTAGCCGATGCCGTCGGTGCTGCCGACCATTTCCGAGATCACCACGAGAATTAGCATGATCGGCAGGCTCACCCGCAGACCGGTGGCGATTTGCGGCGCGCAGGCCGGCAAAATCACTTGCCAGACAATTTTTCGCCGCGGCAAACCGAACGTCCGCGCGGTATTGAGCAAAACCCAATCGAGATTGCGCACGCCGTCGAGCGTGTTGAGAAGAATCGGCCAGGCGCAGGAGAAAAATATCACGAAAATCTTCATCTCGTCGCCCAGGCCGAAAAACAGCAACGCCACCGGGATCATCACCGGCGGCGGCACCGGCCGGAGCATTTCCACGATCACTTCGAACAGACGGTGAACCGTCTGCGACAAGCCCATGAAGAGTCCCAAAGGGATGAATACCGCGGCGGCGAGAAAGTAACCCGCCAGGGCGCGCTTCATGCTGACCAAAATTTGCAATGGAATTTGTCCGGAGAAAATCAATTCGAAAAAAATTCGTAGAATTTTGGAGAGCGGCGGAACGATCAACGGGTTGATCCATTCCGCTTGCGCGACGAGTTCCCAGACGGCGAGCAAGCCCAATAGAAACAATAATCCGTTGAGCTTCGCCGCGCGCATCCTAGGCCTCCTGCCGCGTCATCATGCCGTGGCGCCAGCGCAGCGCGCGCGCTTCTAGAAACAAAAACAGCCGATTGAGCAGATAACCCATCAGCGCCACCAAGACGATGCCGGCGTACATGTTCGCGCTATTCATCGCCCGTTCTTCATCGAGGATGAAAAAACCCAAACCCTTGCTGCCGGCCACCATCTCGGCGGTGGTCACCAGAATCAGCGCGATGGACAACCCGATGCGCAAGCCAGTAACGATGTACGGCGCCGCGCCGGGCAAAATAATTTGCCGCAAAATCTGCCGTTGTTTGAGACCGAAGGTGCGCCCGGTGCTGATCAATATCGGCTCGACGCGGCGCACGCCGTCGATGGTATTGATGAGGATTGGCCAGACACTGGCGTAAACGGTCACCGCTACGATCATCGAGTCGCCGATGCCGAGCAGCAAAATCGCCACCGGAATGATCGCCACCGAAGGCATCGGCCGCATGAGTTCGATCACGGTCTCGCACAGGCTGTGCAAAAACCTCACGTAGCCGAGCAACACGCCGAGAGTGACGGCGAGCGCCGCTGAAAGCAAATAGCCTTCGAAGAAGCGCCCGAGAGTCACGCCGAAATGTTGCGCCACCGGGCCGGCCATCAGAGCTTGCCCAAGCGCCGTAAAAACCTGACTGACCGGTGGAAAATAAAGTTGCAGCTTTGGCGTTGCCCGTGCGCCCAGCTCCCAGAGGAGCAACAACAAGCCGAAGGCGATCCAGCCGAGCCAATTAAATTTTTTCCCGCCGATCATAGCGTCGCAGGACTGCCGATCTGCCGATAGATATTGTTACGCAGTTCCATGAAGCGCGCTTCGGCACGTGTCTTCACTTGATCGCGCGGTCGGGAAAAATCGATTTTCAATTCTTGTACGATCTCGGAGGGCCGCCGGCTCAGCACCCAAATGCGGTCGGAGAGATAGATCGCTTCCTCAATGTCGTGGGTGATAAATAGAATCGTCGTTTTCAATTCGGCCCAGAGCCGGAGCAACGTGTCTTCTAGCTCCAACCGCGTCAACGCATCGAGCGAGCCAAAAGGCTCGTCCATCAATAACACCTCGGGTTGGTAAGCCAGTGCTCGCGCGATCGCCACGCGCTGCTGCATGCCGCCGGAGAGTTCCCAAGGATAGTGCTTTTCAAACCCCTTGAGACCGACTAACTCGATCAATGCCCGAGCCTTGGTATCTGCGCTTGCTGAATGTGCACCGCGCGCGTCCAAGCCGAACCGAACGTTGCCCAACACCGATCGCCAGGCGAACAGCGATTTATTGTACTCCTGAAACAACAAAACCAAGTTGCGCGGCGGCCCGCTGACTTCTTTGCCGTTGACGATCACGCGGCCGGAGCTCGGCGCCAGCAGGCCGGCGATCGACATGAGCAACGTCGTCTTGCCGCAGCCGGACGGCCCGACGAAAGAAACAAACTCACCGGTTTCGACCTGGCAAGTGATGTTGCCGATCGCTACAGTGGTCGCGCCGCCGGCTTGCCGGTAACTTTTGGAAAGGTTCTGGATCTCGAGGATAGGCACGGGAGCGGCGAAGAATGGAGTGTTGGAGTATTGGAGTGTTGGGAATTAAGAACCCATTACTCCACCACTCCAGTACTCCAGTACTCCAATTTTATCCCTACGCTTTCCTTGCCAGATCGCTCAGCACGTCCTTCGCTTTGAGCGGCTTGGAGATCATCTTGTACTTGTAGGTCAAATCCATGGTCACTTGGAGGTCTTTCTCCAATACGCCTTTTTCAAAAAGCGGCAAGCCGATTTTGCCGGCGAAGTCGGGATTCAACCCGGCCCACTTGATCATCGCCGCGCGGCTGGCGTCTTTGTCGGCATGAATCGCGTCGACGCCGCGATTGACGGCGCGCACGAAGGCACGGGCCGTTTCGTTATTTTTTTGAATCCACTTTTCCGACGCGAACCAACTCGCGATTAAAAACTTTGGCAAAACATCGCCCCAAGGATTGGCCAGCACACGCGTCTCGGGCCGTCGCGCCGCCACGGCGGCGAAGGGCTCGTGCACGCTGATCGCGTCGACCTTGCCGGCCACGATGGCCGGTTCCATCTGCGGAAACGGAATCTCGACAAATTTTATCTTACTCGAATTGCCGCCATTCTTATCGACCCAAGCCATCGCCAATAGATGAACGATGTTGTTGAGCGTGTTGACGGCGACGATTTTGCCTTCGAGATCTTTGGCGCTCTTAATCGGCGAATCCTTGCCGACGATGATCGCATGGGACTCGTTGCTGCCTCTGACGTTAGTCGCGCCGCCGGCGATCAGTTTGAAATCGAAACCTTCCGCATGGGCCTGATAGAGCGAGATCACGTTGCTCCAGCCAAATTGCAAGTCGCCCGAAGTCACGCCGTTGACGATCGGAGCGCCGCCGGCCAACGGCACGGTTTCTAATTCCAAACCCTCCGCCTTGAAGAAACCTTTCTCCATCGCCATGAACATGGCCGCGTTATCGACGATCTTCATGTAACCCAGCTTGCCCTTCGCCTGGGCCCAGGCAAAATCGCGCATCAGCGACATGCCAGCGACGCCAACGGTCACCTTGGTGAGAAAATTACGCCGTGAGAGTTTCATACTTCTCCTCCGTTACTGGACTCGCGGTTGTAAAATGAATTTGCGCCAACGCTAGCCGCTTCGCGCTCAGCCGTCAAGAGAAAGCTTCGCCGCTCGGTCATTCCCGCGAAGGCGGGAATCCAGGCGGGCATCCAGTGCACTGGCGAAGAGGCAATGACACACAACCTGGATTCCCGCCCTTCGACAGGGCTCAGGACATGCTTTCGCGGGAATGACGGAAAATAGGCTGTCCTCGATTCGACATTTTTGGGCATCCCTCGGCCTCTAGCCGAGGCGCGGGAATCCAGGTCAGCGAGGCAGCCAGCCAACGACGCTGATCTGCCGGCCGGTTTCACTGCGCTCGCGGCGGTAGGAGAAAAAATCTTCGGCCGAACATGCGGTGCACGGTCCGATTTGAAAGAGCTGTTTGCCCGGCACGCCCGATTCTCTGAGAATATCGCGATTGAGCCGGCTCAAATTGACCAACGACTTGCCGTTCTTGACCGCGATGCTCGGGGTCGTTAACGATCCCCATTTCTTCATCAGCGGTCCGGCGACGTCGTCGTTGACTTCATAACAGCACACACCGATGGACGGACCGAGCGCCACTTCCAATTCGCTCGCTGCGACATCGTATTGGCTCTTGAACAAGCGCACGGTCTTGTCAGCGATGCCGGCGTGGGTGCCGCGCCAGCCGGCATGCACCGCGGCCGCCAATCTTTGCTTGGGCGCGATGAACAAGAGCGGCACGCAGTCGGCGGTTAGAACGCCCAGGTACACGCCCTGCTCAGCCGTCACCATGCCATCGGCTTCGCCCGCTTCCTTAAGCTGCTTGTCATTGATCTCAATAATGTTGTCGCCATGCATCTGGCGCATGGTGACGATCTTGCCGTCATGGATGCCGACCGCCAGTTTCATGTCGCAAACGTTTTGACTGACCACCTTGGGATCGTCGCCGACGCGGTAAGAAACATTCAATCCGGCATAAGCGCCGACGCTCTTGCCGCCGCCCCGGCCCATGAAGCCGTGCAGCAAGCCTGGATAGTTCTGCCACTGAGAGACCTGGAGCCGATTCATTTCCATGGCGTTGAATTATGCTGAGTTCGGCGCCGCCGTGCAAGAGTATTTAAATGCGAAAATTGTCGCGTAACTCAATGGCTTGAACTTGCCGTAGCGCGCGGACGCGAGTAAATTAGCAAACAAGTGAATTCGCGAGCTGGGTTTGAACCCCGCTGCCTATTTAAGTTTGGCAAAGGGGATGCTCGCCCCCTTTGGAAACCCCATTTAGTTGTTCCCGCCTCTTGAGGCGGGGCTTATAAGAAATCGACATGGCCACCGGAAACTACGCCGAGACGTTGAGACAGCCAGGCTTCTTCTCGTTCTTTAGCACCCAATTCCTGGGCGCCTTCAACGATAACTTTCTCAAGATGGTGGTTTCCTTCGTCGCGCTCAACTTGGCGGCGACGAGCGCCGACGGTTACGTCGAGCTGATCGCTTTTCTGTTCATCTTGCCCTCGGCGCTATTTTCCGGCTACGCCGGTCATGTCGCCGATGTTTACAGCAAGCGCACGATCTTAGTCGCGGTGAAAGGTTTTGAGATCGTCGTCATGGTCTTGGCTCTCGGCGCTTTTAGCACCGGCCATATTCAGCCGATGTTGGCGGCGGTGTTTCTGATGGGCCTGCACGCGGCGTTCTTTAGTCCGGCCAAGTACGGCATCTTGCCGGAGATGCTGCCCGAAAAAGAGCTGTCGCGCGGCAACGGGCTGCTGGAGATGAGCACCTTCATGGCGATCATCTTGGGCACGTCGCTGGGCGGCGCCATCTTCAAGCTGTGGAAAGACAACCTGCCGCTCATCGGCCTCTTGATGATCGCCATCGCCGTCGCCGGTTATTACACGAGCGTTGGGATTCCGCGCGTTCCCGCCTCGGGCGCGGCCAAGCTTTTCCGTCTCAATCCGTTCAGCGAAATTGTCGACGGCCTGCGCCGGTTGCGCGCAGACCGGCCGCTGTGGCTGACCGTCGTCGGCATTTCCTATTTCTGGTTTCTCGGCGCGCTGGTGAATATCAACATCTTGTCGTTCGGCAAAGAACTGCTCCAGCTCGATGAATTTCACATCGGCCTGCTCGCGACATTTCTCGCCGTCGGCATCGGCCTCGGCAGTCTCGCCGCCGGCCGGCTCTCCGGCGACCACATCGAGCTCGGCCTGGTACCACTCGGCTCGATCCTGATGGGCTTTTGCCTCGCCCTGGTGGCGTGGTCGGCGCCGTCGTATGGCTACACGGCGTTTGCCTTCGTCCTGCTCGGCTTTTCCGCGGGTCTCTTCGCCGTGCCGCTGAACGCGCTCTTGCAGCAACGCAGCGGCAAGGAAGAAAAAGGCCAACTGATCGCGACCAATAATTTTTTAAATACCGTCGGCATCGCCTTGGCCGCGGGCGTCCACTGGCTAATGCAAGCGCCGCTGCAGCTGGCGCCCGATACGATCATACTGATCATCGGCCTGTTCACCATCGCGGGAACTATCGTCATACTTTATCTCCTGCCCGACTACGTCGTTCGCTTCATCGTCTGGCTGCTCACCCACACGTTGTATCGAATCCGCATTGTCGGCGAACAAAACATCCCGGTGCATGGCCGGGCGCTGTTGGTGTCCAACCATGTTTCCTTCGTCGACGCGCTGCTGATCGGCGCCTGTTTTCCCGACTTTGTCCGCTTCATGCTGCACCGCGACTACTACGATCTCAAGGCGCTCAATTGGTTTTTCCGTTTGATGCGTTCGATACCGGTGTCGGCCAACAACCGGCGCGATATCGTCGCATCGCTCAAGCGCGCCCGCAACGAGCTCGACAAGGGCCACGTCGTCTGCATCTTCGCCGAGGGCGCACTCAGCCGCACCGGCCGATTGCTGCCGTTCAAGCGCGGCTTCGAGAAAATCGTCGAGGGCACCAACATTCCGATCGTGCCAATTCATTTAGACCAGCTCTGGGGCAGCATCTTTAGCTTCAAGGACGACCGCTTCTTTTGGAAGTGGCCCAAGATGTGGCCGTATCCAGTGACCGTTTCATTCGGCGCGCCGTTGCCGCCGAGCGCCAGCCCGTTTCAAGTGCGCAGCGCGATCTTGGAACTGGAGAGCGAAGCCGTCGGATACCGCCACAGCGCCAAAGAACTGCTGCATACCAAGTTCGTTGAGATGGCCAAGCGCCGTTGGCGCTCCTTCTGCATGGCGGACACGACGGGCACCGAGCTGACGTACGGCAAAACTTTGATCGGCAGTCTACTTTTCGCCGGCTGGGTGCGAAAAAATTGTTCCGGGGACGCAATGGTCGGGGTACTTTTGCCGGCATCGGTGGGCGGCGCGCTGGTGAATGTCGGGGTTCAATTGGCGGGCAAAGTGCCGGTGAACTTGAACTTCACCGCCGGCAAGGAATCGATGGCTGCAGCCGTCGCTCAATGCAAGATCAAAACCATCATCACCTCCGAGGTTTTTTTGGCCAAGGCCAACCTGGAAACGATGGACGGCATGGTCTACGTCGAAGCGATTCGGCAAAGCTTCACCGACGGCAAAAAGCTCGCCACCGCGCTCAAAGCATTTCTTCTGCCGGCCAGCTGGCTCAATCGGCGCGCGCTAAAACAACAGCGGTCACACGATCTGGCGACCGTGATTTTTTCCAGCGGCAGCACCGGCATACCGAAAGGCATCATGCTGTCGCACCACAATATTCTGTCCAACGTCGAAGCCATCGGCCAAGTGATTCAGTTCACGCCGCGCGATCGGATCATGGGCGTGCTACCGCTATTTCACTCCTTCGGTTTTACCGGCACGCTCTGGCTGCCGCTGCTCGCCGGTTTTGGCGCGGTCTATCACGCCAACCCCACCGACGCCAAGACCATCGGCGAGACGGTGCAAAAGTATCGCGCCACGCTGCTCATCAGCACACCGACTTTTTTTGTCAGCTACTGGCGCCGCTGCAGCAAAGAAGAATTCGCCTCGCTGCGCTATCTGATCGCCGGCGCGGAAAAATTGCGCGAGCAAATCGCCAAGGGGTACCAGGAAAAATTTGGCTTGACGATTCTCGAAGGTTACGGCTGTACCGAGCTGGCGCCGGTGGTCGCGGTCAATACGCCGGATGTCGTCGACGGCAAGGACAAACAGATCGGCCACAAGCCCGGCACCGTCGGCCATCCGATCCCCGGCGTCGCGGCGAAGATTGTCGATGCCGACACTGGACAGCCGCTCGGACCGGGCGAAGAAGGACTGCTTCTGATCAAAGGCCCCAACGTCATGCTCGGTTATCTCAATCAAGAGACTCTCAGCGATCAAGTGCTGCGGCGCGGCTGGTACGTTACCGGGGATATCGCCAGCATCGACGAAGACGGCTTCATCCGCATCACCGACCGTTTAGCGCGCTTCAGCAAGATCGGCGGCGAAATGGTACCGCACGTCAAAATCGAAGAAATCATCAATCAGGTTATCGGCAGCCCTGCCTCGGCGGTGACAGCGGTTCCCGACCCCCAGCGCGGCGAGAAGCTGGTCGCCTTTTACTCTCAAAACGGCATCAGTCGAGATGAATTGTGGAGCAAGCTTAACCAAACCGATCTACCAAAGCTCTGGATACCCAAGCGAGAAAATATCCACTGGATCGACGCCATCCCTATCCTCGGCTCCGGCAAAGCCGATCTCAAGAAATTAACAGCGCTCGCTTTGGAACGCGCGGCCGGCTGAGGGCGCGCCATGAATGCGCTGATGCTCATCTGGGTTACCGAATCGGCAAAGAGCTGACTCGCGCAAAAACGCAAAGCACGCCAAGTGCGGCATTTTATGCGGATGCTGACAATTCCCTGCAACGCCCGTCGGCGACATAAGCGTTACAAACCTCCGGCCCTGCACAGCCACACGTTGATTGCATGGGTAAACCTCGCATGTTAAAAACTGACTAACTTTTGGAGGAAGTAAGTAATGGACTTTCAGCAACTGGCGGACAAAGCACTTCAAGGCATCCTTCCTGAGCGGGAAGAATTGCAAGCAATTCTCAACGCGCCCGACGAACAGTTGCCGGAAATCCTGAGCGCGGCATTCAGAGTCCGCCACCATTATTATGGCAAGCGCGTGCAAATTCACGTACTGCAAAACGCCAAGAGCGGTCTCTGTCCGGAAGACTGCCACTACTGTTCGCAATCGTCGGTATCCGAAGCCCCGGTCGAAAAATATACTTTCATGTCCAAAGAGAAACTGGTCGAAAGCGCCAAAGGGGCCAAAGCCGCCGGCGCGGTGCGATTTTGTATCGTCAACAGCGGCCGCGGCCCGACCCATAAAGAAATCGACGAGATCGCCGACGCCGTGCGCGAGATCAGAGCCCAGACCGGCATGAACGTTTGCTGCTCGTTAGGGTTAATGAATGAAGACAAGACAAAAAAACTCGCGGCAGCCGGTGTCGGCCGGGTCAATCATAATTTGAATACCAGCCGCGAGCACCACGCCGAGATCGTCACCACCCACACCTACGACGACCGCGTCGCGACGATTGAAAGCGTCAAGAGCGCCGGCATCGGTACCTGCTCCGGCGGCATCATCGGCATGGGCGAAAGCGACGATGATATCATCAATCTGGCCATGACGCTCCGCGCCATGGACATCGACTCGATCCCGGTGAATTTTTTAAATTCAATTCCCAAGACCCCCTTCGAGCAGAAACGAGAGCTCACGCCGCAGCGCTGCTTGAAAACTCTCTGCCTGTTCCGCTTCGTCAACCCGAGCAAAGAAATCCGCGTCGCCGGCGGCCGAGAAGTAAATCTGCGCTCGCTGCAACCGCTAAGCCTCTACCCTGCCAACTCGATGTTCGTCAACGGCTATCTCACCACGCCGGGCCAAGACGCCACCGACGCCCACCAAATGATCCGCGATCTCGGCTTCGAGCTCGACCAACCGGCCGCGATCTGATTCGAGGACTTATTTAGCCGCAAAGAACGCAAAGTTGGCAAAAAAGTCCGGACCCGTAGGGGCGGGTTTGAAACCCGCCCTCTTGTATTCAGCGCGTCAAGTTCGGCATCGGTTTTGTTTCTTTGCGTGATTTGCGTTCTTTGCGGCCAATCCTTCGAATCCGAATTTTCCTCTACGTAACCTATGTGCCCTTCGTTGAATTCAGCAATCCTTCACTTCCACCAACTGATTAACATCACGCCGCCGACTATCATTGCCGCGCTCAAGACAATTCTCACAGTCACCCGCTCGACGTCGCGCAGAAAGATCGCCGTCAAGATTAGCGAGAACAGGGGGCCGGTGCTGGCGATCGGAATCACCACGGATACCTTGCCGAGATCGAGCGCATAGTAGATGCACGTCATGGCGAAGCTGACGACGATGCCGCCGGAGAGAAACCACCAAAAACACTGTCGGTTCATTTGCCAGCTCTCCTGAGTTTTCTCGACGTACCACATCGTCAGAACCGACACGACGAGCGACGAACTAGCGGTCACCGCGGCGGCGAGAAACGGGTGGGGCACGGAGGCCAGGCCGAACTTACGCACGACTTGCGACGCGCCGGCCAAAGCCGATGCCGCGATCGGATACCAAAGATAAACCGCCGAACCGACGAACTTCACCGACCCTCTGCGCCACGACAGTAGGGTAATCCCGCCGATGATCATCAAGGTGGCGATGACGATCGGCAAAGTGATTTGCTCGCCCAAAAAGACGATCGCCATGAACGCGCTAAACAGCGGCGTGCTGGCGCGGATCGGATCGGTAATCGCCACGCCGAGCGCGTCGATGCCTTTGTAGGTGAGCAGACGGGTCAGTCCGGGCTGAAAAAACCCGACCACGACAAAGATCCAGATCGATGCGCTGGTGAGCGGCTCAAGCGGCACGAATAGGATCGCCACGCTCCAGAGAAAAACGATGTTGATCAACAGGCTGCTGATCACCCCGGTGGCTGGGTTGGAGTAGCGCAGCGCCTTCTTGGTCAGAATATTATGCAGAGCGAACAAAAACGCGTTGGCGAGAGCGTAAAGCTCAGCGGGGATATCGGTCATAGTGAAAACGTTGCGAAGCCCGTTGGGACTTGGCTCTAACCGGAGTTTCGCCTTGAGCTATACAGGCTCTTACAGCGAACGTCCAATTGATCCAGCCTCAGACTTCTGTCAAATTGACTTGACCATGGCCCAAACCACGACCAAAACCGCGATACTTTCCATCGGCGGCCTCAAGAGCGAAAATCTCCCGATTCTTCGTGAAGCGTTTAACGCAGTTCCCGGAGTCGTAAAGATCGATTTCAGCCTCGAACGCAGCGTCGCCGTCCTCGACTTCGACCCGAGCCAATCGCACATCGATGATTTTCTGCGCGCTGTTCTCAAAGCGGGATTTCAGGTGCTGTAGCGGGTTGAAGATCGTCGATGATGGAGGATCGATGATCGAGGATGGCGTTTCCCGATCTTCCATTGACGATTCTCGACACGAAATTGTCTACGTGCCTGTGAAGAAGTATTCACAACGGAGAAACAGTGCTCGCAGAGTGATTCGAAGGGTCGAAACTTTTACCTTTTTAATTTTTGACTTTCGCGATATGGCCTTACGATTGCGCTATTGAGGCAACGTGGTGTAAGGATTCGATCGGCGACACTTAATCGGTAGCCACGCGGCGATTCTGAGTGAGCGCGGGAGAACACGGTCCGGCCGCGGCGGCTGTCGGCAAAGAACTGGAGAGGAAAGATGAACAGAAGAACCGCCATCCGGCAAATGGGAATTTTTATTCTGACTACTGCTTCTCTAGCCCACGCGCAGCAGCCGGCGAAAATCCCTTGGATCGGTTATCTGGCCCGCGCCGGCTCTGGTCCTTCACCGGCATTTATCCTGGGACTGCGCGATCTCGGCTATGTCGAGAGCAAGAACATTGCCATTGTGTATCGGACGGCGGAGGGTAGGACGGCGCGCTACGCCGATCTCGCCGCCGAGCTAGTCCGTCTGAAGCTGGACATGATTGTGACAGATAATACGCAAGCGGCCCTGGCTCTCAAGAAAGCCACCAGCACGATTTCTATCGTCATAACGAATAGCCAAGATCCAGTGGGGACGGGGCTCGTCGCCAGCTATGCTCGGCCCGGCGGGAATGTAACAGGTCTGACAAACATTGGCGCAGAGTTAGCGGGAAAAGTTTTGGAGCTGCTGAAGGAGATCGTGCCGAAACTCACTCGTGTGGCCATTCTAGGGGGAGCGGGTCCAGCGAATGAGATCTTTGTAAAAGAGCTGGAGGTTCCCGCACGAGTGTTGAAAATACAGATTATCTCCGTGGTGGTTCGGGGACCGGAAGATTTCGAGGATGCATTTCGAGCAATCACCAAAGAACGGGCCAACGGTATTCTCGCGCGCCTCCAGGGGTACGATTCTGCTCAGTTAAAGCGGGTAGCGGAGTTAGCAATCAAAAATCGTCTACCGGCCATCGGCACAGCGACTGATTGGGTGGAAGCCGGCGGCCTTATGTTTTACGGTGCAGACCGTAACGTTTCGGACCGCCGCGCGGCCGTTTACGTGGACAAGATCCTCAAGGGCACGAAGCCGGCGGAGTTGCCGATTGAAGCGCCGATGAAGTTCGAGTTTGAGATCAATTTACAAACGGCGAAACAGATCGGCCTGACGATTCCGCAGACAGTGCTGTTCAGGGCGACCAAGGTGATCAAGGAAGGCAATAGGCAACAGTAAGAATTTCAGATTTTTCCTTCTGAAGCGATCTTGGGTCGGCAGAAGTGAAGAGTGAAAAGTTGAGGAGAAAAAAATGAATAGAAGAACCGCCATCCGGCAAATGGGAATTTTTATTCTGACAACTGCTTCTTGCACCGAGCCCGAGCAGCCGAAGAAAGTCCCGCGGATAGGGTATCTATCGCAGTTCAATCCATCTGGCGAGTCCGGCCGTGCCGAGGGAATTCGGCTGGCTCTGCGCGAGCGTGGCCAAATAGAAGGACAAAACATCGCCATCGAGTACCGATATGCTGACGGGAAGCTCGATCGGTTTGCTGAGCTTGCGGCCGAGCTGGTGCATCTTAAGGTTGATGTCATCGTGGCCGCGGGAGGTGACGTCTTGATCCGGGCAGCCAAGAATGCGACCAAGACGATTCCCATCGTTATGGTGGGTGCTGGGATCGACCCTGTGGAAGCAGGCTTCGTTGAAAGCATTGCCCGTCCCGGCGGCAATATCACTGGCATTACCAACCTCAACAGAGACCTAGGCGGGAAGCGGCTGGAGCTGCTCAAAGAGGCCGTTCCAAAAGTTGTCCGTATCGCGGTTCTCTACGATCCAGTCGCGTCGGGGAATTTGCTCGATGTCAAAGAGCATCTCCCGGTCGCGGCGCGTGCGCTGCGGTTAACTATTCAACCGTGGGAGGTTCGATCTGCCGACGGTTTCGAGAAGCTATTCGCTGCGCTGAACAAGCGGCGCCCGGATGGACTCTTTCCCGCCGGAGGGGGGCCGCTCATATTTGGCAACCTAAAACGGATCGCGGACTTCGCGTTAAAGAGCCGGTTGCCGTCGATGTACAGCACCAAAGAAGCTGTAGAAGCCGGCGGCCTCATGTCCTACGGGGCGGACATCATGGAGAGCTACCGGCGCGTCGCCTATTTCGTGGACAGAATTCTCAAAGGCACGACGCCCGCTGACCTTCCCGTCGAGCAGCCGATGAAGTTTGAGTTTGTGATCAATCTCAAGACGGCCAAGCAAATTGGCCTGACTATTCCGCAGTGGACGCTGATGAAGGCAACGAAAGTGATCAGATGACAGCGATCAGTGATCAGAGGTCAGATATCAGAAATAGATTCTGCTGAAAAACTCACGTTCACCCTTCGACAGGGCTCAGGGCGAACGGGGAGGGGATTGATAATCTTAAGAATTTTCCGTTCATGCTGATTCCTCGACGGGCTCGGAACTGAAGGCCGTCGAGGAAGCCTGCCGTGAGGCTTCTCGAACGGTCGAAG